>NZ_AOSQ01000001.1:0-254872 GCF_000349605.1 Kocuria sp. UCD-OTCP
GCCCGGCTCGACGCGCTGTGCGCCGGCTACGGCGTGGCCCACCGGCGTGCGGCCGGCGTCGCCGAGCTCGAGCAGGCGCTCGCCGCGCCCGTGCGGGGGCGCTCGGTCCTGGAGGTCGTGGCGGACGTGACTGGAGTTCAGACGTGTGCTCTTCCGATCTTCGACCACGAGGAACGCGCCCATCGCCAGGAGCGCGACCGCCGCCACGAGGTGGCCCACGCCCACGGAGCGGTGGTAGCCGTAGGGGTGGCGGGGCGTAGGGCGCCGGCCGGCGACGCGGACCGCCACGAGGAAGGCGAGGGGCGGCAGGAACGAGAGCGAGTCCTCGATCCAGGCGAAAATCATTTCGAAAAGTGGTCGCGCATGAGCGCGGACCTGATCCCGTTCTTCGTCATCGTCCCGCTGCTGGCCGCCGGTCTGCTGGTGCTCGCCGGCGGCTCCGGGCGGATCGGCAAGGCGGGGCTGCTCGCCGTCCTCGGGGCGGACGTGGTGTGGGCCGTGTGGCTCGTGGCCACCCTCCTGGACGGCGGCACCGTGCTGGCCCACCGGATCAGCGGCTGGCCCGCCGGCATCGCCATCCCCTTCGCGGCCGATCTGTTCACCGCCCTCATGCTCACCGCGACCGGCTTCGTGACCCTGGTCAGCTCCTGGTTCGGGGTGGTCTCGGGGCAGGCGGAGAAGCGCTACTTCGGCCCCCTGGTGCTCGTGCTCACGGCCGGCTTCAACGGAGCCCTGCTCACGGCGGACCTGTTCAACCTGTTCGTGTTCATCGAGGTCATGCTCGTGCCGTCCTACGCGCTGATCATCCTGGCCCACCGCGGCCGGGGACGGCTGATGCAGGTCACGTCCTCGCGGATCTACGTGAGCGTCAACCTGCTGGCCTCCACGATCTTCCTCGCGGGGGTGGGGCTCGTCTACGGCACGGCCGGCACCGTGAACCTCGCCGAGCTGGCGGGCCGGGCCGCGGAGTCCACCGCCGTGGCCGTGTCGGTCGCCGTTGCTCTCACCGCCCTGGCCGTGAAGGCGGCGGTGGTCCCCGTGCACGGGTGGCTGGCGCGCACCTATCCCTTCATGTCGCCCACCGTCACCGCCCTGTTCTCGGGGCTGCACACGAAGATCGCGGTCTACGCGATCTACCGGATCTACGCCGTGATCTTCGACGGCGCGGAGCAGTACCTGTGGATCGGGCTGGTGGTCTTCACCGTCTCGATGGTGGTCGGTGTGCTCGGCGCCGTGGGGGAGCGGGACGCGCGGGCGATCCTCGCCTACTCCACCGTGAGCCAGATCGGCTACATCCTGCTGGGCGTCGCCCTGTTCGGGGCCGCCGGACTCACCGCGGGCATCTTCTTCCTGCTGCACCACACGGTGGTGAAGGTGTCCCTGTTCCTGTCCACCGGTGCGGTGGAGATCGCCTACGGGCGGCAGCCGCTGGGCGAGGTCACGGGACTGCTGCGGCGGGAGCCGCTCACCGCCGTGGTGTTCTTCGCCGCCGCCATGTCCCTGACCGGCATCCCGCCGTTCTCGGGGTTCGTGGCCAAGCTGGCGCTGATCCTGGCCGCGTTCGAGGAGCAGCAGGTCGTGGTGGCCCTCGTGGCGGTCGGCGTCAGCCTGTTCACGCTCCTGTACCTGCTCAAGATCTGGGGGAAGATGTTCCTGGGGAATCCGGAGGACTCGTCGAGCGAGGTCGTCGCCGCGGACGGCACGAAGGAGCGCCGCATCCCGGTGGGCCTCATCGCACCGGCCCTCGTCCTGGCGGTCGTCACCCTCGTCCTCGGTGTGGGCGGTGAGCTGCTGCTGGGCGTCGCCGCCACGGCGGCGGACGGGCTCGTGGACACGAGCGCGTTCGTGGAGGCGGTGGTGAACTCGTGAAGTGGTTGACCTGGCCGCTGCGCCTGATCGGCTTCCTGCTCTGGTACGCCTGGGAGCTGGTCCTCTCCAACGCCGCGGTGACCCGCGACGTGCTCACCCCGGGTCAGGGGTCCTCGCCCATCGTGGTCCGCTACCGGACCCGGTGCCGCAGCGAGTTCGAGACGGTCCTGCTCAGCGTGCTCATCACCCTGACCCCTGGGACCCTGACCCTGGCCACCGTGGCCCGGACCCGTGGCGGCGCGGACGGTCCCGCGGTCGACGTGGGCACGGGGGACGACGGGGCTCCGGGCACGGAGGGCTACGACATCTTCGTGCACGCCATGTACTCGGACGGACCGCAGGACGCCCGGTCGGGCCTGCGAGAGATGGAGACCCACATGCTGAACGGCATCCGACCGGGAGGGGGACCCCGATGATCGGCATCCTCTTCGGCGTGCTGGTGCTCGCCGCCTCCGTCCTCGTCGCGGGGGTGCGGATGTTCCGCGGCCCCAACGACGCCAACCGGGCCATCGCCGCGGACCTGCTGTTCTCCTCCGTGGTGGGGCTCATCGCCCTGTTCGGCGTGCTGGCGATGAGCCCTCCGGTCTTCGACCTGGTCCTCATCGCCACCCTCGTGGGCTTCCTGGCGACCCTGTCCCTGGCACGCGCACTGACCAAGGGAAGGCGGTGACCGTGGACTTCGACCCGATCATGCACGACACCCTGTGGATGAGCGTGGTGGGACAGGCGTTCATCGTCCTGGGCTCGCTGATCTTCCTCAGCGCCACGGTGGGGATCACCCGGTTCCCCGACCTCTACACCCGGTCCTCGGCGGTCGCCACGGCCACGGGCCTCGGCGTCTCGTTCGTCCTCACCGGGGCGTTCTTCTTCCTGCCCGGCGTGGAGAACGCGGTGAAGCTGATCGTCGCGGTGGTCCTGCAACTGGTGACCTCGGCCGTGGGCAGCATGGCGCTGGCCCGCTCCGGGTACCTCATCGGCTCCGCGGTCTACTCCCCGACCCACCACAACGAGCTGGAGGAGCGCACCGAGGACGAGGCCGGCCGCCCCGGCGAGGACGTCCGGCCGTGACCGGACGCGTGCACAGCGTCAACGTGGGACGGTCCGGGGTCAACCCCGCCCGGCCGAACCGCGCCACCGGCATCCGCAAGCGCCCCGTGGACGGACCGGTGGAGGTCCGCGACCCGGGCCCCCGCAGGGGTGGTGTCGGCTCTGGCCTGGCCGGGGACTTCATCGGGGACGGCAAGTACCACGGCGGCACGGACCAGGCGGTGTACGCGTTCGCGCGCGAGGAGCTGGACTTCTGGGCGCAGGAGCTGGGGCGGGAGATCCCCGACGGCTCCTTCGGGGAGAACCTCACGCTCTCGGGCGTCGACGTCGACGACGCGCGGCTGGGCGACGTCTGGCGCATCGGCGGGGTGCTGCTGCAGGTCACGGACGCCCGCATCCCCTGCGGCACGTTCCGCGCGAGCATGGAGGTGCGCGGCTGGCTGCGCCGCTTCACGGAGCGGGGCCGCTCCGGGGCCTACCTCAAGGTCCTGGAGCCGGGCACGCTGCGGGCCGGTCTGCCGGTCGAGCTCGTCCGCCGCGCCGGGCACGGGGTGGGCGTGGCGGACGCCTTCCGCGCCCAGACCACGGAGCGGCACCGGATGCCGGAGCTGCTCCGGGCGGGCGAGGACCTGTGCGACCAGCTCCGGCTGCGGGTCGAGAAGGAGCAGCGGGCGGCCGGCCGGCGCGACGAGTGAGCCGCCGCCCTCAGTTGAGGGCTGCGCCCCGGTAGACCTGCGCGACCTGCTCCTCGGAGAGCCGGGTGTCGATCACGGTGGTGCCCTCCGGGTCGTCGCGCAGGAAGCGGACGGGCCCGTGCGAGCCGGTCTCCAGGAGGAGCGCGGCGTCGGCGTCGTACAGGGCCTCCACGGAGGTGCTGAAGCGGTCCCCCCGCACCGGGGTCACGGACAGCTCCAGCCGGGCACGGACCCGGCCGCCGTCCGTCGCCGCGTCCGCCGCCGTGCTCCCGCCCGTGCTCCCGCCCGTGCGCCCGGCGGCGGACGCGTCCTCGGCGACCGGCTCGAGGGCGACCTCCCGGACGACGCCCACGCCGTGCTCCACGACGTTCGCCAGGCGGGCGCCCAGCCGGCCCTGCGCGGTGCTGAAGGCGCGCTTGAGCCGGGCCGTCCACCACAGGGCCGTGGCCACCAGCACCACGGCGACGAGGGCGAGGTAGAGCACCGAGCCGGACCGGGACCACTGCTGCCACAGCAGGACCACGGCGAGCGCGGTCAGCACCGGGACCACCAGCAGCAGCGACGTGCCCAGGCGCTCGCCCAGGGAGGGGCGGTCGGGCGCCCCGTCCTCGCCGGGAGCGGTGCGCAGCCGCCGCATGACCTGGACGTCGAAGTCGCGGTCGTCCGCGGGTACGGGCCGGGGCCAGGTGCCGAGGGAGTCCATGGGTTCCATTATGGGGCGCGCTCGGCGGACGCGTTCCCATGAGGCGTCAAGGATCGGCTCGTAGAATCGGGCCATGACCGAGACCCGATGGCTGTCCCCCGAGGAGCGCGAGGCCTGGCTGGCGCTCGTCTCCATCATGTTCACGCTGCCCGGCAGCATCGAGTCCCAGCTGCAGGCGGAGGCGGACCTCAGCCTGGCCGAGTACCTGGTGCTCGCGATGCTCTCGGAGGCCCCCGACCGGCGCCGGCGCATGTCGGACCTCGCGGCGGCCACCAACACCTCCCAGTCCCGGTTGTCCCGGATCGTCGCGCGTCTCGAGCGGGACGGCCTGGTGGTGCGCGCCGGTGGGGAGCAGGACAAGCGGGTGGTGCTCGCGGAGATCACCGACCGCGGCCTGGAGCGGGTCCAGCAGGTGGCCCCGGGCCACGTGGAGCACGTCCGGCGGACGGTGATCGACCGGCTGACGCCGGTGCAGGTCCAGCAGCTCGCGCTGATCGGCCGCATGGTCGACGACGCCGCGGCCGGCCCCACGGCCCGGGGACTGGCCTCGGACCAGCCGTGACACCGGGCCCCCTTCACCTAGAAGCTTGACACGGAAAGTATCTGCCCCCTACTGTGGTGACATGTCCACAACACAGGTGCCGCAGCGCACGTCCTCCGCCCGTTCCTCCGCCCCCACCGTCCCCACCGCCGACTCTTCGGCCGCGACCCTCGGCCTGACCGTCCTGCGCGTCGTCCTCGGCACCACGTTCCTCCTGCACGGCTGGCAGAAGGTCACCGAGTGGACCGTCGCCGGCACCCAGGCCTCCTTCGCCCAGATGGGCGTCCCGGCGGCCGAGCTCGCCGCGCCCGTCGCGGCCGTCCTCGAGCTCGTGGGCGGGCTGATGCTCCTCCTGGGGCTCGGCACCCGCGTGGTCGCCGCCCTGCTCGCCCTGACCATGCTGGGCGCCCTCGTGCTGGTGCACCTTCCCGCGGGCTTCTTCGCCGCCGACGGCGGGGTCGAGCTCGTCCTGCTCCTCGCCGCCGCGTCCGTCCTCTTCGTCCTGGCCGGTGCCGGCCGCTGGTCGCTGGACCACCTGGTCGCGGCGCGGCGCCGCGGGTCCGCCCGGGCCTGACCCCTCCCGCGCCGGAGCGACCCGCCCCCGCCCGCAGCATCCTGCGGCGCGGGGGCCCGTCGTCGTCCGGCGCTCCGTCGGCGGGCCGCGGCGGGCGGGCGCGGACGTGTCGGCGCGGCCGCGTAAAATCGGTGGCGGCGCGGCGCGCACGACCACCACGGTGCCGCGTCTGGTGCAGCGCGGGCGATCCCCGCAGATCGGGGTTGGCCGCATGAGCATGCAGAACTCGCCGTACATGGTGCTGTGGCGCACCGTCCAGGGCCAGGACGTCAAGGACCGGAAGATCGACCGGGGCACGCTCCGGCGCATCGTCGTCTTCGCGCGCCCGCACAAGACCAGGCTCACGGTGTTCCTGGTGATCTCGGTGCTCACGGCGCTGCTGGGCGTGGTCACCCCGATCCTGGCCGGCGACGTGGTCCGTGCGATCAACGCCGGGGACGCGGTCTCCGTGGTGGTATGGCTCGCGGTGGCCATCGCCGCCGTGGCGGTCGTGGACGCGGGGCTGAGCATCCTCAACCGGTGGCTCTCCTCTCTGATCGGCGAGGGGCTCATCCTGGACCTGCGCACCGCCGTCTACGACCACGTGCAGCGGATGCCGATCGCCTTCTTCACCCGCACGCGCACCGGGGCCCTGGTCTCCCGGCTCAACAACGACGTCATCGGCGCCCAGCGGGCGTTCTCCAACACGCTCTCCGGCGTGGTGAGCAACATCGTCTCCCTGATCCTGACCGTCGTCGTCATGGTCTCGATCTCGTGGCAGGTCACCGCGCTGTCCGTGCTGCTGCTGCCGATCTTCCTGGTCCCGGCCCGGGCCATGGGCGGGCGCCTGGCGAACCTCCAGCGGGAGGCGGCCCAGCACAACGCGTCCATGTCCACGCAGATGACCGAACGGTTCTCCGCCGGCGGCGCCACCCTGGTCAAGCTCTTCGGCCGGCCCGACGCCGAGGCCGCCGAGTTCGCCCGCCGTGCCGGCCGCGTCCGGGACATCGGCGTGCGGGTGGCGATGCTGCAGACCGTGTTCGTCACGGCCCTGACGCTGGTCTCGGCGCTCGCCCTGGCGCTCGTCTACGGGCTCGGCGGCGCGCAGGCGATCCTCGGCAACCTGGACGCCGGCGCGGTCGTGACCCTCGCCCTGCTCCTCACCCGGCTGTACACCCCGCTGACCATGCTCGCGAACGCCCGGATGGACGTCATGAGCGCCGTGGTGAGCTTCGAGCGGGTCTTCGAGATCCTCGACCTCGTCCCCCTGATCCAGGAGCGGCCCGGGGCCCGGTCGCTGCCCGCCGGGCCCGCGTCGGTGGAGTTCGACGACGTCCGGTTCGCCTACCCCTCCGCCGAGGAGGTCTCGCTCGCCTCGCTCGAGGACGTCGCGGTGCTCGACACCAGGGGCGGCGAGGAGGTGCTGCACGGCGTGGGCTTCACCGTCCTGCCGGGGCAGACGGTGGCCCTCGTGGGGTCCTCCGGCGCGGGCAAGTCGACGATCGCCCAGCTCGTGGCCCGGCTCTACGACGTCACCTCGGGAGCGGTCCGGATCGGGGGCACGGACGTGCGGGACGCCACCTTCGCCTCGCTGCGGGAGACCATCGGGATGGTCACCCAGGACGGGCACCTGTTCCACGAGTCGATCCGGGACAACCTCGCCCTGGTGAAGCCGGAGGCCACGGACGAGCAGCTGTGGGACGCGCTGGCCCGGGCCCGCATGGAGCACGTGATCCGCTCCCTCCCGGACGGGCTGGACACCGTGGTGGGCGAGCGCGGCTACCGGCTCTCCGGCGGCGAGCGGCAGCGGCTGACCATCGCCCGCCTGCTGCTCGCGGCCCCGCGCGTGGTGATCCTCGACGAGGCCACCTCGGCGCTGGACTCCACCAACGAGGCCTACGTCCAGGCGGCACTGGGCGAGGCGATGGAAGGGCGCACCGCCCTGGTCATCGCCCACCGGCTCTCGACCATCCGCTCCGCCGACCAGATCCTGGTGGTCGAGGACGGCCGGATCGTGGAGCGGGGCCGGCACGCCGAGCTCCTCGCCGTGAGCGGGCGCTACGCGGAGCTCTACGAGACCCAGTTCGCGGACCAGGAGGTCTGACCGGTGCTCGACGACGCCGTGGCGCGCCTCGGCGTGGACGCCCCGGGGGCGCTGGCGGTGGTGGCCTCGGCGGTGGGGATCTACCTGGCGTTCCTGCTCATGGTGCGGGTCCTGGGGCAGCGCGTGCTGTCCCGGCTGTCGACCTTCGACGCGGTCGTGGTGGTCATGCTCGGTGCCGTGGCCGGGCGCGCGGTCCTGGGGGACACGCCCACGCTCGCCGCGGGCGTGCTGGGGCTCGGCACGCTGTTCGCGCTCGAGGCGGGCTTCGGCCGGCTCCGCGCGGGGATCCGCGTGTCGGCGCTGATGAACAACCGGGCGGTGCTGCTGATGGCCGGCGAGCGGGTCCTGGAGGCCAACCTCCGCCGGGTCCACGTGGTGGAGTCCGAGCTCTTCGGTGCGCTGCGGGGCGCCGGGGTGCGCAGCCCCGACGAGGTCGCGTGCGTGGTCTTCGAGGCCGCCGGCACGATCAGCGTCCTCCGGCGCGGCACGCCGGTCGACCCCCGGCTGCTCGAGGGCGTCCGGGACGCCCACCTGGTCCCGGCGGACCTCCTGCGGGAGCCGGGCCGGGGCTGAGGACCGCGCACGGCGTCACGGGGCGGCCGGGCCGAGCTCGGTCACCACCTCGCCGGTCGCGGTCGAGTCGTCGCGCAGCATCCAGCCCATGCGCTTGTGGGTCCGCACCCCCACGTCGGACTCGACCACCTGGACCCCCGGCGCGGCGGCCTGCAGCTCCGCCTCCACGTCGAAGATGTCCCCGGGGGTGCGCAGCCAGAGCAGGAAGGTGAGGTTGGTGTCGCCCGTGGTCGAGGCGCACAGGCGCAGCGTCCGGTGGGAGCGCAGGCAGCGCACGGCCGCCTCGAGCTGCGCCGGCGGCACCCGGACGTACCACTGGCAGGACACCGGGTAGCTGGAGTGCTGCTGGGCCAGTTCGCAGCGGAGAGCCACGAGGCCGGTCTCGAGCGCCTGGCGCAGGTGCCGGGCCGCCGTCGTCGGGTGGGTCCCGGTCGCGGCGGCGATCTGCGCGGCGGTGGCCCGCCCGTCGGCCTGGAGCACGGCCGTCATCTCCTCGAGGTGGGCGGGGACGGCGCCGTGCGGGCGGTGCGCCTCCGAGCGCAGTGCGCTCACGCGGCGCTGCTGCTCCGGGGAAAGCACGTCCAGGCGCCAGTTGCTGCCGATGGCGTGGAGCCGGGTGGCCACCGTGAGCTGGGCCCGCAGGATCGCCGGATCGGCGCGCACCAGCGGCAGCACGTCCCGGGTCATCTGCTCCCAGCTGCGGGTGAGGACGGTGAGCCGGACGTCCCAGGCGCGCGCGGACTCCTCCACGGTGCCGATCTCCGGGACGGCGCACAGCCGCTCCAGCACCTCCGCCCGGCGGCCCGGGCGGCACTCGAGGCCGATGAAGGTGGCGCAGCCCTGCGTGCCGGAGGTGCCCAGGTGGGCGGTGACCCAGCTGCGGCCGTCGGCCCGGAGCCGGTCCCAGCGGGCGGCCAGCGTGGTGGGATGGCGGCCGAGCGCGGCCCCCAGCTGGGTCCAGGACGCCCGCGGTGCGATCTGCAGGGCGTGCACGAGCTCGAGGTCCTCCGGTGGCAGCTCCATGCTCGTCCCTTCGGTCGAGAGTGCATTCGGTGCAGTTTATCGAAGATCTCCAATGAGAGTGATCGGCGTCACGTCACGCTCGGAGCAGATGTCCGCCGGCGACGGACTCCTCGTGGCCCCGCCTCTCCTTCCCCGCCGATCCGACCACCTCCGGGAGTTCCCATGAACCTGCGCACCGCTGTCGACGGCGCCTCCACCGACATCCTGTCCGTGGCCAACCTGCCCGTGCTGTGGATCTGCGCCCTCGGCGTCTTCGCCGTCATCGTCGTGCAGACCGTCATCTACGTCCGGGCCGCCCGTGTGGCGGCCCCCGCCGCCGGGGTGAGCCCGGCGGAGCTGAGGACCTCCTTCCGCGCCGGGGCGGTCTCGGCGATCGGGCCGTCCCTGGCCGTGGCCCTGGTGGCCGTCGCGCTGCTGACCGTCTTCGGCGCTCCCGCCGTGCTGGTGCGGATCGGGCTGATCGGGTCGGTGTCCTTCGAGACCGGTGCGGCCAGCATCGCCGCGGGAACCATGGGGGCCGACCTGGGCGGCCCGACGTACACGCAGGGCGTCTTCGCCGTGGCGTTCATGGCGATGAGCCTGGGCGGGGCGATGTGGATGCTCGCCACGCTGGTCCTCACCCCGCTGCTCAAGCGCGGCGACGTCAGCCTGCGCAAGGTCAACCCCGCCGTGATGACCGTGGTCCCCGGGGCGGCCCTGCTCGGGGCGTTCTTCGCCCTCGGGCTCGGGGAGCTGCCGAAGTCGGGCAACCACGTGGTGGCCTTCCTCGCCTCCGCGGCCGTGATGGCGGTGTGCCTGGGCATCGCCAAGGCCCTCCGGGCGCAGTGGATCCGCGAGTGGGCGCTGGGCATCGCCATCCTGACCGCGCTGGTCGTCACCTACGCCACCGTCGGCGCCGGCGTCTTCCCGACCGCCTGAGACCGTCCCCGAGCCCGTGCCCGAGACCGTGCGTCAGACCCACCGAAGGACTTCTGCCATGACCACCGTGAACCCCGCCGCCGTCCCCGCCCTGGAGCAGTTCGACGCGACCACCGCCCGCTGGGGCCGGCTGACGATGATCGCCGGGCTGCTCTTCGCCCTGGCCGGCCCCGCCTACCTCGTGCTCTTCTCCGGCCTGGACGTGGACCAGGCCCGAATCTGGACCGCCCTGCTGGCCATCGCCGGCACCTTCGGGGTGCTCTGGATCGTGGAGCCGCTGACCTACTACCCGATCCTGGGCCAGGCCTCGATGTACCAGGCCTTCATGATCGGCAACATCTCCAACAAGCTGCTGCCCTCGGCGCTGATCGCCCAGTCCGCCATCGGCGCGAAGCCCGGCACCCGCCGCGGGGAGCTGGCGGCGGTGATGGCCATCAGCGGAGCGGCCATGGTGCACCTGGTCTCGCTGCTCGTCCTGGTCGGTCTCCTGGGCTCCTGGCTGGTGAGCGTCGTGCCCGCCGACGTCGTCGCCGTGGTCCAGACCTACATCCTGCCCTCGGTGCTGGGCGCGGTGCTCGTGCAGGCCGTCGTCTCGACCCGCAACCTGCGGATGACGGTGATCGCCGGCGTCGTCGCCGCGGCCGTCGTGTTCCTGCTGGTGCCGACCGTGCCCACCCTGGCGTTCTTCGGCACCGCCATCGCGGTGATCGCCACCGCTGTGCTGGCATGGTTCCTGCGCGACAGGTCGGCCGAGGCCGATCCCGTCGCGCCCCAGCCGGAGGCCTCCTCCGACGACCTCCGCATCGGCTAGCACCGTTCTCCCGAAAGGACCCCGCACCATGAGCACCACCACGGACCTCCAGCTGACCGACGACCTGCGCCGGCGGATGCACCTGCTGTACCGCGAGCTGCACGCCCACCCGGAGCTGTCCATGCAGGAGCACGCCACCGCAGCCCTGCTCGAGCAGCGGCTCACCGCCCTGGGCATCGAGAACTTCCGCTGCGGCGGCACCGGGGTGGTCGGGGTGCTGCGCAACGGGGACGGGCCCACGGTGGCCTTCCGCGCCGACACCGACGGCCTGCCCCTGGCCGAGGACACCGGTCTGGACTACGCCAGCACCGCCACCGGGCGGCTGGAGGACGGCACCGAGGTCCCCGTGATGCACGGGTGCGGCCACGACACGCACATGACCGCCCTGCTGACGGCCGCCGAGCTGCTGGCCGGCGCGCGGGAGGCCTGGGCCGGGACCGTGGTGCTGATCTTCCAGCCCGGGGAGGAGACCGCCGCCGGCGCCCGGGCGATGCTCGAGGACGGGCTGTGGGAGCGGGCGCCGCTGCCGGAGGTCGTCCTCGGCCAGCACGTGATGCCCTCCCGGGCCGGCACGGTCAGCTGGGCTGCGGGGGACGTCATGGCGATGGCCGACTCCTGGCGGGTCACCGTCCACGGCAAGGGGGCCCACGCGTCCCAGCCGCAGGACGCCACCGACCCGATCGTGCTCGGGGCGCACATGATCACCCGGATCCAGACCATCGTCTCCCGCGAGATCGACGCGCGCCGGGCCGCGGTGGTCACCGTGGCGACCTTCCACGGCGGGCTCAAGGAGAACATCATCCCGGCCTCGGCCGAGTTCACGCTCAACGTGCGCACCTTCGACCCCGCCGTCCGGGACCACGTCCTGGGCGCGCTGCGGCGCATCATCGCCGCGGAGGCGGCGGCCTCGGGGGCCCCGGAGCCCACCATCGAGGAGCTCTCGACCTTCCCCCGCAACTACAACGACCCGGCGGCCACCGCTGCTCTCGTCGAGCGCTTCCGCGAGGTGCTGGGGGAGGACAACGTGGTGGAGGTCGAACCGATGATGGGCTCGGAGGACTTCGGGGCCCTCGGCGCGGCGATCGGGGTGCCCTCGGTGTTCTGGATGTTCGGCGGCCACGACGGAGCCGTCCTCGAGGGGGAGGGACCCGTGCCGGTGAACCACTCGCCGTTCTTCGCCCCGGCGATCGAGCCGACGCTCTCCACCGGGGTGCGGACCGCCCTCACCGCGATCCTCTCCCGCGTGGGCGGCTGACCCCTCCCGGGTCCCTGTCTGGGGGTCAGGGGATGATGTGCTCGGCCCGGTAGCGGTCGAAGAGGCCGGTGAAGCAGTCCCGGGTGCGGCGGTAGCCGGTGAACCCGGCCAGCCGGCTCTTGCTCATGTCGGCGACCACCTCGATGGGCCGGCCGAGGTCGGCGTCGGTGTGCCACCAGGAGGCCACGCGGGCGAGGTCGGGCTCCGCGAGCCCGTGCTCGGCGACGATCCGGGCCCAGACGTCCTCGGCGCCGCGCATCTGCTGCTCCAGCGGCCGCGGTGCGTCCTGGTAGCCCTCCCACTCGAGTCCGAACCAGTCGGCCAGCGCCGGCCACATCCGGCGCCAGCGGAAGACGTCGCCGTTGACCACGTTGTAGGCCTCGTTGCCGGCGGCCTCCTCGGTGGCGGCCCAGACCATGTGCTCGGCCAGCAGGGACCCGTCGGTCATGTCGGTCAGGCTGTTCCACTGGACCTCGGAGCCGGGGAACACGAACGGGCGGCCCGTCTCCCGGCAGATCGCCGCCTGCGCGGCCAGGGTCAGCCCCATGTTCATGGCGTTGCCCACCGCGTGGCCGATGACCGTGTGCGCCCGGTGCACGGACCAGCGGAAGCCCTGGCGGCCGGCGGCCGCCCAGAGCTCGTCCTCCTGGGCGTAGTAGAAGTTCTCCACCGGCAGGCGCGGCTCCTCCTCGAGGAAGGGGGTGTCGGGCATGTCCCCCTTGCCGTAGGCCTCGAAGGGGCCCAGGTAGTGCTTGAGCCCGGTCATCAGCGCCACGTGCTCCACCGGGGCATGGGCCAGGGCGGCCAGGAGGTTGCGGACCATCCCGGCGTTGACCTCGATGTTCTCCTTCTCGGTGGCCTGGCGGGACCAGGCGGTGAAGAACACGTGCGTGGGCCGCTCCCCGGCCAGGGCCGCGGCCAGGCTCTCGGGGGAGCGGAGGTCGGCGCCGAGGTGCCGGGCCGAGCTGCCGGGGACGGGGTTGCGGGAGAGGGCGAGCACGTCCCAGTCCTCGGTGCGGGTCAGCTGCTCGACGATCGCCGAACCGGCGATGCCGCTGGCCCCCACCACCAGGGCGGTGGGACGCTGCGGGGAACGGGTGTCCTGGGCGGGGGCTGTCACGGTGCGGTCTCGTCTCCTCGGTGGGTGCCAACGCTGCTCGCCGGTCCGCACGGACAGGACCGTCCGGGCCGACGGGTTCAGCGTCTCACGGTCAGCACTCCACGACGTTCACGGCGAGTCCGCCCAGGGCGGTCTCCTTGTACTTGTGGCTCATGTCCCTGCCGGTCTCGCGCATGGTCACGATGACCTCGTCGAGGCTGACCCGGTGGGTGCCGTCGCCCCACATCGCCATCTTGGCGGCGTTGATCGCCTTGGCCGCGGCGATCGCGTTGCGCTCGATGCAGGGGATCTGCACCAGTCCGCCGATGGGGTCGCAGGTCAGCCCGAGGTTGTGCTCCATGGCGATCTCCGCGGCGTTCTCCACCTGGGCCGGGGTCCCGTCCAGGACCTCGGCGAGGCCGGCGGCGGCCATCGAGGAGGCGGAGCCGACCTCGCCCTGGCACCCCACCTCGGCCCCGGAGATCGAGGCCTGCTCCTTGTAGAGCACCCCGACCGCCCCGGCCGTGAGCAGGAAGCGGACCACGATGTCCCGCCGGGCGGCCGCGAGCGCCTCGGGGCCCTTCGCGGCGGCGGCGCGGGCGGCGGGGGAGTAGTGGGTGGCGTAGAACAGCACCGCCGGGATGATGCCGGCCGCCCCGTTGGTGGGGGCGGTGACCACGCGTCCGCCGGAGGCGTTCTCCTCGTTGACCGCCAGGGCCACGAGGTTCACCCACTCCGGCCAGAAGCCCGGGTCCCGGTCCGGGTCCTCGGTGCGCAGGCGCCGGTGCCACTCGGGGGCGCGGCGGGCCACGTTCAGCCCGCCCGGCAGCGGGCCGGTGCGCCGGAGGCTGGAGTCCTTGCACTCCTCCATCACGGTCCAGATGTGCAGCAGCTGCTGCCGGATCTCGTCCTCGTCGCGCCAGGTCCGCTCGTTGGCCAGCATCACCCCGCTGATCGGCAGGCCGGTGCGCTCGCAGTGGGCCAGCAGCTGTGCGGCGGTGCGGAAGGGGTGGGGCACCTGGGCGCTGGCGGCGTCCAGCTCGGCCGCGGCGGCGCCCTCCTGGCCCTCGCGGACGATGAAGCCGCCGCCCACGGAGAACCAGGTCTCGTCGGCCAGCACGGCGCCGGAGGCGTCCAGGGCCTGGAAGCGCATGCCGTTGGTGTGCCGCTCCAGGACGGTCAGCGGGTGCTGCACCATGTCCTCGACCCGGTAGGGGAGGTCCTTGCGCTGCCCGAGGGCCGCGCACAGCCGCAGCGTCCCGGTCTCGGCGAGGTCGGCGAGCCGCTCGTCCACCTCGGCGGGCAGCACGGTCTCGGGGTCGTAGCCCTCCAGGCCGAGCAGGATCGCGGTGAAGGTGCCGTGGCCCCGGCCGGTCGCGGCCAGCGACCCGTAGACGTCCACGCGCAGGTCCGCGGTGAGCTCCAGCAGCCCGTCCCCGGTCAGGGTCTCGGCGAAGCGCCGTGCGGCGCGCATGGGGCCGACGGTGTGGGAGCTCGAGGGGCCGATGCCCACGGTGAACAGTTCGAAGACGCTGATGGCCATGACGGTGATGCTCCAAAGGAGGTGGTGCCCCGGTGCGGGGCGGTGGTGGGTGGAACGGTCGTGGTGCGGGCCGGGACCCGGCCCGCACCACGGTCCTCGACGGTACCCGGGCGCGGCCGGTGCTCAGCCCTCGCCCAGGGTCCCGACGTCCTGCTGCGCTCGTGGGGGCGTGCTCAGGCCTGGTCCTCCTGGGCCTGCTCGTACTGCTCCGCGGTGAGCAGCTCGCCCTCGTCGGTGACCTCCACGGTGAACAGCCAGCCGTCCCCGTACGGGTCGGAGTTCACCAGCCCGGGCTCGTCGACGACGGCCGCGTTGACGTCCACCACCGTGCCGGAGACCGGGGCGAAGAGCTCGGAGACGGACTTGGTGGACTCCACCTCGCCGCAGACCTCGCCGGCGGTCACGGTGGAACCGGCCTCGGGCAGGTCGAGGTAGACGACGTCGCCGAGGGCGTCGACGGCGATCGCGGACAGGCCGACCTTCACGGGGGAGGACTCGTCCACCCACTCGTGCTCGGCGGAGTAGCGCAGGTGGGACGGGATGTTGCTCATGATCGAGAACCTTTCAGCAGGAGGGGAGGACGACTGGTGGTGGAACGGGCTGCCGGAGCCGGCCGGGTCACTGCCCGCGCTGGTAGAACGGCAGGGACACGACCTCGAACGGGACCGGCTTGCCGCGCAGGTCGACCTGCACCTCGGTGCCGGGCTCGGCGTGCGCGTTGTCGACGTAGGCCATGGCGATGGGGTAGCCCAGGGTCGGGCTGAGCGCCCCCGAGGTGACCTCGCCGACGACCTCGCCGTCCACGCTGATCGGGTAGTGGCCGCGGGCCGCGCGCCGGCCCTCGCCCCGCAGACCGACCAGCTTGCGATCCGTCCCGGCGCCCCTGCGGGCCTCCAGGGCCGTGCGGCCCACGAAGTCCTCCTCCTTCTTGAAGGAGACGACCGGGCCGAGACCGGCCTCGTAGGGGGTGAGGTTCAGGGTGAGCTCCTGGCCGTAGAGCGGCATCCCGGCCTCCAGGCGCAGGGAGTCGCGGCAGGCGAGGCCGCAGGGGACGAGCCCGTGGCCCTGCCCGGCCTCCAGGAGCTTCCGCCACAGGGACACCGCCTGGGCGTCGGGCACGTAGAGCTCGAACCCGTCCTCCCCGGTGTAACCGGTGCGGGCGAGCAGCACGTCGGTCCCGGCGACGGTGACCGGCGCGGCCGAGTAGTACTTCAGCTCGGCGACCAGCTCCTGCTGCTCGGCGGGGACGAGCTCCTGCAGGATCGCCTGCGCGGCGGGGCCCTGGACGGCGACCAGCGAGGTGTCGGCGGACTCGTCGGCCACGGTGACGTCGAAGCCGGCGGCCCGCTCCTGGAGGGCGGCGAGCACGGTCGGCGCGTTGCCGGCGTTGGGCACCACCAGGTACTCCTGCTCGGCCAGCCGATAGCTGATCAGGTCGTCGATGATCCCGCCCTCGGGGGTGCAGATGAGGGAGTACTTGGCCCGGCCCACGGCGATGGCGGCGAGGTTGCCCACCAGGGCCGTGTTCAGGAAGGCCGCCGCGTCCGGGCCGGTCACCCGGATCTCCCCCATGTGGGAGAGGTCGAACAGACCGGCGGCGGTGCGCACGGCGCGGTGCTCGGCCAGCTCTGAGCCGTACTTCAGGGGCATGTCCCAGCCGCCGAAGTCGGTGAAGGACGCCCCCAGCGCGGCGTGCTCGTCGTGCAGGGCGGTGTGGCGGGAGGTGGTGCTGACGCTCATGTCGTGCCTTTCGTGGCGGTGCGGTGCCGGATCAGTTCTCGAAGGCCTCGGGGGCCGGGCAGGAGCAGATCAGGTTGCGGTCCCCGGCGGCGCCGTCGATGCGGCCCACCGGCGGGAAGTACTTGTCCTGGCGCAGCTCCGGGACGGGGAAGGCGCCCTGCTCGCGGGGATAGCGGCGGTCCCAGTCGCTCGCGGCCACGACCTCGGCGGTGTGCGGGGCGTGGCGCAGGGGGCTGTCCTCGGCGCTGAGCTCACCGCGGGCGACCTGCTCGATCTCCTCGCGGATGGTGGTCATCGCGGTGATGAACCGGTCGATCTCGGCGAGGTCCTCGGACTCGGTCGGCTCGACCATCAGCGTCCCGGCCACCGGGAAGGAGAGGGTCGGGGCGTGGAACCCGAAGTCGATCAGCCGCTTGGCCACGTCCTCGGCGGTCACCTTGGTGCGGGCCGTGAGCGGTCGCAGGTCCAGGATGCACTCGTGGGCGACCAGCCCGTTGTTGCCGGTGTAGAGCACCGGGTAGTGCTCGTCGAGCGCGGCGGCGACGTAGTTCGCCGTCAGGAGCGCGGTCTGCGTGGCCCGGGTGAGGCCGTCGCCGCCCATCATCGCGATGTAGGCCCAGGAGATCGGCAGCACGCCGGCCGAGCCGAACATCGTGGCGGAGATCGGCGCGCCGGACTCCCCGTCCGCCTCGGCGCGGGTGGCGTCGCCGGGCAGGAAGGGGGCCAGGTGCGCGGCCACCGCCACGGGGCCCACGCCGGGCCCGCCGCCGCCGTGCGGGATGCAGAAGGTCTTGTGCAGGTTCAGGTGGGAGACGTCCCCGCCGAACTTCCCCGGCTGGGCCAGCCCGACCAGGGCGTTGAGGTTGGCCCCGTCGAGGTACACCTGCCCGCCGGCGGCGTGGACGGCGTCGCAGACCTGGCGCACGTCGGCGTCGTAGACCCCGTGGGTGGAGGGGTACGTGATCATGATGGCGGCCAGCTGGTCGCGGTGGGCCTCGATCTTCGCCTCGAGGTCGGCGTGGTCGATCGTGCCGTCGGTGGCCGTCTTCACCACGACGACCTTCATGCCGGCCAGGACCGCGGAGGCGGCATTGGTGCCGTGGGCCGAGGCGGGGATGAGGCACACGGTGCGCTGCTCCTCGCCGCGGGACCGGTGGTAGCCGCGGATGGCCAGCAGGCCCGCCAGCTCGCCCTGGGAACCGGCGTTGGGCTGGAGGGACACGGCCGCGTAGCCGGTGATCTCCTCCAGGCGGCCCTCCAGGTCGGCGATCAGCTCGCGCCAGCCGGTGGTCTGGTGGGCCGGGGCCAGCGGGTGGATCGAGGCGAACTCGGGCCAGCTCATGGCCGCCATCTCGGCGGTGGCGTTGAGCTTCATGGTGCAGGAGCCCAGCGGGATCATCGTCCGGTCCAGGGCCAGGTCCCGGTTCTCCAGGCGCCGCAGGTAGCGCAGCATCTGCGTCTCGGAGCGGTGGGTGGAGAACACCGGGTGGGTGAGGAACTCCGTGGTGCGCCGCAGCCCGGCGTCCAGCTCCGGGCCGCGCGGCCCGGCGGCGACCGCCGCGGCGGCGTCCGCCACGCCGAAGGCCTCGGCGACGAGCACGAGGTGCTGCTCCGTGGTCGCCTCGTCGCAGGAGATCCCCACGTGGTCGGCGTCGACGAGCCGCAGGTTCACGCCGCGGCCCTCGGCCGCGCGGACCACCTGCTCCGCCCGGCCGGGGACCCGCACGGTGAGGGTGTCGAAGAACTGCTCCGCGACGAGCTCGTGGCCGGCGCCCTGCAGCACGGTGGCCAGGGTGCGGGCGAGGCCGTGCACGCGCCGGGCGATGGCCTTCAGCCCCTCCGGGCCGTGGTAGACGGCGTACATGCCGGCCACGACGGCCAGCAGCGCCTGAGCGGTGCAGATGTTGGAGGTGGCCTTCTCCCGGCGGATGTGCTGCTCGCGCGTCTGCAGCGCCAGGCGGTAGGCGGCCCGTCCCGTGGCGTCCTTGGAGACGCCCACCAGGCGGCCGGGCAGGTTGCGCTCCAGGCCGGAGCGCACCGCCATGTAGGCGGCGTGCGGGCCGCCGAAGAACAGGGGGACCCCGAAGCGCTGGGAGGAGCCCACCGCGATGTCCGCGCCCTGCTCGCCGGGCGGGGTGATCAGGGTCAGGGCCAGCAGGTCGGCCGCGACCGTGACCATCGCCCCGCGCTCCTTGGCCTCGGCGATCACCGCGGCGTGGTCGACGACCCGCCCGGAGACCCCGGGCTGCTGCAGGACCACGCCGGTGATCTCGCCCTCGGGCAGGCCCGCCGTCAGATCGGCGACCTGCACGGCGAAGCCCAGCGCCTCGGCGCGGGCCAGCACCACGGCCAGGGTCTGCGGCAGGATGTCGGCGTCGACCACGATCGCGCCGTTGCCGCGGGCCTTGTTGGCCCGGCGCATCAGGAGCACGGCCTCGACCACCGCCGTGGCCTCGTCCAGCAGCGAGGCGTTGGCCACCGGCAGCCCCGTGAGGTCGGAGACCATGGTCTGGAAGTTCAGCAGCGCCTCGAGGCGGCCCTGGGAGATCTCGGGCTGGTAGGGGGTGTAGGCGGTGTACCAGCCCGGGGACTCCAGCACGTTGCGCAGGATCACCGGGGGCGTGTGGGTGTCGTAGTAGCCCTGCCCGATCATCTGCACGGCCGTGGTGTTGCGGTCCGCGAAGGCGCGCAGCTGCTCGAGCACCTCCTGCTCGCTGAGCGCCGCGGGCAGGTCCAGAGGGGTGTTCTGCCGGATGTCGGCGGGCACGGCGGCGTCCGCCAGGTCGTCGAGGCTGGTGCGGCCCACGCGGGCGAGCATGGTCCGGACGGCGTCGGAGCCGGCACCGATGTGCCGGTCGGCGAAGACGGTGGTCGGGGACGTGGTGGCGAGCTGGATCGTCATGAGGAACTCCCGGGTGCTGCACGCCAGGGCGGCGTGGATCGGTTCGAGTTCCTCCCCGCTCTGTCTGGGACCTGAGAGATTCCGCGGCCGTGGAGCCGCTTGCACCGTCGGTGAGTCCGGCGACGCGCGCCGGGCTGCTTTCCAGAGTTGCCGATCCGTGGTGGTACGGGGGCCTGAGAGTTTCCTGGGGAGGAATTGCTCCTACGGCGCCCGCCGGTCCGAGTGCACCGGCGGGACTCTCCCACCACAGCTCATGGGCGTCTTCTGCTCCTAGGATAGCCGGAGCCGGAAAGAGGTGTCCACCGTCACGCGGGGAGCCCCGGCCGTGCCGGGGGAGCCGCCCGGCGGATCGGCCCGGCGGCTCAGCTCTTGAGGGACCAGAAGCGGCGGTCGCGGTCCCACTGCACCGTGCCGCCGTGGGCCTTGCGGAACTCCGCGAGGACCTCCTTGCTGATCCCGGTGTGCCCGTTCTCCAGGGTCCGGACCCACTCGGGGCCGAAGGTCCCGGGGATGTCCTGGACGGCCTGGTCCTGGGACAGTCGTCCCTCGGTCCGGATGCGGTCGATCATCCAGGTGGCGATGTCCTGTGCGCTCGTCATGATCCGAGCCTACGCGGCTCCGCACCCGTCGCCGGCACGGGGCCGGACCTCAGGCCAGCTGCACCACGGTGCGGGCGTCCGCGTCCCAGCGGCGCAGCGCCACGGCGCGCAGCGGCTCGGGGTGCGGGGCGAGGACGTCGAGCGCGGCGGCCACCTGCTCCGGGCGCATCCGGCGCGCCAGGGTGATGTGCGGCGTCCAGGCCCCGGGGAAGGAGGTGCGCGCCTGCCCGGGGACCGAGCCCACGGCGTCGCAGACCCGCCGGTGCAGCTCGAGCAGCTCGGGGGTGGTCACGACCTGGCGGACCACCACGTAGCCGCCCCGGCCCGGACCGAACAGCAGCACGCCCGCGCTGGTCAGCGGCAGGTCCACGAACCCGGCGGCCGCGGCGACCCGCTCGTCGACCCCCGGCACGGTCTCCGGGGCCAGGGACGGGGCGGCCACCAGGGTGATGTGGGGGCGGTTGGACTCGGAGCGGTGCCGGCCGGAGCTGGGCAGTCCCGCCTCGGCCAGCCGGTCCCAGTCCGCGCGCACGGCCGCCTCGGCGTCCTCGCCGAGCAGCAGCTCCAGGCTGTGCACCGTCCACCTCCTCGCGCGTCGGCCGGCGGTCCCGCGGGATCCGCCTCCGGTGGACGCGAGTCTAGCGGGGCGTCCGCCGTGCTTGCCTATACTGGCCGGACGGCAACGGGAGGATCTCCATGACCGACATCGCGATCCGTTTCGAGGGCGCCGGCAAGACGTACCCGGACGGGACCACGGCCGTCGAGGCCCTCGACCTCGAGATCCCCCGCGGGTCCCTCACCGTGTTCGTGGGACCCTCCGGCTGCGGCAAGACCACCTCCCTGCGGATGATCAACCGCATGGTGGAGCCCACCTCCGGCTCCGTCACGGTCGAGGGCCGTGACGTCACGTCCGTGCCCGCCCACGAGCTGCGCCGCTCCATGGGCTACGTCATGCAGCAGTCGGGCCTCCTGCCGCACCGGACCGTGGTGGACAACATCGCGACCGTCCCGCGGCTCAACGGCGTGCCGAGGAAGCAGGCGCGGGAGCGGGCCCGCGAGCTGCTGAGCACCGTGGGGCTCGCCGAGGCCCTGGGCTCCCGCTACCCCTCCCAGCTCTCGGGCGGTCAGCAGCAGCGCGTGGGCGTGGCCCGGGCGCTCGCCGCCGACCCGCCGGTCCTGCTCATGGACGAGCCGTTCTCCGCCGTGGACCCCGTGGTGCGCCAGGACCTGCAGCGCGAGCTGCTGGACCTCCAGCGCCGGCTGCACCGCACCATCGTGTTCGTCACCCACGACATCGACGAGGCGATCCTGCTCGGCAACCGGGTGGCCGTCTTCGCCACCGGCGGGCGGCTGGCGCAGTACGCCACCCCGGAGGAGCTGCTGCGCGCGCCCGCCGACGACTTCGTGGCGGACTTCGTGGGCCGGGACCGCGGCTTCCGCTCCCTGACCTTCGACTCGGCCCACGACATCCCCGTGCACCCGGTGGCCACCGTGCGCCCGGACGGCACCCAGGGCGTGGCCGGCACCGGGGACGGGCCCGTCCCCGACGGGTGGACGCTGCGGGTCGACGACGACGGCGCCCCCCGCGGCTGGGTGCGGCCCGGCGCGGAGGACGACCCCGTGGTCGGCGGCACCCTGCACCGGCCCGGCAGCTCCCTGCGCAGCGCCCTGGACGCGGCCCTGTCCTCGCCGTCGGGCCTCGCCGTGGTCGTCGACGACGACGGCCGGGCGGTCGGGATCATGCAGCCGGGGGAGATCATCGCGGCCATCGAGGACGCGCGGCTCGGCGGGCGGACGCCCCGATGAATTGGACGAGCCGGAACTGGCCCTACGTCCTGGAGCTCACGGGCACGCACCTCGTCCAGTCGGTGCTGCCCCTGCTGCTCGGCGCCCTCGTCGCCGTCCCGGTGGCGCGGCTCGCCGCCCGCAACCGCACGCTGCGCCCGGTGCTCGTCACGGGCTCCTCCCTGCTCTACACCATCCCCTCCCTGACCCTGTTCGTGGTGCTGCCCCTGCTCCTCGGCACGCAGATCACCTCGGTGGTGAACGTGGTCGTGGCGCTGACCGTCTACGTCGTGGCCATCCTGGTGCGCTCCTCCGTGGACGCCTTCGAGTCCGTGGACCGCGACATCCTGCAGGCCTCCACCGCGATGGGCTACCGCCCGCTGCGGCGCTTCTTCGCGGTCGAGCTGCCGCTCGCGGTGCCCGTGCTGGTCGCCGGGCTGCGGGTCGCCTCCGTCAGCAACATCTCCATGGTCAGCGTGGGAGCGGTGATCGGCGTGCAGTCCCTCGGCACCCTGTTCACCGACGGGCTGCGCCGGTCCATCCTCGAGGAGATCGCGGTGGGCATCGTCCTGACCGTGGTCCTGGCGGTGCTCATGGACCTCGTGCTGCGGGGGGCCGGCCGCGCCCTGACGCGCTGGCAGCGGGCGGGCACGGCCCCGGTCCCGCGCGTGCGCAGAGGAGCGGTCGCGTGAGCCTCGCCGGCGGCGCCCTGGAGTGGCTGACCGATCCCGAGAACTGGTCCGGGGCCGGCGGCATCCCCGTCCGGCTGCTGGAGCACCTGACGTACAGCGGCGTGACGATGGCCGTGGCCCTGGCCGTGGCGGTCCCCCTGGGCCTGTGGGTGGGGCACACGGGGCGCGGCTCCGGCGTCGTCGTCGGCCTGGCCGGGGCGCTGCGCGCCCTGCCCACGCTGGGCCTGCTCACCCTCTTCACCCTGCTGCTCGGGCTCGGACTGGTGCCGCCGATCATCGCGCTCGTCCTGCTCGCGATCCCCCCGATCCTGTCGGGGGCCTACGCGGGGGTCGCGAACGTGTCCCCGGCCCTCAAGGACGCCGGGGCGGCGATGGGGATGACCGGGAGCCAGGTGCTGACCCGCGTGGAGGTGCCCAACGCCCTGCCCGTGATCCTGGGCGGGGTCCGCAACGCCGCCCTGCAGGTCGTGGCGACCGTGACCGTGGTCGCCTACATCAACCTCGGCGGCCTCGGCCGCTACCTCATCGACGGCCTCGCCGTGCGCGACTACGACCGGATGCTCGGCTCCGTGGTGCTCGTGGCGGTCCTCGCGCTCGTCGTGGACGCCGTCCTGGCCCTGGCCCAGCGGCTGTCCACCTCGCCGGGGCTGCGCCTCGCCGCTCCCTGACCCACCGCTGCCCCTGACCCCCGTCCTCCCGAGCCCCACCGTCCTCCGTGCCACCGACCGACAGGAGAACCACCATGACCACCGCTCCCGCGCTCCGCCGCCGCGCCGCCGCGCCCGCCCTGGGCGCCGCCCTGCTGCTGGGCCTGACCGCCTGCGGCGGCGGTGACCCCCTCGCCGAGGAGGACGGGTCCGCGACCACGTCCTCGGAGACCGTGACCGTGGGCTCCGCCGACTTCCCGGAGAGCCAGATCGTGGCCGAGCTCTACGCCGGGGCGCTGAAGTCCGCCGGGGTCGAGACGGAGACGTCCCTGGGCATCGGTGCCCGCGAGGCCTACGTGGGGGCCGTGCAGGACGGGTCCGTGGACGTGGTCCCGGACTACTCCGGCAACCTGCTGCTCTTCGCGGACCCCGAGGCCACGGCGAGCTCGGCCGACGAGATCATGGCGGCCCTGCCGGAGGCGCTGCCCGAGGGCCTGACCGTGCTCGAGGCCTCCGAGGCGGAGAACAAGGACGCCATGGTGGTCACCTCCGGGACCGCGGAGCAGTACGGGCTCACGAGCATCGCGGACCTGGCGGAGGTGTGCGGGGAGCTCGTGATCGCGGGTCCGCCCGAGTTCGCCGAGCGCGCCTACGGCCTCGACGGCCTGGAGCAGAAGTACGGCTGCGTGCCGGAGTCCTTCGAGCCGATCAACGACGGCGGCGGCCCGCTCACCGTCCAGGCCCTCCTCGACGGGGACGTGGACGTCGCCGACATCTTCACGACCACCCCGGCGATCGCCGACAACGACCTCGTGGTGCTGGAGGACCCGGAGAACAACTTCATCGCCCAGCAGGTCCTGCCGCTGGCCGCGGCGGACCGGCTGCCCCAGGAGGCGGTGGACGCGCTGAACGAGCTCTCCGGCAAGCTCACCACGGAGGCCCTCATCGACCTGAACCGCCAGGTCAGCGGCGAGGACCAGGTCAGCCCGGCCGACGCCGCGCAGGAGTGGCTGTCCGCCAACGGGTACTGAGCCCGCGCACGGCACCGGCACGGGCGCCGCGTCCCGGGGTCCGCGATCCCGGGGCGCGGCGTCCGCCCTGCACAGGGTTCTCCACACGCACGGCGTCGTCTCCAGGGGTCCTCTGCGCCCGCCGGGGCGCTCCTGGAGGGAGCCGGCGGGCCTTTCCCCACAGTGTCCCCAGGACTCGTCCACACCTGTGGACAACTCTGTGCACAGGCATGTGGAGGAAGCCCCGGGTCATCCGCTGAAAAGCTGGGAGCGCATCAGTATGCTGAGGGGCGGACCGCTCCCACCCACCGGTGGCAGCTGGTCCTCGACCATCCGAGGGCTCGTCGTCAAGGAGGATCTCGAGTTCGGAGACTGCCCGCCCCGGGGCGGACGACCGAAGGAGCAGTGTGCCGAACACCAGTACGCCCGGTATCCCGGGCCTGTCGCCGGAGAACCAGGCGCGCGTGATCACCGCGTGCGTCCGCCAGCGGGTGCAGGAGGGCCGCCCGGCGGACCTGCCGGGCACGGGGTGGACGGACTTCGACCGCAGGTTCGACGAGCACTTCCCCCGGCTGACGCTGCTCTTCGCCGAGATCTACGGCCACCGCGAGGACTTCCTCGAACAGCTCAGCGAGCTCGGGCTGCAGCTGGCGCGCTCCTGGGCCGAGCGCCCCGACGACCTCAAGGACCTGGACGCCCGGCGCGAGCAGGACCCCGCGTGGTTCGGCGCGCGGCAGATGCTCGGCGGGGTCTGCTACGTGGACCGGTACGCGGGGAACCTGCGGGGCATCCGGGAGCAGATCCCCTACTTCCGGGAACTGGGCCTGACCTACCTCCACCTCATGCCCCTGTTCGAGGCGCCGGAGGGCAACTCGGACGGCGGCTACGCGGTGTCCTCGTACCGCCGCGTGGAGCCGAGGCTGGGGACCATGGAGGAGCTCGCCGAGCTGAGCCGCGAGCTGCGCCGGAACGGGATCAGCCTGGTCCTCGACTTCGTCTTCAACCACACCTCCAACGAGCACGAGTGGGCGCGCCGGGCCGCCGCGGGGGAGCGGGAGTACGAGGACTACTACTGGATCTTCCCGGACCGCACGGTCCCGGAGCAGTTCGAGCGCACCACGCGGGAGATCTTCCCGGACGACCACCCCGGCTCCTTCACGCGGATCGGCGCCGGCGAGGAGGACCCCCGGTGGGTGTGGAGCACCTTCTACTCCTTCCAGTGGGACCTCAACTACACCAATCCCGCCGTCTTCCGGGCGATGGCCGCGGAGCTGCTGTTCCTGGCCGCCCAGGGCGTCGAGGTGCTGCGCATGGACGCCGTCGCGTTCATCTGGAAGCAGCTGGGCACCGCCTGCGAGTCGCTGCCCCAGGCCCACGTGCTGCTGCGCGCGTACAACGCGCTGTGCCGGATCGCCGCGCCGGCCGTGCTGTTCAAGTCCGAGGCGATCGTCCACCCGGACGAGGTCGCCCGGTACATCGAGCCCGGACAGTGCCAGCTGTCCTACAACCCGCTCCAGATGGCCCTGACCTGGGAGGCGATGGCCACCCGGGAGCCGAAGCTGCTCGCGCAGGCCCTCGAGGAGCGCCACGCCCTCCCGCCCGGCACGGCGTGGGTGGACTACGTGCGCGGCCACGACGACATCGGCTGGACGTTCTCGGACGAGGACGCCGCCCGGCTGGGCGTGCAGGGCCACGACCACCGCCGCTTCCTCAACGCCTTCTACACCGGGCGCCACCCCGGCAGCTTCGCGGACGGCGTCCCGTTCCAGGAGAACCCCCGCACGGGGGACTGCCGCGTGTGCGGGACCACGGCGTCCCTGCTGGGCCTCGCCGAGGACCCGGCGTCCGCGGTGGACCGGGTCCTGCTCGCGCACTCCGTGGCGATGAGCACCGGCGGCATCCCCCTGCTGTACCTGGGCGACGAGGTCGGCCAGCTCAACGACCCCGCCTGGAACGAGGACCCAGCCCACGCCGGCGACGCCCGGTGGGTGCACCGGCCGCCGCGGCCCGTCCAGGACTACGAGCGCCGCCACGAGCTGTTCTCCGTGCAGGGCCGGATCTTCGGGGGCATCCGGAGGATGGTCGAGCTGCGCCGGAACTCCCCGGAGTTCGACGGCAACACGCTCCTCCCGTTCGACGCGCGCAACCCCCACGTGCTGGGCTACCAGCGCCCGGGCGGCAACACGGTGGTGCTGTGCCTGGCGAACTTCTCCGACTGGTCCCAGTTCGTCACGGGGGAGACCCTCTCGGGGTTCCTGCCCCAGGCCGTCGAGCTGCACGGCAACACCGAGCTCGACCTGCGCCACGGTCTGCTGCTCGACGCCCACGGGTTCCTC
Organism: Kocuria sp. UCD-OTCP; assembly: GCF_000349605.1. Taxonomy (NCBI): domain Bacteria; kingdom Bacillati; phylum Actinomycetota; class Actinomycetes; order Micrococcales; family Micrococcaceae; genus Kocuria; species Kocuria sp. UCD-OTCP. The sequence goes on from NZ_AOSQ01000001.1 coordinate 26,446, forward strand.
TGGATCCGCGTGCTCCCGAAGCGCTGACCCGTGGGTGCGTGGACGGTGCTGGTGCTCTCGGGCGTCCTCGAGGCGGTGTGGGCGTCCGCGCTCGCGGCCTCGGACGGGCTCCGCCGTCCCGTGCCGGCCGTGGTGTTCGCGGTGACGGCCGCCGTGAGCCTGGCCGGACTGTCCTACGCCATGACGGCCCTCCCCACGGGCACGGCGTACGCCGTCTGGGTGGGCATCGGCGCGGCCCTGACCGTGGCCTGGTCCATGCTGACGGGCCGCGAGTCCGCCACGCCCCTCAGGATCCTGCTGGTGCTCGGCCTCGTCGGCTGTGTGATCGGACTCAAGGTTGTCGGCTGAGGCCGGCGCGGCGCGGGCCGAGCGGGACCGGCGCGCCCGTGCCTGGGCGCTGCTGGTGCTCAGCGGGATCCTGGAGGCGGTCTGGGCCACCGCCCTGGGCGCATCCGAGGGCTTCTCGCGGCCGGGCCCCGGTCTGCTCTTCGCCGTGACCCTGGTGCTGAGCATGCTCACCCTGGCACGCGCCGCCCGGGTGGTGCCGATGGGCACCGCCTACGCCGTGTGGACGGGCATCGGCGCCGTGCTCACGGTCGCGTGGGCGGCCGGCACGGGGCAGGAGCAGATCTCGTGGGCGAAGGCCCTCTTCCTGGCGGGGATCGTGGCGTGCGTCGTGGGCCTGCACGCCGCCGACCGGCCGATCCCGGGGAAGGACCGGTGACCCGGGACCGCAGGCCGGGCGCGCACCTCATGCTGGTGCTCACCGCCACGATGGCCGTGGGCCCGCTGCTGACCCACAGCCTCTCGGCGATGAGCCCCCTGGTGATCGCGGACCTGGAGCTCACGGAGGCGCAGTTCGGGCTGCTCGCCACCACCACCTTCTTCGTCGCGGCCGTCACCGCGGTGCGCACGGGCCGCTGGGCGGACCGGCTGGCCGCCCGCACCCTGCTGGTCGTGATGTTCGGCGGCGCCGCGCTCGCGATGCTCCTGACCGCCGCCGCGCCGGGCTACGCGGTCCTGCTCGCGGCCATGGTGCTCTCGGGGCTCGGGCAGGTCATGGCCAACCCCGCGACCAACCGGCTCATCCGCCTGCACGTGCCCGCCGGGCGGCGCGCGAGCTGGCTCGGGATCAAGCAGGCCGGCGTGCAGGCCTCGCAGCTCGTGGCGGGCCTGACCTTCCCCGCGCTGGGCCTGCTGCTCGGCTGGCGCACCGCGGTCCTGGTGGCCGTGGGCGCGGTGCTGCTCCTGCTCGTGCACGGCTGGTGGACGGTCCCGGACAACCACCCCGGCACCCCGGTGGCCCGCCCGTCCCGGACGACGTCCCCGTCCGGGACGACGACGCCGTTCCGGTCCCGGACGGCGGGCGCCGCCGCGCGGCCGCCGATGCCCGGTGCCGTCCGGGCGTACGCCGCGGCCGCGGCACTGACCGGGCTGGGGGCGCAGGCCGCCAACGTCTACCTGCCGCTCTACGCCCACCGGGAGCTGGGCCTCGACGTCGTCGCCGCCGGGGCCACCGTGTCCGTCTCCGCGCTCGTGGGCATCGCCTCCCGGGTACTGTGGGCGCGCGTGATGGACCGGCCGGGCGCGGACGGCTTCGTGCTGCTGGCCGGCATGGCCCTGGGGGCGGCCGCGAGCGCCGTGCTGCTGGTCCTGGCGCCCCTGCACCCCGGCCTCGCGTGGGCGGTGTGGCCGGCGGCCGTCCTGCACGGGGGTGCGGCACTCGCGGTGAGCGTGGTGGTGATGTCCGCGGCGATGCGCGCCGTGCCCGCCGACCGGGTGGGTGCGTCCACCGGCGTGGTGACCATGGGCCTGTACGCGGGGTTCTGCGCCGGTCCGCTCGTCCTCGGCGGACTGCTCCAGCTCACGGGGTCCTTCGCGGTGGGCTGGGGCGTGGTGCTCGTCTGCTACCTGGCCTGCGCGGCGCTCGCCGTCCTCGTGCGCTCCCGCGCACACCGCTAGGACGCCGCCGTCCGGAGTGCTCCCGGCCGCTGCCGCCTCCCGTTCGGCGGGGTCCCCGCCCGCCCGCCGACCGGTGCTGTCCCCCGTTCAGGGGGACCGGCCGACCTCTGTGCGACGCTCCGTGACGTCCTGGCACGGTCTTCTCAACAGCTTCTCCACAGGTGTTGTCCACAGCGTGGATAACTTCCACCGGTGGAATTACGGGACTCCCTGTCCCGCCGACCCCGCGCTGACCTGCATCGGCGCCGCCGGCCGGGGATCGGTGGCGCCGGTGCTCGCTCTGTGCACGCGTTCCTCCACACCTGTGGACAACTTTCTCCACCCCCTGTGCACCCGGACGGGCGGGCCCCCCGACGGCCGATCACTAGAGTAGTTGTGTGCACATGCGAATTGCTCCCGTCCGTGCACTGCGCGTGCCTGCCCGGGGCGCGGATCCGACCGGGGAGCGGAGGACACGATGCTGAAGGGCGCCACGACGTTCCGGCTGGTGGACACGGCCGTGGTCGCGGCCGACCCGGCCCTGGTGGAGCGCTTCCTGCTCGACCCCGGCTGCCTGCGCCGCTGGAACCCCATCCCGGAGCGGAACTACCAGGTCAGCACGGCCGTGCTGCAGCTCGGCACGTCGATCGAGTCCACGGTCCGCGTGGGCCCCCTCCGCTTCTCCTTCGTGAACATCGTCTCCGACCACGTCCCGGGCCGGCGCCTGGGGATGCGCACCACCAAGGGCGTGGTGGATCTGCTGGTGACCATCACCTGGGAACCGGTGGAGGGGGGCACCCGGATCGAGAAGGCCGTGGACGGGCGGTTCACGGAATCCAAGGCCTGGCTGTGGCGCCTGCTCGAACCGGCCGCCCGCCGGAGCGCCCGGAACGCCCTCGAGACGCTCGGGCGGATGATCGAGACGGGGGACTACGAGTTCACGGTCCCGTCCCAGCTGACCCCCCACCCGCCCCGCTGCCCGCTCGAGAGCCCGCCCGACTTCTTCTGAGCCCCCGGCGGAGGCTGCCCGGGGGCGCGCCGTACGCTGGTGGCGGAACCTCCTTGACCCCTGCTCGCGCGCGGGACGAGGGTGGAACCACACGACAGCACTCGAAAGGACTCTCCTATGGCCGAGAAGTACACCCTTCCCGATCTCCCCTACGACTACGCGGCGCTCGAGCCCCACATCTCCGCGAAGATCATGGAGCTGCACCACGACAAGCACCACGCCACCTACGTGGCCGGTGCCAACACCGCCCTGGAGAAGATGGCGGAGGCCCGCGCGAACGGTGACGGCGCCGCCGCGGCCAAGCTGTCCAAGGACCTGCAGTTCAACCTCGGTGGCCACGTGAACCACTCGGTGTTCTGGCAGAACCTCTCCCCCGAGGGCGGCGACAAGCCGACCGGTGAGCTCGCCGCGGCGATCGAGGACCACTTCGGGTCCTTCGACGCCTTCCGCGACCACTTCACCGCCGCGGCCACCACGATCCAGGGCTCCGGCTGGGCGATCCTCGCCCTTGAGCCCGTCGGCGGCAACCTGGTCATCGAGCAGATGTACGACCAGCAGAACGGCGTGCCCGTCGCCACGATCCCGCTGCTCCAGCTGGACATGTGGGAGCACGCGTTCTACCTCGACTACCAGAACGTCAAGGCGGACTACGTCAAGGCCTTCTGGAACATCGTGAACTGGGCGGACGTCCAGGAGCGCTTCGAGAAGGCGCGCACCGGGGGCCGGTCCATCATCTGATCCCCGGTCCGCACCGTCGGGCGCCGCGCGCGCCCGACCCCGCGAGCAGAGCCCCCGGACCACGCGGTCCGGGGGCTCTGTGCCGCCCGGGGCGGAAGCACCGCGGAGGTCCCGGAGCGTCACACGGGCGGGGGAGGGGTCCCGGCGGTGGGGCACAATGGCGGGGACCCTGTTCGCACTCAACGACGAGAGCACGAGGACCCCGCATGAGCGACGAGAACCAGCAGTCCGGCCCGATCACGTCCGAGGAGATCTTCCGCTCCCACGAGGGCGGCAAGCTCGCCGTGGTCTCGAAGTCCCCCCTGGCCACCCGCCGCGACCTGTCCATCGCCTACACCCCCGGGGTGGCCGAGGTGAGCCGGGCGGTGGCCGCCGACCCGGCAATGGCCAGGACGCACACCTGGGCCGGGCGGCTCGTGGCGGTCGTCTCCGACGGCTCCGCCGTGCTGGGCCTGGGCGACATCGGCCCGGCCGCGTCCCTGCCGGTGATGGAGGGCAAGGCCGCCCTGTTCAAGACCTTCGCGGACCTGGACTCGATCCCGATCGTGCTCGACACCCAGGACGTCGAGGAGATCGTGCGCACCGTCAAGCTGCTGCGCCCGAGCTTCGGGGCGGTGAACCTCGAGGACATCTCGGCCCCGCGCTGCTTCGAGATCGAGCAGCGTCTGATCGAGGAGCTCGACATCCCGGTGATGCACGACGACCAGCACGGCACCGCCGTCGTCGTCCTGGCCGCGCTGCTCAACGCCGCGACTCTGGTGGGCAAGGACCTGGCCGGGCTCAAGGTCGTGATCGCCGGAGCCGGCGCGGCCGGCATCGCGATCACCGAGATCCTGCTGGCCCAGGGCATCGACGATGTGGTGCTGATGGACTCCCGGGGCATCGTCTCGAGGGAGCGCGACGACCTCAACGCGATCAAGGCCGGCTGTGCGGCGCGCACCAATCCGCGCGGGCTGATCGGCGGACCCAAGGACGCCCTCGAGGGCGCCGACGTGTTCGTGGGCGTCTCGGGCGGGACGGTCCCCGAGGAGTACCTCACCGAACTCGCCGAGGACGCGATCGTGTTCGCCCTGGCCAACCCGGACCCGGAGATCATGCCCGAGGTCGCCGCGAAGTACGCCTCCGTGGTGGCCACGGGCCGGTCGGACTTCCCGAACCAGATCAACAACGTGCTGGCCTTCCCCGGCATCTTCCGCGGGGCCCTGGACGCCGGTGCGCGGCGGATCACCCCGGTCATGAAGCTCGAGGCCGCCCGGGCGATCGCGGCGATCGCCGCCGCGGACGGTCTGACCGCGGAGCACATCGTGCCCTCCGCCCTGGATCCCCGGGTCGCCCCGGCCGTGGCCGAGGCCGTGGCGGCCTGCGCGCGGGCCGAGGCGGCCGTCTGACCCGCTCCGCACCCGCTGACCCGCGACGGCCCGGGCGACCACGGAATGCCGTGGTCACCCGGGCCGTCGCGGGTCAGGGGGCAGCGCGTTCAGGCGTAGAAGCGGTTGAGGAAGGTGGCGACCACGGCGGGCCGCTCCTCGCCCTCGATCTCGATCGTGCCGTCGGCCACCAGGTGCAGGCCGTTGCCCTTGACCTCCTGGACGTCGGTGATGGTCACGGTCATGCGGATCCGCGAGCCGACCTTGACGGGAGAGGTGAAGCGGACCTTGTCGAGGCCGTAGTTGACCTTGGTCTTCACGCCGGTGACGTCGAAGAGCTCGGACCACATCGGGATGAGCAGGGACAGGGTCAGGAAGCCGTGGGCGATCGGGGCGCCGAACGGGCCCTCGGCGGCACGCTCGGGGTCCACGTGGATCCACTGGTGGTCGTCGGTGGCGTCGGCGAACGTGTTCACCTGCTCCTGGGTGATCTCCCGCCAGGCGGAGTGCCCGAGGCTCTTGCCGACGAGGTTCTTCACCTCGTCGAAGGCGACGACGGTCTGGGGCTGGGTCTGTGCTTCGGTCATGGCGTGTCCTTACGTGGTGGCGTCTGTGGTGTCGGTGGTGGATCGGTTGGTGTCGGTCGGGCGGCTCAGACGAACGCGCTCCGGCCGGTGATCGACCGGCCGACCACGAGCGCGTTGATCTCGTGGGTGCCCTCGTAGGAGTAGACGGCCTCGGCGTCGGCGTGGAAGCGGGCGACGTCGTGGGCCAGGGTGATGCCGTTGCCGCCGACCAGTTCGCGGGCCAGTGCCACGGTCTCGCGCATGTGCAGGCTGATCCACATCTTCGCCAGGGCGGAGTCCTCGTCCCGGTAGACGCCGCCCTCCTGCCGCTCGGCGAGGCCGGCGACCATGGTCAGGGACGCGGTGACGTTGCCGAGCATCCGGGCCAGCTTCTCCTGGACGAGCTGGAAGCCGCCGATCGGGCGGCCGAACTGCTCGCGCTCCCGCACGTAGCGCAGCGCGGCCTCGTAGGCGCCGGCCTGGATGCCGGTGGCGATCCAGGCGACGTCGGAGCGCATGGCGCGCAGCATCGCGGCGACGTCCTTGAACGAGTTCACGTTCCCCAGCCGTTGTGCCTCCGGCACCCGGGCCCCGTCGAGGTGGATGTCGGCGTTCTGCATCATCCGCAGGGACGTCTTGCCGTGGATCTTCTCCAGCCGCACGCCCGGGGCCTGCCGGTCCACGAGGAAGCCCTTGACCTGCCCGTCGGCCTCGTCGCGGGCGAAGACGGCGAGGAGGTCGGCGGTGAAGGCGCCGCCGATCCAGCGCTTGGTGCCCGTCAGCACCCACTCGTCGCCCTCGCGCCGGGCCGTGGTGGCCAGACCGCCGGCGATGTCGGAGCCGTGCTCGGGCTCGGTCAGGCAGAACACCCCGGTCATCTCGAAGGACGTGATCTTCGGGTCCCACTGCGCGAACTGCTCCGGCGTGCCGCCCACGCGGCAGGCCGTGCGGAACAGCCCGGCCTGGGCGGTGTAGAACGTGGCGACCGAGGCGTCGGTGCGGGCCAGCTCGAAGATCCGGAACCCGTGGTACAGGGACCGGGGCTGCCCGCCGTCGGCCGTGAGCTCGGGCGGGGTCATGAGGTCGAGGGCGTGCAGGGAGGGGGCGATCTGGTAGGGGAACTCCCCGGCCTCCCAGTACTCGGCCAGCAGCGGGCGCACCTCGTCCTCGAGCACCCGGCGCAGCCGGCGCAGGGGGGCCTTCTCGGCCTCGGTCAGTCTCTCCGCGATCCCGTACGGGTCGCAGTCGGGGTAGAGGCGCCCGGCGTCCGTGCTCATGCCCGCGCCCCGTCGAGACCGAGCAGGCGCACGGCGTTGTCCTTGAGGATCTTGGGTCGGACCTCGTCCGTGAAGGACTGTTCCTCGAAGGCGCTCAGCCACTTCTGCGGGGTGATCAGCGGGTAGTCGGTGCCGAAGAGGACCTTGTCCTGGAGCATCCGGTTGGAGGCCTTCACCAGGGACTCGGGGAAGTACTTGGGGGACCAGCCGGAGAGGTCGATCCACACGTTGGCCTTGTGGGTGGCGATGGAGTTGGCCTCCTCCTGCCAGGGCACCGAGGGGTGGGCCATGATGACCTGGAGCTCGGGGAAGTCCGCGGCCACCGCGTCCAGCAGCAGCGGGTTGGAGTAGCCCAGCTTGATCCCGCCCCCGCCGGGCAGCCCGGCGCCCATGCCGTTCTGCCCGGTGTGGAACAGGGCGGGGACGCGCAGGTCCTGGATCGCCGCGTAGAGCGGGTAGAACCGCTCGTCCGAGGGGTCGAAGCCCTGCAGGGAGGGGTGGAACTTGAAGCCCTTGACGCCGTGCTCCTCGACGAGCATCTTCGCCCGCTCCACCGCGGCGGAGCCCTGGAGCGGGTCCACGGAGCCGAAGGGGATCAGCACGTCGTTGTTGCGGGCCGCGCCGGCGGCGATCTCCTCGATGGAGTTCGGCTCGTGGCCCAGGGCGGTGGTCGCGTCGACGGTGAAGACGACGGCGGCCATCCGCCACTCGCGGTAGCGCTCGGCGATGGTGTCCAGGGACGGGGACCGGTCCTCGGCCTTGAAGTACTTGGCCGAGGCCTCGGTCAGGGCCGCGGGCAGGGACGGGTGTCCGTGGTCGGAGCACTCGATGTGCACGTGCATGTCGATCGCGTTCAGCGACGCGAGGTCGAGACCGTACTCGTAGCGCATGGTGGTCCCCCTAGGACTGCTGGGTCGCGGACTCGGGCTTCAGTTCCTCCGGCAGCGGGGGCAGGGTCTCGCCGACCGGCTGCAGGCTGCCCTCGAGGATGGCGGGGAGCTGCTCGCGCAGCGCCTCGAAGGTCCAGCCGCCGTTGCGGTACTCGGTGGCCACGGGGCGGGGGTGGCTGAAGACCTGCAGGCGGTCCCCGCCGGCGCCGATGGCCTGGCCGGTGACGCCCGCGGCGTCGTCGGAGGCGAGCCAGGCGATCAGGCCGGCGACGTCGGCGGCGTTGCCGAAGCCGAGGTCCTTGCGGAAGAAGTCCGGCATCGGCTCGCCGCGGCGGTCGGCCTCGACGGCGGAGCGGAAGAAGGGGATGGTCTCGGTCATGGCGGTGGCGGCCACGGGGATGACGGCGTTGGCGGTGACGCCGGCCTTCTTCATCTCCAGGGCCCAGGTGCGGACCATGCCCACGATCCCGGCCTTCGCCGCCGCGTAGTTGGTCTGGCCGAAGTTGCCGTACTGGCCGGTGGGGGAGCCGATGGTGATGATCCGCCCGGGCACCCCGTTCTCCTTGAAGTACCGGTAGGCCTCGCGGGCGCAGGTGAAGGTGCCGCGCAGGTGCACCTGGATGACGAGGTCGAAGTCCTCGTCGGTCATCTTCAGCAGGGACTTGTCGCGCAGCACCCCGGCGTTGGTGACGAGGACGTCGAGGCGGCCGAAGGCCTCCACCGCACCCTGCACCAGGGCGGTGGCGGTTTCGGTGGAGCCCACGGGGGCGACGACGGCGACGGCCCGCCCGCCGGTCTCGGTGATGGAGGCGACGGCGTTCTCGGCGATGGCCTGGTCGACGTCGTTGATGACCACGGCCGCGCCCTGGCGGGCGAGCTCCTGGGCGTAGGCGAGGCCCAGACCCTGGCCGGAGCCGGTGACGACGGCGACCTTGCCGGCGAGGGGGGTGGTGCTCGGGGATGCGGTGCTGTCCTGTGCCATGGGGTGGCTCCTTCGCTGACGGATCGGCGCTGACGGATCGGCGCTCGTGGATCGGCGGACGGGGTGACGTCCGTCACTGCTGCGGGTTCGTCCCCATTCCACCGCTATTCGTTGAAAATGTCAATGGTTAAGAACCTCCATCTATGCTGGGGGCACGGATTCCGTAGACTGGGGTCCCCGGCCCCAGGAGAGACGCTATGACCACGCCCACCGACCCGTCCGCCGGTCTCGAGCGCCTCCTCGAGGCGGAGCTGACGGCGGAGCCGGTCTTCCTGATGGCCCGCGCCGCCTCGACGGGCTCCTCGGCGGCCAACCGGAGGCTGGCGGAGCTGGAGCTGAAGGTGCGCCACTACTCGGTCCTGGCGCTGGCCTGCGGCGAGGAGCAGCTGACGCAGCGCGAGCTCAGCCAGTTCCTGGTGCTGGACCCCAGTCAGATCGTGGCCATCCTCGACGACCTCGAGCGGCGCGGCGCGGTGGAGCGCCGGACCGACCCCCGGGACCGCCGCTCGAAGATCATCGCCCCCACCGCCGCCGGCCGGGAGCTGTACGCCCGGGCCAGGGTCCTGGTGGAGAACTCCACCGCGGAGTCGCTCTCCCCGCTCTCCCCGGCGGAGCGGGAGGAGCTGTCCCGGCTGCTGAAGAAGGTGGCCTTCTGACGGACAGGTCCCCCGGTCCTCGACGACGCCGAGCCCCCGCCCCGCCCCCTCTCCCCGGTCGATCGGGGAGGGGGGTGACGAGGCGGGGGCTCGGTGCCGCAGATGCTCCGCAGCGGGTGGCGTCAGTGCTCGTGGGTCTCCAGGTCGAAGTCCTTGGACTCACGGGTGAGCAGGATGAACACCGCGCTGACCACCGCCATCCCGGCCAGGTACCAGACCACGGGGGCGATGGCCTGCCCGGAGGACGCGTAGATCGAGGCGAGGATCGTGGGGGTGAAGCCCGCCCCGATCAGGGTGGCGAACTGGTAGCCCAGTGACGCCCCGGTGTAGCGCGACGACGTGCCGAACTGCTCCGAGATGAAGGCCGCCAGCGGTCCGTAGATCGCGGCGTGGCAGGCCAGCCCGATGGTGAAGGTCGCGAAGATCAGCAGCACGTTGCCGGTGGCCAGCCAGGAGAACATGGGGAGGATGAGGGCGATGAACAGCACCAGCCCCACGACCATGACGGGGCGCCGGCCCAGCTGGTCGGACAGACGGCCCATGCCGACCACGAAGAACACGCTGAGCACGGACGCGAGGGCGAAGGCGTAGAGGACCGGCTGCCGGTCGGCGCCGCGCTCGACCGCGTAGGCGACCGCGAAGGTGGCCAGGAAGACCTGGAGGGCGAACCCGGAGGCCCCCGCCAGCATCGTGTAGACCAGGGCGCGGGGGCGGCGCAGCACCTCGACGATGGGCACCTTGCGCTTGGCGGTGGGGCCCTCCGCGGCCTCCTTGGCCAGCGCGGCCTGGAAGATCGGGCTCTCGGACACCTGGGAGCGCACGAAGACGCCCACGGCCAGCAGCAGGACGGACAGCAGGAACGGGACGCGCCAGCCCCACGAGAGGAACTGCTCCTCCGGCATGGCGGCGAACAGGCCCAGGACGAAGGTGCCCAGCGCGGCACCGGTCGGGGCGCCGGCGTTGGTGAAGGACGCGGCGAACCCCCGCCTGCCCTTCGCGGAGTGCTCCAGGGCCATCAGTGCGGCCCCGCCCCACTCGCCGCCCACGGCGATGCCCTGGCACACCCGCAGGAGGATCAGGATGACCGCCCCCCAGGAGCCGATGACGGCGGCGCTGGGGATGAGGCCGATGAGCGTCGAGGCGATGCCCATGATCAGCATCGAGATGATGAGCATCTTCTTGCGGCCCAGGCGGTCGCCGAAGTGGCCGAAGACCGCCCCGCCCAGCGGGCGGGCCAGGTAGCCGGCGGCGAAGGTGCCGTACGCGGCGATGGTGCCGGCCAGCGGGTCGAGGTCGGTGAAGAACACGTAGGGGAAGACCAGGGCGGAGGCCGAGGCGTAGAGCAGGAAGTCGTAGAACTCGATGGTGGAGCCGAGGTAGCTGGAGAAGATGACCTTGCGCGCCTCTGTGTTCCTGGCGCGGGCGTCCAGGGACGCCAGGGTGCCGGGTGCTGCTGACATGGCGGTTCCTTGCTCTGGGGCGGAGAGAGTGGGTGTGCCGCCGGGACGGGGCTCCGGTGCGGCGGACGGGTCGGCCCCGGTCCTCGGGTGCGTCCGGGCGGTGGTGTGGGCCGACTCACAGTGCGACCATTGGAACAGCAATCAATTGAAGATGTCAACCATTGAGAAGATGACATAAGTGGGAAAGTCGCGCGGGGTCGGGTTCGCCCGGGGGCCTGGACAATGTGATCCAGCTCTCTCTACGCTGGGGGCTAATAGTGGAATTTTTCAACTATTGGCTTTGACGACTGTTTGAGGAGACGATCGCATGCGCAATCAGGGACTGGGATCCTGGCTCGTCCGGAGGCTCGAGAAGTCCGGGCCCAGGACGGCCGTGATCCACGGCGAGCGCACGCTGACGTACCGGGAGCTGCACGACCGGTCCCGGCGCCTTGCGACGGCCCTGTCCGGCCGGGGCGTGGGCCCCGGGGACCGGGTGGCGTTCCTCGGGGAGAACAGCCCGGCCTTCCTGGAGGCGATGTTCGCCGCAGGAGCGCTCGGCGCGGTGCTCGTCCCCCTCAACACGCGCCTGGCCGTCCCCGAGATCCGCTACCAGCTCGAGGACGCGGACGTCTCGGTGCTGATCCACGACGCCGCCCTGACGGGCCTGGCCGCACCGGCCGCCCGGGACCTGCCGGACGTGGTCCGCTGGGTCGTGGCGGGGGAGGATGCGGCCGAGGAGGACGCGGCCGGGGAGGACGCGGACGGGGTCCCCGCCCTCGGGACGGTGATCGCGGCGGCCGAGCCCTGGACGGAGGACGTCCCGGTGGGCCTGGACGACCTCGCCGTGATCCTCTACACCTCCGGGACCACCGGCCGGCCCAAGGGCGCCTGTCTGACCCACGGTAACTTCACCTGGAACTGCTTCAACGTCCTGGTCGACTACGACGTAGCGGCCGACGACGTCGCGCTCATGATCTCCCCGATGTTCCACGTGGCCTCGCTCGGGATGGGGGTGCTGCCGACGCTGCTGAAGGGCGCCACGCTGGTGCTCGAGTCCAAGTTCGTGCCCGGCCGGGTGCTGGAGCTCATCGAGCGCCACCGCGTCACCTGGCTCTCCGGGGTGCCGACCACCTACCAGATGCTGTGCGAGCACCCGGACTGGGACACCACGGACCTCTCCTCCCTGCGCAAGCTCACCTGCGGCGGCTCCGCGGTGCCCATGCGGGTCCTGGACGCCTACGAGAACCGGGGACTGGCCTTCACCGCCAGCTACGGCATGACGGAGACCTCCCCGGGCGCCACCAACCTCCCCGCCGCGAAGTCCCGCGAGAAGGCGGGCTCCTCCGGGCTGCCGCACTTCTTCTCCGACGTGCGGATCGTGGACGCGGCGGGGGAGCCCGCGGCTCCCGGCGAGGCGGGGGAGATCCTGCTCTCGGGGCCCAACGTCATCCGGGAGTACTGGAACCGCCCCGACGCGGCGGGGTCCTTCGAGGGGGAGTGGTTCCACTCCGGGGACCTGGGCTACCTGGACGAGGACGGCTACCTGTTCGTCGCGGACCGGATCAAGGACATGATCATCTCCGGCGGGGAGAACATCTACCCGGCGGAGGTCGAGGCGGCCATCCTCGAGCTGCCGGAGGTGGCCGCTGTGGCGGTCATCGGCGTGCCCGACGAGAAGTGGGGCGAGGTGCCGCACGCCGTCGTCGTCCCCCGGGAGGGGCGGGAGCTCACCGCGGGGACGATCCAGGAGCACCTGGCCGGCCGGCTGGCCCGCTACAAGGTCCCCAAGACGCTGAGCCTCGTGGACGAGATGCCCCGCACCGCGTCCGGCAAGATCCGCAAGAACGTCCTGCGCGAGCAGGCCGCCGGCTGAGGCGCGGGACCGGTCGCGCGCCGTCCGGGCTGGACCAACGACCGGCTGCAGACCTCCGCCGCGGAGCTGGACCTCGTCGCGGAGACGGTCACCGTGGCCACCGCGTCGTGGGAGTGCGTCCAGGAGCTCACCGGCGCCGTGGCCGTGCAGGAGCGGCGGACGACGACGACCGCCCGGGCGGACCTGGTCGCCACCGTGCAGCGGAGCTCGGTGACGGGTGCCGTCACGGGCTTCGAGCTGCAGGGCTTCGCCGAGGACGCCGTGTCCGTCTCCGTGGTCGAGGGCCCCGACCTCGACGCCTGCCCGGGGAACGGGGGCGGGGACCAGGACGGGGCGTGGTCCCGGGTGCCCCGGTCCACCGAACGGGCGCAGGCGCACGAGGGGCCTGCCCTGGAGGTCGTCCACGACGGGGTGGCGCACCCGGTGCCCACCGAGCGGGAGGAAGCGGCCTGAGGGGCGCGCTGCGCGGCACCGCATGTGTCGCCGCAGGTCGGACAGGGGGTCACAGATGGGTCACGCCGCTGGATCGGCCCCCCGTGCCTGCATTAGCGTTCGGAAAAACGATCCGGGAGCGCGTCCCCGGTGTCGGGGGACAGGGGATTGGGGAAGCACATGCACAAGGTCATCGTGGTACTGGCGGCTCTCGCGGCGGCGGGGGTGTCGATCGGGCTGGCGGCGCCGGCCTGGGCGGCCACGCAGCTCCACGAGGACGGCACCGGCTTCGTGACCGCCGCCGACGCCCGGGCCGCGCTCGGCTGGGACGACGAGACGCTGCAGGCCAACGCGGCCTCGCTCGAGTTCGTGGCGGAGACCGAGTCGGTGACCGAGATCTCGTGGGAGTGCGTGAAGCCGGGGACCGCCGAGGTCCTGACGCGGCGGACGGACCTGGTGATCACCGAGACCCGGGGGATCGCGAGCACGCCGAGCACCCTGTGGTGGCGGACGGTCGTCGGCTTCCGGCTGGAGGGCTTCGACGGCCGGGGCGCCTCGAGCGCGGTTCCCGAGGGCCCCGCGCCCCACTCCTGCCCGGACCCCTCCTGGGTCCTGGTGTCGGAGAGCTCGCGGAGCGCAGAGCAGAAGGGCGAGCCGGTCCTGGCTGTCGTGCACGCCGGGGTGCAGCACCCGGTGCCGGTCGCGCTCCCGGTCCCGGTCGGCTGAGCGCGTTCAGCCGCGCGCCGCGACCAGCCGCTCGACGACGTCCCGGGCCGCCGCCACGATCCCGTCCACCTGTTCCGGGGTGACCTCGGCGGACAGCGTGAACCGGACCGCGGTGGTGGCGACCTCGGCGGGGAAGCCCATGGCGGTCAGCACGTGGGAGGGCTCGGTGTCCCCGGCCGCGCAGGCCGAGCCCGAGGAGACGAGCAGCCCGCGGGCCTCCAGATCCACCAGGACCGTCTCGCCGTTGACGCCGGGGAAGCAGAACGAGGCGTTGCCGGGCAGCCGCGCCGCCGGCCGCTCCCGGGGGTCCGGACCGGTCAGCACGGCCGACGGGACCGCGGACAGGATCCCGGTGATCAGCCGGTTCCGCAGCTCGGCCAGGCGCACCGACTTCGCCGCCCGCTCCTCGGCGGACAGCCGCAGGGCCGTGGCGAGGCCGACGGCGCCGGCCACGTTCGAGGTCCCGGAGCGCCGGCCGCGCTCGTGCCCGCCGCCGCTCAGCAGCGGGCGCAGGGGGGTCCCGCGGCGCAGGAACAGCACCCCCACGCCCTTGGGCCCCCCGATCTTGTGCCCGGCGAGGCTCAGCGCCGCCACGTCGAGCGCCTGTACGTCCAGTTCCAGCGACCCGGCCGTCTGGACCGCATCCGTATGGAACGGGACGTCCCGCGCCCGAGCCACCGCAGCCAGGTCGGCGATCGCCTGGACCGTACCCGTCTCGTTGTTCGCATGCATCACGGATACCACTGCGGTGCCCGGACGAACAGCCCTTTCCAGGGCGGCGGGGTCCACGAACCCCTCGGCGGACACGCCCAGCTCGGTGACGTCGAAGCCGTCCCAGCGGGCCAGGTCCCGGGCGGAGTCGAGCACGGCGTGGTGCTCGACGGCGCTCGTCACCACGTGCGTGCGCGCGGGGTCCCGGTCCCGGCGGCCCAGGGCGATGCCCTTGACGGCCAGGTTGTCGGCCTCGGTCCCGCCGGACGTGAACACGACCTCGCCGGGCCGGCAGTTCAGCACCTGCGCGACCGTCCCGCGGGCCCGGTCCAGCCCGGCCAGCGCCCGCCGGCCCGCCTCGTGGTGGCTCGAGGCGTTGCCGAACTCCTGCGTGAGATAGGGCCACATGGCCTCCAGGACCTCCCGCCGGACGGGGGTGGTGGCGGCCGAGTCGAGGTACAGCACCGTCATCCCGTCCCGGTGCCGTGGCCGCTGCCGAGCCCGATGTCGAGGCCCAGGTCCAGGTTGCGGGCGGAGTGGGTGAGCGCGCCCACCGAGACGACGTCCACCCCGGTGGCCGCGATGTCCCCGACGGTCTCCAGGCTCACGCCGCCGGAGGCCTCGACGGTCGCCCGGCCGTCGATGATCGCCACGCCGCTCACGAGGTCGTCCAGCGAGAAGTTGTCGAGCAGGATCGTGTCCGCGCCGCCGGCCAGGACCGCCTCGATCTGGTCGAGCCGGTCCACCTCCACCTCGAGGTGCACCGTGTGGGGGAGACGACGGCGCAGCTGCCGCAGGGCGCCGGTCAGGTCGGTGCCGTCGGCCGTGAGCAGGGCCAGGTGGTTGTCCTTGGCCATCACGGCGTCCGAGAGGGAGTGCCGGTGGTTGTGCCCGCCCCCGCTGAGCACGGCGTGCTTCTCGAGCGCCCGCAGCCCGGGGGTGGTCTTGCGGGTGTCGGCCACTCGGGTGCGGGTGATCGTGCCGGACGGGAGGTTCGCGGCCTGCTCCACGCGGGCGACCGTCTCCTCGACGGCGGCGACGTAGCGGGCGGTCAGGGTGGCGATCCCGCACATCCGCTGGGTCAGGTTCAGGGCCACGCGCTCGCCGGTCAGCACGGCCCGGGCGGGACCGGTCACCACGGCCAGGGTGTCCCCGGCCTCGAAGCGGTCGCCCTCGGCGGAGACCAGCTCGACGGCCACCGCGGGGTCCGCGGCGGCGAACGTCGCGGCGAAGACCTGCCCGCCGGAGAAGACGCCGGCCTCGCGCGCCACGAGCTCGGCCCGGGCGGTGGTGCCGGCGGGGATGAGGTGCTCGGAGGTGATGTCGCCCCAGGGCGCGTCCTCGGCGAGCCCCCGCTCCACGACCTCGGTGATGGCGGCTCGGGTCAGCATGCGGGGATCCTCTCCGGTGGGTCGAACATGTCGATGGAAGTATGTGCACAGGTCAGCGCCGCTTCGACGACCCCATCCGGGGCCGGCTCCAGCCGCCAGAACGTGCGCCGCGCGCGGGCGGGATCGGGCGCCGGGAAGTCCTCCCGGAAGTGGGCGCCCCGGGACTCGGTGCGGTGCAGGGCCGCGGCGGTCACGGCACGGCCCACGGTCAGCAGGTTCCGGTCCTCGACCGCACGGCGGGAGAGACCGGCGGGTGGGCGGAAGCCGGCCAGCCGCCGGGCCAGCGCCTCGAGCCGCGAACGGTCGCGCAGGACGCCGGCGCCCGCCCACATGGCGTCCTGGAACTGCCCGCGGTCGAACGGCACGGTGTCCCCGTCGACCTGCGCAGCCTCTCCGTCGACCGGGTCGGTGTCCTTGTCGAACGGCACGGCGTCCCTGTCGAACGGCGCCGTGCTCCGGGACCGGGCGGCCGCGATCCTGGAACGACCGGCCGCCGGCAGGATCTCGGCGCGGTCGGGCAGGACGAGGCGCGCCGGGGCGTCGTCGGCCGCTCGGCCGGTTCCCGGCGCGTCCGTGCGCAGCGAGTCCGCCTGCAGTGCGTCGGCCACGCGGGCCCCGAAGACGGCGCCCTCCAGCAGCGAGTTGGAGGCCAGCCGGTTGGCGCCGTGCACGCCCGTGGCCGCGCACTCGCCCACGGCGTAGAGCCCCGGGACGGTGGTGCGGCCGAGGCCGTCGGTGGCCACGCCGCCCATCAGGTAGTGGGCCGCCGGGGTGACCGGGACCGGCTCGCGGGACCAGTCGAGGCCGTGGGCCCGCAGGGCGGCGTCGATCGTGGGGAAGCGCCGGGCGAGGAACTCGGCGGTCGTGCCGCCCCCGTGCGGGCCGGACGGCCTCAGCGCGGTGCAGTCGAGCAGGACCGGCCGGCCGCCCTGGGCCAGGGACCGGCGGACGTTCTCGCGGGCCACCACGTCGCGGGGGGCGAGCTCCGCGCGCGGGTGCACGTCCTCGAGGTAGCGCCGGCCCGTGCTGTCCCGCAGCACCGCGCCCTCCCCGCGGACGGCCTCGGAGACCAAGAAGCAGCCCGGAGCGGCGAGGGCGGTCGGGTGGAACTGCACGAACTCCAGGTCCGCCACGGCGGCGCCCGCCCGCAGGGCCGCGGCGATGCCGTCACCGGTGGCCACGGCCGGATTGGTGGTGTGGGGGTAGAGCTGTCCGGCGCCGCCGGTCGCGAGCACCACGGCGTCCGCAGGCAGCTCGTGCAGCCGGTCCCCGGGACCCGCCAGGACGAGGGCCCCGGCCGCGCGGCCGCCGGGGGCGAGCACGAGGTCGACCAGCATGGTGTGCCGCAGGACCGTCAGGCGCCCGGCGGTCTCGGCCGCCAGCGCGGCGGCGAGGAGGGCGCGCTGGATCTCGCGGCCGGTCGCGTCGCCGCCGGCGTGCAGGATCCGGGGCACGGAGTGGGCGCCCTCGAGACCCTCGAGCCAGGGGGAGTCCGGTCCGGCCGCGCGGTCGAGGGCCACACCGCGCGCCACGAGCTCGTCGATGGCGGCCGCCGAGTCGCGCACGAGGACGCGCACGGCGTCGTCGTCGCACGTCCCCGCCCCCGCGACGAGGGTGTCCTGGACGTGCAGCTCCTCGGAGTCGCGGGGCTGGCCGGCCGGGAGCGCGGCCGTCATGGCCGCGATCCCGCCCTGCGCGCGGGCCGTGCCGGTCTCGTCCAGGGCGTCCTTGCTCAGCAGCGTCACATCGAGACCGTGGCCCGCGGCGCGCAGGGCCGCGGTGAGGCCGGCGATGCCGCTGCCCACCACGAGCACGCGCGGTGCCGGGTGCGTGCTCACCGCGGCAGCGCCGCCAGCATCCGCTCGAGCGCCACCTCGGCGTCCCGGGCGGTCGCGGCGTCCACGGAGATCCGGTTGATCACGCGCCCGGCCACGAGCTCCTCGAGCACCCACGCGAGGTAGCCGGGGTGGATCCGGTACATCGTGGAGCACGGGCAGATCACCGGGTCCAGGCAGAAGATCGTGTGCTCGGGGTGCTGGTCGGCGAGCCGGTTGACCATGTTGATCTCGGTGCCGATCGCGAAGGTGCTGCCGGGCCCGGCGGCGTCGATCGCCTTGCGGATGTAGTCGGTGGAGCCGTTCTCGTCGGCGGCGTCGACCACGGGCATGGGGCACTCGGGGTGCACGATCACCCGCACGCCGGGGTGCTCGGCGCGGGCCTTGTCGATCTGGGCCACGGTGAAGCGGCGGTGCACGGAGCAGAAGCCGTGCCAGAGGATCACCTCGGCATCCTGCAGGTCCTGCGCGGTGTTCCCGCCGAGGTCCTTGTGGGGGTTCCACATCGGCATTCGCTCGAGCGGGATCCCCATGGCCTTGGCGGTGTTGCGGCCCAAGTGCTGGTCCGGGAAGAACAGCACCCGCCGACCGCGCTCGAAGGCCCACTCCAGGACGGTCGCGGCGTTGGAGGAGGTGCACACGATGCCACCGTGCCGGCCGCAGAACGCCTTGAGCGCCGCGGAGGAGTTCATGTACGTCACGGGGACCACGGTCTGCCGGCCGTCGTCGTCGGTCTCCCCGAGGATGTCCATGAGCTGCTCCCAGGCCTCCTCGACGGAGTCCTCGTCGGCCATGTCCGCCATGGAGCAGCCGGCGGCGAGGTTGGGCAGGATCACGGACTGGTGCTCGCCGGAGAGGATGTCGGCGGTCTCGGCCATGAAGTGCACGCCGCAGAACACGATCGCCTCGGCCTCCGGCTTGCTCCGGGCGGCGCGGGCCAGCTGGAACGAGTCGCCGAGAAAGTCGGCGTGCTTGACGATCTCGTCCCGCTGGTAGAAGTGCCCGAGCACCACCACGCGCTCGCCGAGGGTCTGCTTGGCGGCGGTGATCCGTCGGTCGAGCTCCTCGGCGGAGGCGTGCTGGTACTCCTCGGGGATCACGGGCTGGGCGGGGGCGCCGGTGGGCACCACGTCGTCCTCGGAGGCCCCGGGGCCGTAGCCGGCGGAGACGGCGGGTGCGAAGTCCCAGGGGTTCGCGGAGAGGTCGGTGCTGCAGGTGCTCGGGGCCGGGGCGGTTCCCGGCAGGCCGGCCGGCTTCTCGGTCAGCAGGTCGATGCGGGTGGCGACAGAGGTCATGTCTGCTCCTGGGTGCTGCGGCCGGCCGGGGTGCGGTCGGCGAGGTCGAGGTCGTGGTTGTAGCGGTAGAGCCGGGGCGGGCGATGTCGCGTGCCCTCCAGGCGGGTGCCGGTGTCGAGGACGGCGCCGGACGCGAGCACCTGGCGCCGGAAGTTGGCCGGGTCCAGGGGGGTGCCGAGGATCGCCTCGTGCACCTCACGCAGGGCGGCGAGGGTGAAGGTCTCGCCGAGGAAGGAGTGGGCCACGCGGCTGTAGGTGATCTTGTTGCGCAGCCGGTAGAGGGCGTAGTCCACGATGTCGCTGTGGTCGAACGCCAGCGGCGGCAGCTCGGAGGTGCGCATCCACGTGACGTTGAGGTCGGCGTGCAGGTCGGAGGTCTGGTCGGTGCGGATCGAGGCCCAGTAGACGATCGAGACGACGCGCTCCTCGGCGTTCGCCGAGCGGGTCAGGCCGCCGAAGGCGTAGAGCTGCTCGAGGTAGCCGGGCTGCAGGCCGGTGGTGAGCTGCAGGGACCGGGCGGCGGAGGCCTCGAGGTCCTCGTGCGGCTGGAGTGGTCCGCCGGGCAGGGCCCACATCCCCCGGAAGGGGTCGCGGATGCGGCGGACGAGGGGCAGCCAGAGTTCCTTGCCGCCGCCGGGGCCGGTGTCGCGGGCGGCGAAGATGACGGTCGACACCGCCAGTTCCACGTTCTGCGCGGTCATCGTCACCTCCCTCATGTTCGGAGCCTTCTGGTTTCAGTGACTATAACACGGTTCGAGTCGAATTGACATTAACAAAGCCGTGACCATGGTGCCGCTGACCAGGCCCCATGAAAACGCGGGTTTCGGCGTGTCCACAGGGGTTGCTGCCGCACAGTGGCGGGCGCTTACCATTCGACCCATCCAGCCGGCCCGTCCGGCCGTGGCAGAGCGAAGCGGGGAACTTCATGGTGCGGTCCAGCCCAGTCGGCACGGTGGTCGGGGGTGTCGTCCTGGCGGCACTGCTCCTCACGGGATGCGGTCCCGACGACGACGGCGCCGCGGCGTCCCCTTCCAGCACTGCCTCATCGGCTGCGGCGAGCTCATCGGAGCCTGGTCCGGACGCCACTCCCGCCGGCTACGTGCCGGCCTCGCTCGACGGGCCCGCGCAGAACGTGCCGAAGCCCGTCATGCCGGACCTGGCGAAGGAGGAGTCCCGGGACGGGGCGCAGGCCTTCCTCGACTACTGGTCCGACGCCATGTGGTACGCCCATCAAACCGGTGAGGCAAAATACGCACGCGAAGTTGTCAGCGACGCCTGCGATGTGTGCATGGAGCAATTAAAATTTGTGGAAGATGTGTACGCCGATGGCGCTTGGTTCATTGGTGGTCGAGAGACCCCTCTAATACAGGATGCAAATATTGAACGTTCCTCCGACGGGATCTATAAGCCGATTGTACTAACCAGCGCCGAGGGGCTGAAGCTGGTTGAGGGCGGAGAAGTCACATACGAAGCCTTCCCGCGCACTGGTCGAGGAGACCCATTCCCTGTTTACTTGGATTATTCGCAGGGGCTATGGATATATATAACCGCTGCAAACATGCCGGGCACAGGATAATTCAATGGACAAAAACAAGATCCTCGGAATCTTTGTTCTAGTTCTCCTCTTTTTTCAATCGGCAACTGTCGGAGCCCTCGGTGAAGAAGATGGTTGGGCGGATAAGGCAACTCGGCTCAAGAGTGGGTATTCCATGCATGGTCAGCGCAATGCCGATATCTCGAAGTCGACGACTGCTGTGGCAGACGGGGACAAGATGAAACTGGAGGTCCGGCTCGATGAGGGGCCGCCGATTGTGGTCGGCAATGACCACCAACAAGGTTCAGTTGCCGTGGGTGCGCAACCGGTCGACTACGACCCGGACGAGGACCCCGCTTTTCAGAAGGCGCTCCGCCAGTACCTGAGCGACCAGGGCGTCGACCGGCCGTTCAACCCGGACACCATCGCGCAGTCGAAGCAGCAGACGTTCGGCCTGCAGAACCCGTGCACCAACCGGACGGGTGACATCCTCGAGGACTGCCTGGCGGAGCGGGACTGCACCACGGCCGACGGTGGGGAGGGCGTCTACATGAACGTCGTCGTCCGGCAGGGGGAGGGGCCCAGCACGCCGTGGGGCGAGCCGATGTGCGTGGCGGTCGCCGAGGCGGAGGGCGGCGAGGAGGTCGTGGAGCTGCCGACCTTCACCCTGCAGGACTTCAGGACGCTCGCCGTCGCGCCCGCGGCCAGTGCCGTCCAGCCCGCGCCCGACACGCTGCGGGGCATGCACACCAACGTCTGGGCGGAGGCCCGGCCCCAGCAGTTCAGCACCGAGCTGGGTGGTTTCCCGGTCGAGGTGCGCGCCGTGCCGGTCCAGTACGCATGGGACTACGGCGACGGGACCGCGCTCGGGCCGACCGAGCTCAGCGGCGCCCCGCTCGCGGAGGGGGCGTGGGACGTGGAGACCGACACCAGCCACGTCTACACGGAGACGGGTGAATACGCCGTCTCGCTCACCACCTGGTTCTCCGGCGAGTACTCCGTGGCGGGTGGACCATGGCTGCCCGTGGCGGGGCTCAACGACGTCGCGAGCGCGCCCGTGCCGATCAGCGTCTGGCGCTCCACGGTGCGCAACTACGCGGACGACTGCCTCGAGAACCCGCAGGGCACCGGCTGCTGATTTCCGCGCCGGCCGGTACGCCGTCGGATCCTGGTGGGATGATCGCTGCACATGGTTCTCCGGCTCCCGGAGCACCCGGTCAGCGGTCCCGCCGGTGCTCGTGCGCCGGGCGAGGAAAGGGGCGGAACAGTGACGATCTCCGGTCCGTGGGTGCTCCACTTCAGCTGGGGCTGCACCGACGACTACGGCAGGGTGGGCCTCGTGTTCGACCCGGACGGCACCTTCTCGGGCGGGGGGTTCTCCGGCGCCTGGCGGCAGCAGGACGGCACCCTGCTGCTCCGCTTCGCCGACGGTCCCGCGCAGTACGGCGGCACGGTCACCGGCACCGCGGGAGCAGGAGCGATGTCCTCCTTCGACGGCTCGCCGGGCGGCTGCTGGTACCTGGCCAGGCAGGGATCCGCCGGCGGGCCGGGATCCGCGGACAGCAGCGCCGGGCAGCCGGCGGACGTCGCCGGGCGGAGGCTGGACTCCGCGGGGACGGCGCCCGGTGCGCCGGACGGCCCGGGGACGGCGCCCGGTGAGCTGGACGCCGCGGGCAACCGGATCTGATGCGGAGAGGTGGGGAAGCGATGACCACGGACCACGGACACCGGCACGGAACGTTCTGCGGGGTGATCCCGCCGTACGTGCACGAGCAGATGGCGGTGCACGGGGACGAGCAGACCCGCAGGAACGCCCTGGCCGCACTGGCCGTGGACACCACGGTCCGGGCGGAACGGCTGATCGCGGACCTCACTGCGCGGTCCGTCGCGGCGCAGGCGACCGCCCACAGGGAGCGGAAGATCCACTCGGCCGGCAACACCGCGGAGCTCCCGGGGACGCTCGTGCGCTCGGAGGGAGCCCCCGCCAGCGGGGACCCCGCCGTGGACGAGGCGTACGACGGGCTGGGCTCCACGTTCGACCTCCTGCAGGAGGTCTTCGGGCGCAACTCCCTCGACGACGCCGGCATGCCCCTGCTCGGCACGGTGCACTACCAGGAGAAGTACAACAACGCGGCGTGGGACGGCCGGCAGATGATCTTCGGGGACGGCGACGGCCAGTACTTCAACCGCTTCACCGCCGCCGTGGACGTCATCGGGCACGAGCTCGCGCACGGCATCACCACGCACGAGTCCGACCTGCTGTACATGTACCAGTCCGGGGCGCTCAACGAGCACTTCTCCGACGTCATCGGGGCCATGGTCAAGCAGTACGTGGCCGTTCCCCGCCAGACGGCGGCGGACGCCGACTGGATCATCGGTGCAGGCCTGTTCACGAGCGCCGTCAACGGGGTGGGCCTCCGCTCGATGAAGGCACCCGGCACCGCGTTCGACGACGACGTGCTCGGCAAGGACCCGCAGCCGGACCACATGTCCCGCTTCGTGCACACCCTGGACGACAACGGCGGGGTGCACATCAACTCCGGCATCCCGAACCGGGCGTTCTGCCTCGCGGCGACCGGACTGGGCGGCCACAGCTGGGACAGGGCCGGCCGGATCTGGTACGCCGCGATGCGTGATCCCGAGCTGCGGCGCCTGCGGTGGGTCGCGCAGTTCAAGGACTTCGCGGGCCTCACGATCGAGCACGCCGCCGCCCTGTTCGGACCCGCGGAGCAGGCCGTGGTGGCGGACGCCTGGCAGCAGGTGGGGGTTGCGCC
This sequence comes from Kocuria sp. UCD-OTCP, assembly GCF_000349605.1. Taxonomy (NCBI): domain Bacteria; kingdom Bacillati; phylum Actinomycetota; class Actinomycetes; order Micrococcales; family Micrococcaceae; genus Kocuria; species Kocuria sp. UCD-OTCP. The sequence goes on from NZ_AOSQ01000001.1 coordinate 49,885, forward strand.
CGAGGCGACCCGGTCCGTGGGCGCCCTCGCGGACGAGTGGGTGCTCCAGTACAGCTGGGGCTGCACGGACTCCTCCGCGCGGGTGCATCTGACCTTCCACGACAACGGCTCGTTCACCGGAGAGCTGTCCGGCCAGTGGCACCAGCAGGACGGCACCCTGCTCCTGTCCTTCGACGCCGGTGCGGCCCGGTACGCCGGCACCCTGGTGGGCGACGTCGCCACGGGCGCCATGACCACGTTCGACGGAGCGGACGGGTGCTGGCGCCTGACCCGGAAGGGCGCCGCGGGTATAGTCGGGAACTGATTCCTCACCGGCCCCGCCGGTCCCCGCGCGGGCCCGGTCTTGGCCATCCGCGTCCGACGGAGGGACGGTGCCGTCCATGGCGAGAGTCAGCTACCGCCTCGAGGGAGGCCTCGCGTACTTCCCCGGCCTGGCCGTGGAGCGGAGCTTCGAGACCGAGTCCCTGCCCCGGGCGCAGCAGGACGCGCTCCTCGACCTCTTCGAGACCGTCCTGGCGCACCGGCTGGGATCGACCGCCCCGACGACCCGTCAGGGAGCGGCCGACCAGCAGTCCTACGTGATCGAGGTCCAGGAGAGCTCCGGCGTCCGGCGCCTCGTGGTGAGCGAGTTCGACCAGGACCCGGCGGCGCAGGAGCTCGTGGCGCGGCTACGCGACTGCGCTGACCGGTGCGAGCCCGGCGGGGGTCAGTGAGGCGGACCCGGAGCGGCACCCGCAGGACGGCACGGCACGGATCGCCGGACCGCCCGGAGGTCATCCGGGGACATTCCCGTCGCCGACATGCGCCTGGGGTGCGGCGTTAGCCCCCGCAAAGACATCGCCCCTTATCAGAGGGGTCTTGCGTGGCTACAATCGGCCGGACTTCACCGCCGCGCCCACCGCCAGGAGTCCCAGATGTCCCACCGATCGCGTGCTCGTTCCGTCACCCTGCTCACGGCGGCCGCTCTGGTCGTGTCGGGGGGCCCGGCCCTCGCGGTCGGGCCTCCGCGGGTGCTGCAGCAGCCTGGTGCTCCTCCCGTGGTGCCTGCCGCCGAGCAGGTGGCGGCCACGGCCGAGACCTACCCGGAGGCGGACACGAACGTCTACACCGTCTCGGTCACCCGCAACGGAGTTCCCGAGGAGCGCGACAGCTTCGCCCCGGACGTGCAGGAGGTGGTCGACGCCGCGCTGGACGACCTGAAGTCCCTGGGCTCCTCTCCCGAGGCTCCTCTGCTCGTCCTCAACCCCTTCGGCACCAACACCACCGGCGTGCACGCCCAGTTCGAGACCGAGGGCAGCGGCACCCTGACGTACACCGTCAGCTCTCCCGGCACCGAGGACTTCACGCGCGTCGCCAAGGACCACGACCCGAGCGCCGCGTCGTTCGAGGGGCAGCTCATCGGGGTGGTCCCGGGCGCCGAGAACACCGTGACCACCACCTGGCAGCCCGACGACGGCGGGCCCACGGAGTTCTCGTTCACCATGACCGCTCCGCCGAGCGCGTCGGGCGACCGCACGACCCTCGACCGGACCGTGGTGGGGAACGCCGAGGAGCTCACCGACGGGCTGTTCGCGGTCATGGGGCTGAGGCGCCACATCGACTACACCCTGCTCTACGACAACGCGGGGGTGCTGCGCGCCGAGTTCGACCTCGACGGCTACCGCACGGACCGGCTGGAGTTCTACGGCGACACCATGGTGACCACCGTCGGGACGGACAAGGTCGCCCGGATCGACGGCCTGGGCCGGGTCGTGGCCACGCACGTCCTGGCGGGCTTCGAGATGCACCACGACTTCGACGTCACCGACGACGGCAAGCTCGTGATCCTGGCGACGGAGACCGCCAAGGGCAGTGTGGAGGACGTCCTGGTGTCCCTGGACCTCGAGACCGGGACCTACGAGAAGACGGTCGACTTCACGGAGCTCCTCGCCGATTACAAGTCCCGCACCCAGCCCTACGGCCCGGGGTTCTACGGTCCGGGCGAGGTGGACGACTGGCTGCACCTGAACTCGGTCGACTGGTCCCCGGACGGCGACTCCGTGATCGTCAGCGCGCGCGAGAACTCCGCGATCCTGAAGGTCGACGACGTCCACGGGAACCCCACGGCCGACTACATCATCGGCCAGCGCGAGGTCTGGGCCGGCACCGGGGCCGAGGACCTGCTCCTCGAGAAGACGGGGGACTTCCCCGACACCGGTGGGCAGCACTCGGTGGTGCGCCACGACGACGCGGCGCTGGCGGACGGCCAGTACTACCTCACGATGTTCGACAACTCGTTCTGGAGCATGAGAAGCCGTCCGGACTACACGGCCCCTGTGCCCGTCGGGACTTCCCCGGTGCCCACGGCGGACCCCTCCCTCCGCTCGGAGTACCGGAAGTACCTCGTCGACGAGAACGCCGGGACCTACAGCGAGGTCGAGACCGTCCCCGTGCCCTACTCCGCGATCGTCAGCAACGTGCAGGACCTCGGCGGTCCGCTGGTGGTCAACAGCGGCCAGGCCCTGACGTTCGCCGAGTACGACGCTCAGCGCCAGGTCATCGCCCGCTTCGACTACGCCCTCGCGGGGACGACCGAGGACGACTTCGCCTACCGGGTGCTGAAGTACGGGTTCGACGACTTATGGTTCGCCGCGCCCTGAGCCGGCGCGCTCGCGCCGGCGGGCACGGACGGCACCACCGGCACCACCGAGCCACCGCCCAGGAAGCCTGCTTCAGCTCGTGTTCAGCAGGAGGTGGTTGGCTGAGCAGCGCGAGGGGGCATCCCCGGGACACAGGGAGAAGCTGACGGTCCCGGTCGAGGGTTGGAGAGCCGCGACCGGGACCCGTCCCGGAGGCCGGACCCCGTGCGCGTCCGAGGAGTTCGCGCGCGGGGCCCGGACCCTCCGCGACGCCTCATTCCTGCCCCATGGACTCCGCCCACTCGGCGACCCGGGCACTGCTCTGCTCCTCGGAGAGGTCCTCGACCCGGGTCATGACCGACCAGCGGACGCCGAACGGGTCACGGATGCTGCCGTAGCGGTCGCCGGAGACGAACGTGCTGACGGGTTCGCGCACGGTGGCGCCGGCGGCGACGGCACGCGCCACCACGTCATCGACGTCCGGGACGTAGAGGCCCAGCGAATAGCAGTCGTCGTCGCCCGCGGGCGGGGCCACGAGGTGGAAGTCGGGGTTCACCTCGCCCAGCTGGAGCCGTCCGTCGCCGAGATCGATGGTCGCGTGCACGACGACGGGGGTCCCGTCCGGCCCGGGCATGTCGGTGCGGTCGACGAGGGCGGCCCCGAAGGTGCGGGTGTAGAAGTCGAGCGCCGCGGCCGCGTCGACCACCGCGATGAACGGGGTCAGGGACGTGAACCCCCGGGGCGTCCCGTCGGTGGTGTGTGCTCCGGTGACCCCACGGAGGTTCTGCTCTGTGCTCATGCCCTGAGCCTAGGCAGCCGGTGCCGGCCGGTCTTGAAGATTCCCGCCACCCTCGGGTGGTTACGCTCGTGCCATGAGCGAGCCGCCCACCACGCGGGGCCACCTCACCCCGGGACCGCACGCCACGGTCGTGCGCCTGCCCGCGCCCGACGACGTCGCCCACCTCGTCCGGCAGCTGTGGATCCCCGAGTGGGACCTGCCGGCGGGGGAGCGGGCCGAGCAGCTGGTGCTGGGCTATCCGGCGAGCAACGTGGTGGTCGAACCGGACGGGGTGGCGCTGCACGGGCCCACGAGCCGTGCGTCCACCCGGGTGCTCACGGGCCGGGGCTGGGCGGTCGGCGCGCTGCTGCGCCCGGCGGGGGTCCTGCTGTTCACGGAGCACCCGGCGGACCTGCTCGACGGGTCCGCGCCCGTCAGTGCGCCCGGGCTGCGCTCCGCCGTCGCGGAGGCCATGGCGGGGGTCGGCCCGGCCGGGCGGCGGGCGCGTCCGGCGGATCCGCTCGGCGGAACGGAGTCCGTCAGCGCGCCCGGGCTGCGCGCTGCCGCCGCGGGGGCTGTCGCTGGTGCCGATCCGGCCGGCCGGCATCTGCGGGCGGCGTCCCTGCTCGCGGACCACGTCCGGACGCTGGCGGCGGGGGTGCCCCCGTCCGCGGCGCGGGACGGCGCCCTGGCCAATCGCATGGTCGACCTCCTCGAGGCGGGGACCGTCGCGCGGAGCCCGGCCGGCCTGGCCCGGCAGCTGCACGTGTCCGAGCGCTCGCTGCAGCGGCTCGCGGCCCGGTTCGTGGGGATGCCGCCCCAGCTGCTGCTCCGTCGTCGTCGGCTCCAGGAGGCGGCCGAGCGGATGCGCGCGGACCCGGCCGCGGACCTCGGGGCGCTCGCCGCGGAGCTGGGCTTCGCGGACCAGTCCCACCTCACCCGGGAGTTCCGGTCGGTGCTGGGTGCCACTCCGCGCGGCTACGGCCGCGCCCGGTCCGGCCGGGAGGGCGGATGAGGAGTCCGGGGACCCGGGGCGTGGGTCAGGCGACCGTGCCGGGGCGGCCGTTCTTCGCCACCACGCGCTCGCCGGCGCGCTGCCAGGCCGTCATGCCACCGCGGAGGCTGGCCGCCTGGTAGCCGGCCGTGGCCAGCCGGCGTGCGGCGTTCGCCGAGCGGGCGCCGGATCGGCAGACCGTCACCACCGGCCGGTCCTTGGACAGCTCGCGCTGCCGGGTGCCGAGGGCGTCCAGCGGGATGTGCCGGGCGGCCGGGGCATGACCCGCGCGGTACTCCTGGGCGGTGCGGACGTCGACGAGCACGGCCCCGCCGTCCAGGAGCTCCCGGGCGCGTGCCACGTCCACGGTCTCGTAGGTGCTGCCGAAGAGTCGGCCGAGAAAGCCCATGGCTCAGTTCTCCTTCGCGGTGGTCGAGAGGTTCGTGCCGCACCGGGCAGGACACGTAGGCCCACTATACCCCAGGGGGTATATCTCCCACCAGCTGTGAGGAACGAGACAGCCGGAGTGCAAATAACTCCGGGGGATCTCCTGTTGACACGGAAAGAACCAGTTCCCTGATGAAAGGCCTCCCCGTGCCGCACTCCACCCTGACCACCCACGTCACCCTCGGCTCCCTCGAGCTGCCGAACCGCCTGGTCATGGCGCCGCTCACCCGGATGCGCTCCGGCCGGGACGGCGTCCCCGGCGAGCTCAACGTGGAGCACTACACCCAGCGCGCCTCGATGGGCCTCATCGTCACCGAGGGCACGTACCCGGACGTGGTGGGGCAGGGCTTCGCCTACCAGCCCGGCATCGCGACGCCCGAGCAGGTCGAGGGCTGGCGCCGGGTGGCCGAGAGCGTGCACGCCGCCGACGGCCGCCTGTTCATGCAGGTCATGCACGCCGGGCGCGTCACGCACCCGGACATCAACGGCGGCTCCCAGCCGGTGGCCCCGAGTGCTCTCGCGATCGAGGGGAAGACGCACACCTACCAGGGCAAGGCCGACTACCCCGTGCCGCACGCGCTGACCGCCGAGGAGCTGCCGGGCGTGGTGGAGTCCTTCGTCCGGGCCTCTCGCAACGCGATCGAGGCGGGCCTGGACGGTGTGGAGATCCACGGCGCGAACGGCTACCTGCTGCACGAGTTCCTCGCGCCGGGCGCCAACCAGCGCACCGACGAGTACGGCGGCTCCCCCGAGAACCGCGCCCGCTTCGTGGTCGAGCTGGTCCGGGCCGTGGCCGAGGCCGTCGGTGCGGAGAAGGTCGGTCTGCGGATCTCGCCCGAGCACAACATCCAGGACGCCTGGGAGACGGACCACGAGGACGTCCGGGCCACGTACGCCGCTCTCGTCGACGGCATCGGGGACCTCGGCCTCGCCTACCTCTCCGTGCTGCACAAGGAGCCGGCGGGGGAGTTCGTCCAGGGGCTGCGCACCCGCTTCGGCGGCGCCTTCCTGGCCAACAGCGGCTTCAGCGACGTCCCGACCACCCGCGAGGAGAGCGTGCAGCTGATCGAGGAGGGCGTGGCGGACGGCGTCGTCGTCGGGCGCCCGGCGATCGCGAACCCGGACCTGGCGCGGCGCTGGGCGGAGGGTCTGCCGGAGAACGTGCCGGACCCGCGGACCTTCTACACGCAGAGCGCCGAGGGCTACACGGACTACCCGTTCGCGCAGGCCTGAGCCACTCCCCGCGTCCCGCCCGGCCCTGCCGGGCGGGACGCGGGGACCCTCGAAAGGTGCTCCGGGTCACGGCTTAGTGTGTCGGATCCGGCTGGGACCATGAACCATGGCCGCGACCGCCGTTCCGCCGCGAAGCCTGGAGGACGTCCTCCGGGAGGAGACGGACCTGGCCGAGATCGGCGAGGAGTTCTCCGCCGGCGTGCGGGCCCTGGTCGAGGAGTCCCGCGCGGAGGCCCGGGCCGCGGGGCGCCAGTACCGGCTGCTCCACCGGCTCTGGCAGCTGCAGGAGGAGGCCCGGGAGCAGCGCTGGATGGTGGAGGCGCTCTGGATGCGCCCCGAGGCGGACAGGCTGGGCCCGCACTCCCTCGAGCCCGCTGAGCAGACGGTGCGGGACGTGGCCGATGAGATCGGTCCGGCCCTCCGGCTCCCCGTGGGCGCCGCGCTGCGCCGTGTCGAGGACGCCGTGCTGCTCGCGGAGTCCCTGCCCGAGGTCCTCGAGGCGCTCGAGCAGGGCCAGGTGGGCTTCCGGGAGGCAGGAGTGCTCGTCGAGCTGTGGCGCGAGCTGGTGTGGGACGCCGCCGGTCTCCCGCCGGAGCGGCGGGCGCCGGTCCAGGCCGTCCAGCGGATCGTCGACGAGCTGCTCCTCCGGGCCCCTGGCAGCACCGTAGCCCAGCTGCGCGCCCTCGCCCGCCGACGCCGCGCAGGTCTGCTGCGGGAGACCGAGGAGCAGCGCCACCGGCTGGCGCTGCGGGACCGGCGCGTGTGGGTCGAACCCCGGGAGGACGGCATGGCGCAGCTGTGCGCCCTCCTGGACGCGGCCACCGCGTACGCCATCCAGGACCGCCTCGACACGCTGGTCGACCGGGCGGTCACCGCGGTCCCGCCCGAGGTCCTCCCCGCGCAGGTCCTGGCCACGGCATTGCCCCCGTCGTCCGCCGCGGGCGCCCCGGACAGCGGACCGTCGGATCCCACCGTCGGGGCTCCGGAGCGCCGCACGGTGCCCCAGCTGCGCGCCGAGGTGCTGGTGGACCTCCTGCTCGACGGCGAGCCCGCCGACCTGCCCGACCGTCTTCGCGGCATCCGCGGGCACATCACGGTCACCGTGCCCGCTCTCGCGCTCCTCGAGAACGCCGGGACGGTGCCCCCCGGTTCCATCGAGGGCCTGCCGCGCACTCCCCGCTGTGCGGAGCTGGAGGGCTACGGGCCCATCCCGGTCGGTCTCGCGGAGCGGATCGCGGCACGCGCGCCCTCCTGGTCACGGATCCTCACCCATCCCGTCACGGGGACCGTCCTGGACCGGGACCGCAGCACCTATGCCGTGCCCGCCGATCTCAAGCACCGGCTGCGAGCCAGGGACGGCACGTGCCGCTTCCCGGGCTGTCGACGCCGGGCGTCGCGGTGCGACCTCGACCACACCGTCGCCTGGGCGGACGGCGGCCGGACCTCGGCGGACAACCTCGCACACCTGTGCCGGCACCACCACCTGCTCAAGCACCAGGACGGTCCGCTGGGCCGGTGGCGGGTGGAGCACGTGGCCCCCGAGCGCCCGGCCCCTGAACTGCACGACCACGGGGTGCTGGAGTGGACCTCGCCTGCAGGGCAGGTCCACCGGACCTATCCGCAGGAGCACCACCATCCGGTCCCGGAGCGCGCACCGTACTTCCTCGCGGTCCCCGCTCCGCCCTGTGCCCCGCGCGACGCTCCTCGGCCTGGTCCGGCCGACGACCCGCCGCCGTTCTGACAGCCTGGAGGCGGGGCCCGGCCCCTGGACCCTAGACCTCGGCGAGACGGAGGAGCTGCCCGTGACCACCCCGTCGCCCAGCGAGGTGCGCTCGGTGCTGCTCGACCTGGTCCGCCGCCGCGGGTCCGGGAAGACCGTGTGTCCTTCCGAGGCCGCCCGCGCTCTGGCCGCCGAGGGCTGGCGGGACCTGATGGAGGACGTGCGTCAGGAGGCGTACCGGATGGCCGACGCCGGGCTCGTGGACATCACCCAGCAGGGCCGCGTGGTCGACGGCCGGACAGCCCGCGGGCCGATCCGCGTCCGACTCCGCTGAGCAGGGCGCGCGCCCGGGTAGCGTGGGGGTCATGACGTTCCCACCCATCAGCGCCCTCCTCGGGTCCGCCGCCCGGGCGCCGTTCGTCCTGCTCAAGCAGTTCCGGCCCCAGCGGCCCATCCACTCGGAGGGCGTCGGGCTCGAGGGCGTCCTGATCCGTACGGGCGGCGGTACCAGTGGCATCCACTGGATCGACGAAGCCGGGGAGGATCCCGTGCGGGCCCGTTTCTCCCGCTCGATCGGCTTCCCACAGGGGTGGCCCGACATCCTGGGCCTCGCCCTGCGCTGCCCCGTCCCGCCCTCCGGGCAGATGGAGGGCCGCAGCGACGGCCGGGCCGACATCCTCCTCGCGACCGCCGGCGAGGGGCGGTTCTCCCGCTTCGTCCCGACCTTCCACCGGCACGTGCCGGACAGCGCATTCGCCTCCTTCATGCCCTACCGGGCTCTCGGCGGCCCGGTGCTGGTCGCCGCCCACCCCGAGCCGCGCACAGAGCGCCTGCCGGCTCGCCCCGACCTCTTCCGGGCGTCGGTCGCCGCCGAGCCCTGGGTCCTCGGACTGTACTGGGCCACACCGCTCGGGCCGTGGCAGCGCTTCGGGACGGTCGAGCTCGGTCCCGGCGCGCCGTTCGGGGACGACGAACGGTTCGACCCCCTGCTCAACGTCCCCACGGGCGCCGAGAACTACGGGTGGACCTACCGGCTGCGGGAACCGTCCTACACCCTGGCCCGCGCCCCGCGGAGGCCGCTGGGCCGGGCGTAGAATCGGCCCATGGCACTGAGACTGAGCCCGGCGCCCACCACCGCGACCGTCCGGCGTCACGCCGTGGTGGAGTCGCCCATCGGCCCGCTGGCTCTCGTGGAGGAGGCGGGGGCGCTCGTGGCTCTCTCCGTCGAGGGTGCACGCCAGGGACCGCTCCCCACCTCCTTCGGGGCGCGCGACGACAGCCTCCTCCCGCACGTCCGCGAGCAGCTCGGCGAGTACTTCGCGGGACGGCTGCAGGAGTTCGACGCCGACGTCGTCCTCCATGGGACGCCGTTCCAGGTGCGCGTGTGGAACGCCCTCGCGCAGATCCCGTACGGCACGACCGGCACCTACGGGCAGGTGGCCCGCGCCGTCGGGGCACCCCGGGCCGCTCAGGCGGTCGGGGCGGCCAACGGCCGCAACCCCGTCAGCCTGCTGGTCCCGTGCCACCGGATCATCGGCGCCAACGGGCGGCTGACCGGCTACGCCGGCGGCATGGAACGCAAGGAGTACCTGCTGCGCCTCGAGGGCGCGCTGCTCTGAACCCGCACCGCTGACGCGCCACCAGGAGGACCCATGACCCGCCTCGACGACCTCGCCACCGCCAATCTCACCAAGGCGCGTGCCTCCGGCGCCGGGCGCAGCGCGGAGCTCGTGGTCCACGACGGCGTGCTGCGGCAGACGATGATGGCGCTGTGCGCCGGCAAGGAGCTCGCCGAGCACGTCTCCCCGCCCGCCGCCACCCTCCAGCTGCTGCGCGGCCGGGTCCGGGTGCTCAAGCGCGGCCAGCTCGCCGAGGAGCTCACGGCAGGGGAGCTGCTGTCCCTCACCGACTCCCGCCACTCGGTGGAGGCGCTGGAGGACTCGGTGTTCCTGCTGACCACCGTCTCCCGGCCGTCGGACGGCTACGACCCCCGGGTGGCGTGACCCGCGGGCTCCGGCTCAGAACGCGTAGCGGACGTCGCAGTACGGCAGCTTCTCGTGGAGCAGGTCCAGGAACTGCTCCAGGTACCGCTGCTTGTCCCGGAACCGGTACCGCACGTTGAGGGCCCCGTTCTGGGAGCGCTTGGTCTCCTGGAGATCCGGGCGCCACAGCACCTCCTCGGCCTTGGGGTGCCACTGCGTGTTGACCTCGTGGAGCTGGGCGTTGTGGGTCAGGAAGATGACCTCCGAGGCCAGCTGGTCCTTGGCCGCCGCGCTGAGACCGTCGTCGAGCTGCTCGAAGAGCTCGGCCCAGTCCTCCAGCCACGTGTCCGTGACGATCACCGGCGAGAAGTTCACGTGCACCTCGTAGCCGGCCGCCACGAAGTCGTCGATGGCGGCGATCCGCTCCGGCACCGGCGTGGTCCGGATGTCCGTGAGCTTGGCCAGGTGCGCCGGCATCAGCGAGAACCGCACCCGGGTCCGTCCCTGCGGGTCCCAGTCCAGCAGCTCCCGGTTGACGTACTTCGTGGCGAAGGACGCCTTGGCCGTGGGGTGGCGGCGGAACAGGTCCACGAGGTCCTGCACGTTGTCGCTGAGCAGGGCGTCCACCGAGCAGTCGCTGTTCTCCCCGAGGTCGTAGACCCACGCGTCCGGGTCGCACTGGTTGGGCTCCGGCTTGGTGCCCTGCCGGCCGATGTGCCGGTCCAGGTAGCCGGTGATCTGCTCGATGTTGGCGAAGACCGTCACCGGGTTGCTGTAGCCCTTCCGGCGCGGGACGTAGCAGTAGGCGCACGCCATGGCGCACCCGTTGGCCGTGGACGGCGCGATGAAGTCCGCCGACCGGCCGTTGGGCCGCGCCGCCAGCGACTTCTTGACCCCCAGCACCAGGGCCTCGCGCTTGATCCGCACCCACCGCCGCGCGTTGGTCTCGTCCCCGTGCAGCTCCGGGATCTGCCAGTGGCTCGGGACCTCCACCAGGGTGGCGTCCGGCCACCGTTCGAGGACCTGCCGCCCCCGGGGCAGCTCGGCGGCGGCCGGTTCGTAGTAGATGCGGGTGATGTCGACCATGGACGGTTCCGGGGGCATGCGGACGAGTCTAGGAACCGCCACCGACAGCGGGCTCGCGGAGTCCTCCCCGGGAATGGACAGTGGACTTCACACCTGATGGCCGACAGGATGGCACCAAAGTGCGACCGCAACGACCACTCCGGCAGCAGCGACCACGAGGGAGTTCCTCCATGAGATCCGTATGGCTCGACACGTACGAGGTGCCGTCCACCGCGACGGACCGGTTCGTCCCCGGCGCGCACTACGACACGGTGGTCGCAGGTGCCGGGCTGACCGGGCTGACCACCGCGGTGCTGCTGGCGCGTGCGGGCCAGCGGGTCGCCGTGCTCGAGGCGCGTTCCGTCGGGGCCGTCACCACGGGCAACACCACGGCGAAGCTGTCCCTGCTGCAGGGCACCACGCTTTCCCAGATCCACCGGCACCAGTCGGACGAGGTGCTGCGTGCCTACGCGGACGGGAACCGTGAGGGGATGGACTGGCTGGTCCGGTTCCTCGAGGAGCACGGGGTCCCGTTCCAGCGCCGCGACGCCTACACCTACGCCACGACCTCGAAGGGCGCCTCCGCGCTGCGCAAGGAGCTCGAGGCCGCCCGCATCGCCGGGCTGCACATGAACTGGACCCGGGACACCGGCCTCCCCTTCAAGGTCTCCGGGGCCATCACGATGCCGGACCAGGTCCAGTTCCACCCGATGGAGGTGCTCGGCGCCCTCGTCGCCGAGCTGAAGGAGCACGGCGGCACGCTCGTGGAGGGGGTCCGGATCACCGGGGCCGGTGTCCGCTCACCCCTCTCGGTGCAGACCTCGCACGGCCCGGTGCGGGCCGACCGGCTCGTGCTCGCCACGGGCACCCCGGTCCTGGACCGCGGCGGGTACTTCGCGAAGCTCTCCCCGAACCGCTCCTACGCCCTGACCTACCGGGTCCCCGGGGCGCCGGGGTCCGTCCCGGAGGGCATGTACATCACCGCGGACAGCCCGACCCGCACGCTGCGCACCGTGCCGGTCGGCGGGGAGGAGCTGCTCCTGGTGGGCGGCAACGACCACGTGGTGGGACGGTCCGCCTCCCCGCAGGCGGCCGTGGACGACCTCGAGTCCTGGACGCAGCGCTGGTTCCCGGGGGCCGAGCGCACGCACGTGTGGGCGGCCCAGGACTACGAGTCGGTCAACCTCATCCCCTTCATCGGCACCCTGCCCCGCGGCGGCGGCAACATCTATCTCGCCACCGGCTACAACAAGTGGGGGATGAGCAACGCCGTCGCCGCCGCGATCGCGCTGAACGCCGAGATCCTCGGCGGCAGCGTGCCGTGGGCCGAGACGCTGGGCCGGCGCGTGACCTCGCCGTCGGACATCCTCACCGCCCTGCGAGTCAACGCGGGGGTGGGCCTCAACGCGCCCAAGGACTGGCTCAGGGCCGAGCTCAAGGAGCTGCCGGCCGGGACGCCCGCGGAGGGGCAGGGTGTCGTCGGACGCGAGCACGGCCGCCCCGTGGCCGTGTCCACCGTCGACGGCACCACCTGCAAGGTCTCCGGCTTCTGCACGCACCTGGGCGGCGTGCTGCGCTGGAACGACGCCGAGCGCTCGTGGGACTGCCCCCTGCACGGCTCCCGGTTCGCGGCCGACGGCTCCCTGCTCGAGGGCCCTGCCGTGAAGGACCTGCCTCGGGCCGGGCGCTGAGCCCGGTCCCGGACACGGCGGCGGCCCCCACCCGCAGAGGGGTGGGGGCCGCCGCCGTGTCCGGGGACGCGCTGTCCCGGGGACCTACTTCTTGGAGGAGGTCTCCTCGAGCTTCAGCGCGACGCCGATCGCGAAGAAGGTCGGCGTCCACTCGCCCACGAACAGGCCCCAGCGGTCGGCCTGGGGCTTGGACTTGCTCTTGCCGAGGCTGGCCGCCCAGGAGAGGACGGACAGACCGATGGAGGCGAAGCCCGCCGCGTAGGCGTGCTCGCTGCGGACACCAAGGTTCTGGATCGTGCTGATCATGGACGTACCTCTTTCCTGTGGTGGTCACCGTGAACGGTGAACTCCTCGAGCGGTGTCCGCCCAGTCTCACACGAAACGGAGCGATACGAAAGCAGGCTGACTATAAAGTTCGCCAGGTGCGTCGACGGCCGATGTGGGCGGATGTGGGGTCGTCCGAACGGCCATTAACGGATGCAAAAAACTGTTTCCTCATGCAAACTGATCCATACCCGACCCGGTGGTGACCACCGCGGCGGGGTGGACGTCGAACCGGTCGGGGGGCCGGTGGCGTCATCGACCCGGAGCGAAGGAGCTTCCGGGCCGGGCCGATCATTCCTGGGGGGAAAAATGCTGCCATCCGTCGTGGGTGCTCTGCTGAGCACCGTCGTCCTCGTCTACGTCCTGTCGAACGCCGCCTACACGCGGCACAAGCGGTTCATCGCCGGGGCCAGGTCGCTGCGCCAGGCCATCGTCGCCGTGTACGCGGTGCTGCTGGTGCTCAACCTGTGGTGCGCCACGATCATGCCCGTGACCCTGGTCTGCGACGCGATCGCGGTGGCCACCCTGGTCGCCACCGGGGTCTTCGGCTTCGTCATCGCCGAGCGGCGGATCCCCGCCACCACCGTGGTCGAGCGCCGGAAGGTGCTGGCCGTGGGGGCGCACCCGGACGACCTCGAGCTCGCCTGCGGGGCGACCCTGGCCAAGCTGGTCGACACCGGCCACGAGGTCCGCGGCCTGGTGATGAGCTCCGGCGAGGTCGGAGGCAACGCCGGGCTGCGACCGGCCGAGGCCCAGCGCGGCGCCTCGTTCCTGGGGCTGACGGGTCTGCGGGTGCACGAGTTCCCGGACACGAAGCTCGAGACGGTCACCAACGACATGGTCCGGGCCATCGAGGCCGCGATCCGGGAGTTCGAGCCGGACGTGATCTTCACCCACTCGGCCCACGACCAGCACCAGGACCACTACGCGGTGCACCAGGCCACCCTGCGCGCCGCCCGGGCCCACCACTCGATCCTGTGCTTCGAGTCCCCGTCGGTGACCCGCGACTTCGACCCGTCCGTGTTCGTGGACATCGACGGCTACGTCGACGTCAAGGTCGAGGCCGTGCTCTCCCACCGGGACCAGGCCGGCAAGCCCTACATGACCCCCGGGCGGGTGCGCGGGATGGCCGCCTTCCGCGGGGCGCAGGCGAAGAACACCAACGCGGAGGCCTTCGAGCCGGTCCGCCTGCTCGGCTCCGCGATCGGCGACCTCTAGCCCCCGGGGCGCCGGGCGGCCGGGCGCCCCGGGGCGTTCCCGCGGACGCCCGGCGCCCGGCCGCGGTCCGGCCGGTGCCGCCGCTCAGACGGGCCCGGAGCTGCCGGCCGGGTACTCGAGCAGCGGGACCCGGCCGTCCTCGAAGGCGGCCAGCACCTCGTCGACGATGCGCCACCCCTGCTCCGCCGCGTCCCCGCGGACGCCGAAGGTGTGGTCGCCCTCGAGGACGCCCCGCAGCACGCTGCCGTAGGCGGTCAGGCCCGGCCTGGCCATCCCGGACGAGAGCGTCACCCGGGTCATGCCCCGGGAGTCGAAGGGCCCGCCCACGTTCAGCTCCAGGGTCAGCTGCTCCTCCTCGAGGCCCATGCGCAGGACGTCCGGCGCGACGTCCCCCGAGCGGGGCAGCTGCTCGTAGTCGTGCGGCGGGCGGCGGAACGTGATGGCGATCTCCTGGCGGGGGTTGCCGATCGCCTTGCCCGAGCGCAGGGTGACGGGCACGCCGTTCCAGCGCCACGTGTCGACCTCGAGGACCACCTGCGCGAACGTCTCCGTCCCGCGCTCCGGGTCCACTCCGTCCTCGGCCGCATAGTCGGGCAGCTCACGGCCGTCCACGCTGCCGGCGGTGTAGCGGCCCCGGGTCGCGGCGCCCGCCGCGTCGCCCTGCCAGAGCTTCGTGGCCCGCAGCACGTGGCTGGTCAGCGTGGGGATCTCCACCTGGTCGAAGGAGGAGGGCGGTTCCATCATGACGAGGGCCATGACCTGCAGCAGGTGGGACTGGATCATGTCCCGCAGCGCCCCCGTGGCCTCGTAGAAGCCCGCGCGGCCCTCCAGGCCCAGGGTCTCGTCGAAGACGATCTCCACGGACTCCACGTGCTCCCGGCTCATGAGCGGCTCCAGCAGCCGGTTGGCGAAGCGCAGCCCCACGAAGTTGAGCACCGCCGGCATGCCCAGGAAGTGGTCCACCCGGAAGGTCCGCTCCTCGGGGACGAGCCGGCCCACGAGCCGGTTCAGCTCCCGCGCGGTCCGCGTGTCGGAGCCGATCGGCTTCTCGAGGGCCAGCACCAGGTCCTCCGGCAGGTCCAGCCCGGCCATGACCTCGCACGCCTGCGCGGTCACCGCGGGAGGCAGGGCGAAGTACAGGCAGACGGGGCCCTCGACGTCGTCGAGCAGCCGTTCGAGGTCCCCGGCGTCGGTGACGTCGCCCGCCACGTAGCGGGCGGTCTCCCGGGTGTGCGCGGCGGCGGGCCCGCTCGCGCCGACGGAGTCGAAGGCCTCGGCCACGACCTGTGCCCAGTCCTCCGCGGGTTCCCGCGAGGAGCCGACCACGTCGATGCGCAGCTCCGGGGCCGAGCTCAGGAGCGTGCCCAGGCCCGGCAGGAGCAGGCGGGACGTGAGGTCGCCGGTGGCGCCGAAGATGATCAGGGTCCTGATGCTTGTCATGCCAGCACGGTACCCCGGGGTCCCAGGCGGACGCCTCGCGTGCCCCTGGCCTGCGCCGACCGGACGCCCGGCCGCGGCTGGTTGAATGGGCGGATGAACGACGACGCGAACCGGCCCCGGTCCACCCCTCTGGAGGACTACGCGCTCCTGTCCGACCTGCACACGGGGCCGCTCGTGTCCCGGGACGGCAGCGTCGACTGGCTGTGCTTCCCCCGCTTCGACTCCCCGTCGGTCTTCGCGGCCCTGCTGGGCACGCCCGAGGACGGACGCTGGAAGCTCTCCGCCGTCGACGGCGTGGTCACGTCGCGCCGCTACCTGCCCCGCACCTTCGTGCTGGAGACGACGTGGCGCACCCCCACCGGGACCGTCGTGGTGACCGACTTCCTGCCCCCGGCGGCCGCCGGCGACGACCACCCCGACCACGCCGACCTCGTGCGGCGGGTCGAGTGCGTCTCGGGGACGGTCGAGGTGGAGCACGACCTGAGGATCCGCTTCGACTACGGGCGCGCCGTGCCCTGGACGCGGCGGGTCGACATCGACGGCAACGGCACCTGCGGGCAGCTCTCCATCGCCGGCCCCGACGCCCTGCTCCTGACCGGGCCGATGCTGCACCCCGAGGACTTCCCCCGCGTCGAGCCGCTCGAGGACGCCGCCCCGGACGCGGCCCCAGCCGCCGCCCCGGAGCAGCCCGGGGACCTCGACGAGGACGAGGGCGCCGTGGCCGACCGGCTCGGCGGGCGCTTCGGGCTCTCGGCCGGGGAGTCCCTCGACTGGGTGCTGACCTGGCACGAGTCCCACCACGGGCTGCCCACCCCCGTGGACCCCGCCGACGCCCTCGACCGCGCGGTGTCCTTCTGGACCGAGTGGTCCTCCCACGTGGGAACCCACAAGCGCCACGAGCAGGCCGTCCTGCGCTCGCTGCTCGTGCTGCGGGCCCTCACCCACCGCGGGACCGGCGGGATCGTCGCGGCCCCCACCACCTCCCTGCCCGAGGAGTTCGGGGGCAGCCGCAACTGGGACTACCGCTACACGTGGCTCCGGGACGCGGCACTGACCATCGAGGTGCTCGTCGCCCACGACTTCACCGACGGCGCGCTGCTCTGGCGCAACTGGCTGCTGCGGGCCGTGGCCGGGGATCCCGACCAGGTCCAGATCATGTACGGCCTGGCGGGGGAGCGCCGGCTGCCCGAGAGCGAGCTGGGCCACCTCGGCGGGTACGAGGGCTCGGCTCCGGTGCGGATCGGCAACGGCGCCGTGGGCCAGTTCCAGTCGGACGTCGTCGGGGAGGTCATGCTCGCGCTCGCCGCCCTCCGGGACGCCGGCGTGGAGGAGGACCGGTGGTCCTGGGGGCTGCAGAAGAACCTGCTGCGCTTCTGCGAGCGCAACTTCGACCGGGCCGGCCACGGGATCTGGGAGATGCGCGGGTCCGCCGCGTTCTTCGTGCACGGGCGCGCCATGATGTGGGCGGCCTTCGACCAGGGCGTGCGCGCCGTCGAGGAGCACGGGTTCTCCGGGCCGGTGGAGCGGTGGCGTGAGCTGCGGGACCGGCTGTGCGCCGAGATCCTGGAGCACGGCTTCGACACGGAGCTGAACACGTTCACGCAGACCTACGACAACACCGAGGTGGACGCCTCGCTGCTGCAGCTGCCGCACACGGGCTTCGTGGCCTACGACGACCCGCGGATGCTCGGCACCGTGGCCCGGATCGAGCGGGACCTGCGGGGGGCGCACGGGCTGGTGCACCGCTACCGGACCGCCTCCGGCCTGGACGGTCTGGAGGGCGACGAGTACCCCTTCCTCATCTGCACGTTCTGGCTCGTGGAGCAGTACGCGCGCAGCGGCCGGGTGGAGGACGCCGGTGAGCTCCTGGAGCAGCTCGCGGGCTACGCCAACGACCTCGGCCTCTACGCCGAGGAGTTCGACCCCGTCAGCGGGCGGCTCGCCGGGAACTTCCCCCAGGCGTTCAGCCACCTCGGGTTCATCCGCGCCGTCGACGCCGTGGTGCGGGCACGGGCCGGCGTGGACCTCACGGATCGGCTCCAGACGTAGGCGGGACGCGGCGAGGCACCGGCCGGACGCCGGCATGACGCCGGCAGGGTCTCCCCGCGGAGCACGGGCACGGAGCAGGACGCATCGACCAGGACGGACAGCATGAGCACCTTCGACCGGGCGGCCGATCTGCCGCACGACCTCACCGACGAGCTCCTCGACGGCCTCGGGGTGGAACGGGCCACCCCGCTGGGCGGCGGCGACACCGCGGCGGCCTTCCGCCTGGAGACGGCGCGGGGGCCCCTGTTCGCGAAGACCATGGCGGACCCGCCCGCCGGGATGATGGCGGCGGAGGTCGCGGGACTGCACGCCCTGCGGGAGCACGTGCCGGAGTTCCTCGGGGTGCCGGAGGTCGTGCGGTGGACGGACGACGGCATCGTCCTCGAGTGGATCGACGAGGCCCCGGGCCGGCGCCCGTCCGGGACCGAGGTGGAGTGCGGGCGCGGGCTCGCGGCGCTGCACCGGGTGCGGGGGAAGGCCTTCGGCGGGCTCGACCCGGAGCTGCCCGGGCGGATCGGGTCCTTCGCGGTGGACCTGTCCCCGACCCAGGACTGGGCGGCGTTCCTGCTCGACCGGCGGATCCGCCCGCTCCTGCGGGACGCGCTCGGGGCCGGCCGGATCGCCCCGCACGCCGCGGACCTGCTCGAGGAGCTCGCCCCGCGGGCCGAGGAGCTCGCGGGGCCGCCGGAGCCCCCCACCCTGGTGCACGGCGACCTGTGGGCCGGGAACCGGCTCGTGGACGTCCGGGGCCGGAACTGGCTGATCGACCCGTCGACGCACTGGGGCCACCGCGAGGTCGACATCGCGATGATGCTGCTGTTCGGCGGCTTCGGCGAGGAGTGCCTGGCCGCCTACGACGCCGAGCACCCGCTCGCGCCCGGCTGGCAGGAGCGGGTGCCGTGGTACCAGCTGCCGCCGCTGCTGGTGCACGCCGTCCGGTTCGGCGGCGGCTACGGGGACGCGGCCGTGCGGGCGCTCCGGCAGCTGCGCGGCTGACCGGCCGCGCCGGGAAGCGGCGGCGGGAGCAGGGTCCTCAGCGCTGCTCGCCCACCGCCCGGTCGTCCACGGCCCGGCCGGCCCGGCGCCGCTCCGCCTCGTGCTGGTCGGCATGCTGTGCGCCGGTGCCGGCACCGGCACGGCGGCGGAGGTACGCCGTGGCCAGCACCACCAGGACCGCCGCCGTGGCCGCGCCCCAGGCCAGGAGCACGGACCGCGGCTCGTCCGTGGCCCGGCCGACCGCGATCCAGGACAGCCCCCACGCGGAGGCGGCGGCCACGGCCCAGCGCCCGCCGACCCGCCGCTGGATGGCGGCGACCACCGCCGCGAGCACGAGCACGACGACGACGCCGATCCACTCGGCGCCCCGGCCCTCCTGGGACACGCCCGAGGACACGAGGGCGGCCGCCACGTTGGCCGCCGTCGCGACGGACACCCAGCCCAGGTACAGCCCGAAGGTGCCGTCGACCACGATCAGGTCGAGCGGGCCGCGCCGGCCGGGGACCTCGGTCAGGCGCACCACCAGCAGGCCCAGGACGAGGACCAGGGCGACGATGACCCCGACGCTGGCCCAGATCCAGCCCTGCTGGGTGACCAGCAGCCAGCCGGCGTTGAGGAGCATGGACGCCGCCGCGAGCCGGCCGGTGGCGCGGGCCCGGGGGTCCGTCGTCCGCGAGGGCAGCCACTGCCAGACGGTGTAGGCGAACAGCCCCAGGTAGATGACCGACCAGATCGAGAACGCCGTGCCGGCGGGGGCGAGCAGGGTGGCGTCCGCGGAGAGGCTGCCGCCGGACGACTCCTCGACCCGGGTGCCGAAGACGCCGATGCCGACGAGCGTGCCCAGCAGGCACGCGATCTCGCTGACGGTGACCAGGACCTGGCGGACGCGGTCCGCGCGGGTCGGCCGGAGGTCGGTGCGGCCGGTGCTGACGGGGGAGGCGGTCACGGCGGGGCCTTTCTCGGGTGGCACGGACCGGGGGTCGCGGGTCGGGACTCCCGGGTCGGAGTGCACGGGGTGGAATGTGCGGGTCGGAGTGCGCGGGGTGGAACGTGCGGGTCGGAGTGCGCGGGTCCTCGACCGCCACGGTAGGCCCTGGACCTGACTGCCACCAGGGACGGGGCGCCGGCCGGGGCACCCGTTCCCGGCCGGCGCCCGGGCCGTTCCCCTAGAGTGGCCGGATGGAACCCGAGCAGACGTCCCGGCCCGTCGTGGGCCTTCTCGGCGCCACCGGCATCACCGGGCGCGTGGCACTGGCCCATCTCCTGGCGCGGGCGCCCGAGGCGGGGGTGGACGTCGTCGTCGGCGCCCGTGACCCCGAGCGCGTGCGAGCGCTGTGCGCCGAACGGGACCTCCCCGTCCCCGAGGTCCTGCACGCCGACGTCGCGGAGCCCGGCTCGCTGCGCGCATTCGTCCGGCGGGTCGACGTGCTGGTGAACCTCGCCGGGCCCTACACGCGGCTGGCGCCCCCGGTGCTCGCCGCGTGCGTCGCGGAGGGCACCCACTACCTGGACCTGACGGGCGAGTCGCAGCTCGCCCACCGCACCGACCGGGACCTGCACGAGGCCGCGCGGGCCGCCGGGGTGGCGATCGTGCACACGGCGGGCTTCGAGGCCCTGCCCGCCGACGTCCTCGTCGACGCCGCCCGCCGGCACGCCGCGGCGCGCGGCGAGACGCTGCGCTCCGCGGACCTCGTCACCTCCGTGCGCACGCCGCCGGGGACCGGGTTCTCGGAGTCGGTCTCGGGCGGGACCGTGCAGAGCCTCGTCGAGGTGCTGCGGGACCCGGACCCCGCTCGCACCGGGGACGTCGCCGCCCGTCTCCCGGACCCCGCGCCGGGCAGCGGGACCGCCGCGGACCCCGACGCCGTCCGCGCGACCAGCCCGCTCCGCCTGCGCGCCCGGACCGCCCGCGGCCGGGTGCTCGCGGCCATGAGCCCGCTCGCGGCGATCAATCCCCCGGTGGTGCACCGCACCCAGGCCCTCAGCCCCGTCCCGGGGGCCGCCGCGCACCCCCTGGCCTTCCGCGAGGCCATGGACGTCGGCCGCGCGGGCGGGCTCCGCGGGGCCGGGCGCTTCGCCGCCGCCGTGGCGGTGGCGGTGTTCCAGGCGCTCGCCGGCCTCGCCGCCGCCCTGCCGCACCCGGTGCGGGCGAGGCTCGCCGACGTCCTGGCGGGAGTCCTGCCCCAGGCCGGGACGGGCCCGGCGGGCGACGTGCTCACCGGCTGGTCCTGGACCACCCGCGGGGTGTTCACCACCCACGAGGGCGGCAGCTTCCCCGCCGTGCTGGAGGCGCAGGGCAACCCCGGCTACGGCACCACCCCGTGGCTGACCACGGAGCTCGCCCTGCGCATGGCGGTGCGCGGCGTCCCGGCCGCCGCCCTCGGCTCGAGCACGCCCGCCCTGGCCCTGGACGGCGACCTCGACGCCCTGCTCCCGGCCCGGGTGTGCATCACGGTCGGCTGAGCGCCGTGGACCGGACACCGTGGACGGCGCGCGCCGGCCCCCGTCCCTCACGAGGGACGGGGGCCGGCGGCACGACCGCTGCGGGCGGGACTACGGCTTGAGCACCACCTTGATGCAGCCGTCCTCCTTCTTCTGGAACTTCTCGTACATCTCCGGCGCCTGCGACAGCGGCACCTGGTGGGTCGCCAGGTCGAGGACGCCCAGCGGGTCCGAGGGGTCGTCCACGAGCGGCAGGAGCTCGTCGATCCAGGACTTCACGTTGCACTGGCCCATGCGCAGCTGGACCTGCTTGTCGAACAGCGTGAGCATCGGCATGGGGTCCTTCATGCCGCCGTACACGCCGCTGAGCGAGATCGTGCCGCCGCGCCGGACGGCGTCGATGGCGGTGTAGAGCGCGGTGAGCTTGTCCACCCCTGCCGTCTCCATCGCCTTGCGGCCCAGCGGGGACGGCAGCAGCCCCACCGCCTTGTGGGCCGCGCCGGCCACGTGGGAACCGTGCGCCTCCATCCCGACCGCGTCCACCACGGAGTCCGGGCCGCGGCCGTCCGTGAGGTCCTTGAGCCGCTCCGCCACGTCGCCCGCGGAGTCCAGCGTCTCGATGCCGTGGCGCTCGGCCATGGCCCGGCGCTCGGCGACCGGGTCCACCGCGAGCACCCGGTAGCCCAGGTGCCGGCCGATCCGGGCGGACATCTGGCCGATCGGGCCCAGGCCCAGCACGGCCAGGGAGCCGCCCTCCGGGGGAGCGGCGTACTTCACGGCCTGCCACGCGGTGGGCACCACATCGGACAGGTAGAGGTAGCGCTCGTCCTCGCCGGTCTCGGGGACCTTGATGGGCCCGTAGTCGGCGTGCGGCACCCGCAGGTACTCGGCCTGCCCGCCCGGCACGGAGCCGTAGAGCCGCGAGTAGCCGAGGAACGCCGCGCCGCTGTTGTACTCCCGGACCTGGGTGGTCTCGCACTGCGACTGCAGCCCCTGGTTGCACATGAAGCAGTGCCCGCAGGAGACGTTGAACGGGATGACCACGCGGTCCCCGGCCTTGATGTGGGTGACGGCCGGGCCGACCTCCTCGACGATGCCCATCGGCTCGTGGCCGATGATGTCACCCTTGTCCATGAACGGGCCCAGCACCTCGTACAGGTGCAGGTCGGACCCGCAGATCCCGCTCGACGTGATCCGCACGATCGCGTCAGTGGGCTCCTGGATCCGCGGATCCGGGACCTCCTCGACGCTCACCGAGCGCTTTCCCTGCCATGTCAGAGCCTTCATCGATCCTCCTTCTCAGAACGGCCCCTCCGGTGCGGAAGGACAGCATGCTGATCTGTTCGGTCCGCCCCAGCCTACTCGGCGGTGTCCGGACCCGCATAGTGCGGGGCCCCGGCCGCGGTCTCGCCCCGGAGGAAGTACGCCCCCACCGAGCCCGCCAGGGTCGCGAAGACGGCCACCGAGTAGAGCGCCAGCACCACCTCCAGCACCCGGGGGAAGCCGCCCTGCGCCCCGAGCTCCCGGCCCGTGACGGTGGACATCGCCGCGTCGGACAGCGCCGGGCCGTATCCCGCGTAGTGGCCGAGGACGTACAGCAGCTGGCTCGAGACCAGCACGACGACGCCGGTGACCGCCGCGAGCCAGCCGATCCTGCTGGACAGCAGCTTCCCCGCCGAACGGGAGCCGCGCACCCCGGCCGAGAGCACGCTCCCCGCCCGCGTCAGCCGGGTGAGCCGGAGCAGCCGGGCGGCCTGCAGCGCACGGACGAAGCGCAGGAAGGGCAGCAGCAGGAACAGCACCTGCCACCAGTTGCGCTTCCAGAACCGGGCGGAGAACCCGGCGACGTAGGCCCGGAGCAGGAACTCGCCGACGAACACGGCCCAGAAGAGCCAGCCGACCACGTTGAGGAGGGCCACGAGCCCGGGGTCCTCGGCGAGCAGCTGCCCGAGCACCACGAACAGGAACAGCACGCCCAGCACGCCCATCGGCCGGTCGAGCCGGCGCGCGAGCCCCTCCGCGAGGCCCAGCTGCTCGGCCTCGTCGACCGGCCGCCGGTGCTCGTGCCGGGTGCCGTCGTTCCTCGCCACTGCTGTCCTCTCGGTCGCGCCGGTCTGCTCCTGGCCCACGGTAGGGCACCGGCGCGGCGGACCCCGCCCGGGGCGCGGGCGCTCGCCCGTCCGTCCGTCCGGACGGGAGGGTATGGAGGGTCAGTCCGTTGGCGTCACGGTCGCGTCGACGAGGATGAGCTCCTCGCCGCGGTCGACGTAGAGCTGCGCCGTCTCCTCGTCGGCGACCGCCTGCAGCGCCTCGTAGTCGTCGACCGTGAAGACGTCCCGCTCCTCCACCGTGCCGGTGGCCTCGACCTCGTCGCCCACGGACAGCCCCTCCGGCAGCTGGTCGGCGAGCACGAGCGTGTCCTCCGCGCCGATGGCGATCACCTGGTGGGCCAGGACCTCCTGCACCTCGCCGGTGAGCGTCATGGCCTCGCCCACGAGCTCCTCGGTGGGCACGCCCGACTGGTCGGCGCGGGTCAGCTCGGTCTCCTCGGCGCAGCCGGCGGCGGTGCCGGCCAGGAGGAGCGCGGCCGCCGCGGAGGCTGCGGTCCGGGGGAAGCGGTGCATGGTGGTCTCCTCGTCATCGTGCTGTGCTCGGTGCCGTTCCGGCAGGACGGGGACGACCGTACGCGGGAGGATCACCGTGCGGCCACCCCCGAGGGCCCTCCCGCAGGGTTCTCGCCGCGGATCGTGACCCGGCCGTGATCCGTCACGCCTCTCAGCTACCCGTGGGCGGCGTTCCGGGTGGTCCGCGTCCGGTGTGGCACGTTGCACACAGTGCAATGTTGCACGGAGTGCATGGTGGCACCTAGTGTCAGGACTCGTGACGAACCTGCCCGCCGAGCCCGCCCGGCACCACCCCCCGGAGGACCGGCGGGAGGCCGTGAAGTACCACAACCGCCGCGCCATCATCGACGCCGCCGCGGCCCTGGCCGCGGAGCGCGGACTGGGGCGCTTCACCGTCAACGACCTCGCCGATCGGGCCGGGGTCTCGCGGCGCACCATCTTCAACCACTTCGCCTCCGCGGACGACGCCGTCTACGCGCGCTTCAGCGAGCTGCTCGGCGTGTTCGTCGACAACTTCGCGCGCGTCGTGGAGGCCACCCCGCCGCCCGCGAACCCCAGCCCCGGCGCCGTCCTCGAGCAGCTGGCCGACGTCATCGAGCGGACCGAGCTCGTCCCCGCCATGTGCCACATCGCCCACCTGATGGGCGCGAGCGGGGACAGCCCCATCACCGCGATGTGGGCGCACGAGGTGTTCCAGACCCTCACCGCCCGGCTGGCCGCCGAGATCACCGACCGGGTCCCCGGCGCACCCTCCTTCACCGTGGACCTGCTCGCAAGCCTGCTGCTCCACGCCCTGGCCGTGTCCTTCGAGCGGTGGGCCGAGGAGACCGGCGCGGTGGACACCCCGGACAGCCGCGAGACCTGGCGCCGGCTGCTGCGCACCGCCGTGGAGCGCCTGCGCCACGGCTTCGCCGACTGACCCGACCGACAGAGCACGACCCCCAGAGCACGACCCACGGAACACGACCGACAGAGAAGAGACATGGCACATCTGCTGTACCGACTCGGGCGCTTCGCCGCCCGTCGCGCCTGGGCCGTGGTCGCGGCCTGGGCGGTGGTCCTGCTCCTCGCCGGCGGCGCCTTCGCCGCCTTCGGCGGGCAGCTGACCAACGCGATCACCGTTCCCGGCACCGAGACCCAGCGGCTGGCCGACCGCCTGCAGAGCGAGCTGCCCGACGCCGGCCACGGCACCGGCCGGATCGTGTTCCAGACCGAGGACGGCGACCCGTTCACCGCGGACCAGCGCGAGCAGATCGGGAAGGCGCTCACCGAGGCGGAGGAGTCCCCGGGCGTCGACGGCGTCCTGGACCCGTTCGCCGCCCAGGACGAGCGCGAGGCGCAGGAGCAGCAGCTCGCGGACGGGCGCGAACAGGCCGCCGACGGCCGCGCGCAGCTCGACGCCGCCGAGGACACGCTCGACGAGAACCAGGAGAAGCTCGACGCCGCCCGGGAGCAGGCCGAGCGGGCCGACGCCCCCGACCAGGTCCTCGACGAGCTCGACGAGCGCCAGGAGGCCCTCGACGACGGCCGCGCGGAGCTCGAGCGCAACCGGGAGCAGCTCGCGGACGGCCTGCCCGAGCTCGACCGCGGCGAGCGGATGATGGCCCTGGCCGAGGAGACCCGCACGGTCTCCGCGGACGGGACCACCGCGATGGCCGTGGTGACCTTCACCGCCGAGCAGCAGGCGGTCACCGCCGAGGAGAAGGAGTCCCTCCAGGCCGCCGTGGACGGCACGGAGATCGAGGGCGTGCAGGTCGACTACTCCCTGGAGATCGCCCAGGACATCTCCCAGCTCGTCGGCCCCGCCGAGGTGATCGGCGTGGTCATCGCCGGGATCGTGCTGCTCGTCATGCTCGGCACCCTCGTGGCCGCCGGCCTGCCCATCCTGATGGCACTCACCGGCGTGTCCGTCGGCGCCCTCGGCGTGCTGTCCTTCTCCGGGGTGCTGGACATGATGTCGGTGACCCCGATGCTGGGCGTCATGCTCGGACTGGCCGTGGGCATCGACTACTCGCTGTTCATCCTCAACCGGCACCGCCAGCAGCTGCTGGCCGGCACGGAGCTGCACGAGTCCATCGGCCTGGCCACCGGGACCTCCGGCAACGCGGTGGTCTTCGCCGGGCTGACCGTGATCATCGCCCTGGCGGCGCTCAACGTCACCGGCATCCCGTTCCTGGGCGTCATGGGCACTGCGGCGGCGGTCTGCGTGGCCGTGGCCGTGCTGGTCGCCGTGACCCTCACCCCGGCGCTGCTGTCCCTGGTGGGGGAGCGGCTGCTCTCCGCCCGCGCCCGGACCCGCGCGGCCCGCCGGCCCGCCCACCTCGGGGAGCCCCGCCCCGGGGTGGCCACCCGCCACCCGGTGCTGACCCTCGTGGCCGGTGTGCTCGCGCTCGTCGTCGTCGCGCTCCCCGCGGCCTCGATGCGCCTGGGCCTGCCGGACGCCTCCTCCGAGCCCGAGGACTCCACCCAGTACCGCACCTACCAGGTCCTCGACGAGAAGTTCGGCGCCGGCGCCAACGGCCCGCTGCTCGTGGTCGCCGACCTGCCGGAGGGCACGGACGAGTCCGGGGCCGCCGATCTGCAGCTCGCCGTGGGCGAGGAGCTCATGGCGGAGGACGACGTCGTCTCGGTGGTCCCGGCGGGGCTGTCGGAGGACCGCCGGACCGCCGCGTTCCAGGTCGTGCCCGTGGACGGCCCGGCCGCCGAGTCCACCGAGCGGCTCGTCAACGACCTGCGCGCCCTGTCCCCCGCCCTGGAGGACGAACTCGGGGTGAGCATCGGCGTCACCGGCCAGACCGGCGGCAACATCGACGTCTCCCAGCTGCTGGCCGACGCGCTGCCGCTGTACCTCACCGTGGTGATCGGGCTGTCCCTGGTGCTGCTGGTGCTCGTCTTCCGCTCGGTCCTCGTGCCGGTCGTGGCGACCGCCGGGTTCATGCTCTCCCTCTTCGCCGCGTTCGGCGCGGTGGTGGCGATCTACCAGTGGGGCTGGCTGGGCGGTCTGCTCGGCGTGCACGCGCCGGGCCCGGTCCTGAGCTTCCTGCCCACCATCCTCGTGGGCGTGCTGTTCGGCCTGGCCATGGACTACCAGCTGTTCCTCGTCTCCGGGATGCGGGAGGCGTTCGTGCACGGCCGCTCGGCGCGGGCCGCCGTGCAGGAGGGGCTCCAGGCCGGCCGGGCCGTGGTCACCGCCGCGGCGATCATCATGATCTCGGTGTTCGCCGGCTTCATGTTCTCCCACATGGCGATGATCCGGCCCCTGGGCTTCGGGCTCGCCTTCGGCGTGCTCGTCGACGCCTTCGTGGTGCGCATGACGCTGATCCCCGCGGTCATGCACCTGCTCGGCGACCGGGCCTGGTGGCTGCCCCGCTGGCTCGACCGGATCCTGCCGAACGTGGACGTGGAGGGCGACTCCCTGCGCCGCGACCGCACCCCCCATCCCGAGGGCCCGGCCGCCGCGGCCGGCCCGAGCGGCTGGGGCGACGCGGCGCCGGGCCCGGACGCCGAGCGCGAGCTCGTCGGCGCCGGCCGGCGCGACTGACGCGGAGGTCCCCGGCGAGGACGGCGCGCCCCGTCACCCGCAGCGGGTGACGGGGCGCGCCGTCGTCGGTCCGGTCCCGTGCCGTCAGGAGATGCCGTTCTCCTGCAGCCACATCTCCAGCAGGCCCAGCTGCCACAGCACGTTCGAGCGCAGCGGCGTGTGGTGCTGGTTCGGGTCGGCCAGCAGGGTCTCCACGACCTCCGAGTTGTAGAGCCCGCGCCGCACCGCCGCCGGGTCGGTCAGGGCGGCCTCGACCCGGTCCAGGGTCCCGCCCTCGAGGGTGCGGATCGCCGGGACCGGGAAGTAGCCCTTCTTCCGGTCGATCACCTCGTCCGGGACGATGCCGCGCGCCGCGCGCTTGAGCACGCCCTTGCCGCCGTCGGCGAGCTTGAGCTCCGGCGGGATGCGCCCGGCGAACTCCACGAGTTCGTGGTCGAGGAACGGCACCCGCGCCTCGAGGCCCCACGACATGGTCATGTTGTCCACGCGCTTCACGGGGTCGTCCACGAGCATCACCGTGGAGTCGGTGCGCAGAGCGGCGTCCACGGCCGTCTCCGCGCCGGGGCGGCCGAAGTGGCGCTCGATGAACGCGGTCGGCGCGTCGTGGGTCGCCATCCACTCGGGGGAGAGCACCTTCGCGAGCCGGGACCACGGCCGGTCGAAGAACGACTGGGAGTAGGTCTTCCGGGCGTCGTCGCGCGCGACGTCGGCCAGCGGCGGGTACCAGTGATAGCCGCCGAGCACCTCGTCGGCGCCCTGCCCCGACTGCACCACCTTGACGTGCTTCGAGACCTCCTCGCTGAGCAGGTAGAAGGCCACGCAGTCGTGGCTGATCATGGGCTCGCTCATCGCGGCGACGGTCCGGTCGATCGCCGGGACCAGGCGGGCGTCGTCGATCGCGATCTGGTGGTGGTCGGTGCCGAAGCGGCGGGCCACGAGGGACGAGAACTCGAACTCGTCCCCGGACTCCTCGCCCCGGGACTCGAAGCCGATGCTGAACGTCTGCAGGTCCTCCTGCCCGCTCTCCGCGAGCAGGGCGACAACGAGGCTCGAGTCGATGCCGCCGGAGAGCAGCACGCCCACGGGGACGTCCGCCACCATGCGCCGCTTCACCGCGGTGCGCAGCTTCTCGACGAGCCCGTCCTGCCAGTCCTGCTCGGACCAGCCCGAGCGGTCCTCGTCGCGGGTGAACTGGGGGTTCCAGTACTCGTGGTCCGAGGCCGAGCCGTCGGGCTCGACCGTGCGCACGGTCGCCGGCGGCATCTTCCGCACGCCCTTGAGGATCGTGCGCGGGGCCGGGACCACCGAGTGGAAGGTGAGGTAGTAGGACAGGGCCGTGCGGTCGATCGAGGTGTCGACGTCCCCGGCCGCCAGCAGCGCCTGCACCGTGGACGCGAACCGCAGCCGCGCCCCCGTGTGGTCGACGTAGAGCGGCTTGATGCCCAGTCGGTCCCGCGCCAGGACGGTGCGCCCGCTCGTGTGCTCGGTGATGGCGAAGGCGAACATGCCGTGGAAGTGGTAGACGCACTCCCGGCCCCAGCGGTGGTAGGCCTTCAGGGCGACCTCGGTGTCCGAGGTGGAGAAGAACTCGTAGCCCATCCCGCGCAGCTCCTCGCGCAGCTGCCGGTAGTTGTAGATCATCCCGTTGAACACGATCGACAGACCCAGCCGGGAGTCGACCATCGGCTGCCCGCCCGAGGGGCTCAGGTCGACGATCTTCAGCCGGCAGTGGCCCATGGCCACCGGCCCCTGGGCCCAGGCGCCCTGCCCGTCCGGGCCGCGGCCGGCCTGGGCGCACGTCATGTGGTGGATCGTGCCCGGGTCCGCGCCGGCGCCGTCGAACCGGACCTCACCGGCGATGCCGCACATCAGCGCTCACCTCCGCTCCGGGGCCGGGACGGGATCGGAAGAGAAGGTCCGTGGAGGGAGAGCATCCTCCAATGCTACGGGGGCACGCCGCCGGGCGCCCTTCCGGGGACCGGAGCCCGGCGTACGGTGCCTGTATGACCACCGACCCCACCGACCCCTGCCGGCTCTCCGCGCGGGAGCTCGCCGCGGCCGTCCGGGCCCGCACGGTCTCCGCGCGGGAGGTGCTCGACGCCCACTTCGCCCGGATCGACGCCGTGAACCCCGCCGTGAACGCCGTGGTCACGCAGGTCCGCGAGCAGGCGTACGCGGCCGCCGCCCGCGCCGACGAGCTCACCGCCGCCACACCCGCCGCCGAGCTGCCGCCCCTGCACGGGGTGCCGATGACGCACAAGGACACCCACGCCACCGCCGGGATCCGCACCACGTCCGGCTCCCCGGTGTTCGCCGAGCACGTCCCGGAGCACGACGACCTGATCGTCGCCCGGTTCACGGCGGCCGGGGTGATCAGCACCGGGAAGAACAACGTGCCCGAGTTCGCCGCGGGCTCCCACAGCTTCAACGAGGTCTTCGGGACCACGCACAACCCCTGGGCGCTCGACCGCAGCGCGGGCGGGTCCAGCGGCGGGGCGGCCGCGGCGATCGCGTCCCGGATCCAGCCCCTGGGCGACGGCTCCGACATGGGCGGGTCCCTGCGCAACCCGGCCGCGTTCTGCGGCATCGCCGGCTTCCGGCCCTCCGCCGGGGTCGTGCCCTCGGCCCCGGCCGGCAACGCCTGGGCGTGGCTGGGCCGCTCCGGTCCGCTGGCCCGCAGCGTGGACGACCTCGCCCTGGCCATGTCCGTGCTGGCCGGCCCCGACCCGCGGATCCCCCTGGACTGCCCGGCACCGCGGACCGGGTTCCGGGCGCTCGCGGCGGAGGACCCGCCCGACCCGGGGGCCCGCCCCCTGGCCGGCGTGCGGATCGGGCTGAGCGCGGACTTCGGCCTCGGCGTCCCGGTGGAGCCGGAGATCGTCGAGGTGCTGGTCGCCCAGGCGCGGGTGTTCGAGGAGCTCGGTGCCGTGGTCGAGGAGGCCGTCCCGGACCTGCGCGACGCCGACGAGGTGTTCGACGTGACCCGGGCCTTCGACATGGCCGTGAATCTGCGCGAGGTGGTCGCGGAGCACCGGGAGCTCGTGAAGCCGGAGATCGTGTGGAACGTGGAGAAGGGCCTGGCGCTGACCGCCGAGCAGCTCATGGACGCGGCCCTGGCGCGCACGCGCCTGCACGAGGCAGTGCGCGCGTTCTTCGGCCGCTGGGACGTGCTGCTGACCCCCACCTCCCAGGTGCTGCCGTTCCCGTCGGCGGAGCGCTGGCCCCGCACGGTCGCGGGTATGCCGATGCAGACATATGTCGAGTGGATGCGCTCGGCGAGCCTGATCTCGGCCACCGGGTGCCCGGCCGTCTCGGTGCCGGGCGGCTTCAGCCCCGGCGGGCTGCCCGTGGGGCTGCAGCTCGTCGCCGCGCACGGGCGCGACGTCGAGCTGCTCCGGACCGCCCGCGCCTACGACCACGCCACCCGGCACGCGGACGCCGCGCCGCGCCTCTGAGGTGCGGCGCGGAGCCGGCACGTCGTACCGGGGCGGCCGATCCTGCTCAGGCCGCCGCCTCCAGCTCGAGCAGCGCCGCCTTGGCCTCCAGGCCGCCGACGTACCCGCCCAGGCCGCCGTCGCCGCGCAGCACGCGGTGGCACGGGACGACCACCGGCAGGGGGTTCGTGGCGCAGGCCGTGCCCACCGCCCGCACGGCCTGCGGGCGCCCGACCGACCGGGCGACCGCGCCGTAGCTCTCCGTGCGGCCGTAGCCGATGTCGGGCAGGTGCTCCTGGACGAGGCGCCGGAACCCGTGCGAGAGCGACCGGTCCAGCGGGAGGTCGAAGCCGGTGCGCGTCCCGGCGAAGTACTCCTCGAGCTGCCGGACGGCCGGTGCCAGGCGGACCGGGGCGTGCAGCACCCGGGGGCTGATCCGGCGGGCCAGGTCCTGCAGGACCGCATCGTGGTCCTCCCGCGCGTAGGCCACCCGCACCAGCCCTTTCTCCGTGGCGGCCAGCAGCAGCACGCCCACCGGGGTGCTGACGGTCGTGAACGCGACGTCGAGCAACCCCGCCCGGGCGGCCCCCTCCTCCAGGCGCCGGTGCAGACCGCGCAGCACGGTCTCCGGCACGGGGTCGGCGCGGAGGCTCCGCAGGGGGGAGCGCGGGGTCGAGCCGAGGGTGTTCGTGGTCATCGGTCCTCTCCTGTCCGGTCGAGCTGGGTGTGGTGCCCCGTGCGGTTCCCGGCGCGGTTCCCCGGGAGAGCCTCGGTGTGGTTCCCGGCGCGGGTTCCCGTGCCGTTCGCGGGGGCGGTCGTGATGAGGGCCTTGCGGAGGGCGGCCACGCCGTCCGAGGCGGCCCGGCGGGCGGCCTCCGGGGTGCCGCCGAGCAGCTCGGCGATCTGCCGGTAGGGCAGTCCGCCCAGATAGCGGTAGGCCACGGCGTGCCGCTGCTTGGGCGGCAGGGCGGCCACCGCCGCCCACAGCGGGGAGTCGTGCTCGTGCGGGGCGTCCCGGTGGGCCGGTGGCTCCGGGAGGGTGGCCACGGGCACCGCCGCCCGGGACCGGGCCCGGAGGACGTCGACCGCCTTGCGGTGGGCGATCGTCACCAGCCACGCCTGCACGTTCGCCGTGGCCGGCAGGTCCGGGTACGCCCGCAACGCGGCCAGGAACGTCTCCGACCACGCGTCCTCGGCGTCCGCGAACGTGCTCAGCACTGCCCGGCAGACCCGCCACACCACGGGGCCGTGCCGGGTCACCTGCGTCTCGAAAGGCTCTTTCGTGTCCATCACCTCGTAGACGTCCGCACCGGACGGAACGTGAGATCGGCGCCGGACGGCCACTCCGCTGCGGGGACCGGCACCGTCCGGCGGCCGATCACAGGCCCGCGGGCACGTTGTACGGCGTGATGACGTCGATCATCGAGTGGTGGCGGCGTTCCTCCGGAGGGATCGCGCCGTGGGCCTCCATGACGATCCTGCAGCACCGCTGCAGGTCCTGCTCGAGGTCGTGGTGCAGCACGGCGTGGATCCGCCCGGCCCGCAGCAGCTCCACGTTCTCCGGAGCCAGGTCGTGGCCGACGACGACCCGCGGGGCGCGCCCGGCGTCGTCGAAGGCGGCCATGATCCCGCGGTTGCCGCCGCCCACGGAGTAGACGGCGTCGAGCTCCGGGTGCTCGGTCAGGGCCCTGCGGAACAAGTCCCGGGTGGTGCGGTCGAGGCCGTCGCCGCCGGGCAGGTCCAGCACCGCCCGCTCCGGGTCCAGCGCGCGCAGGGTGCTCCGGAAGCCGTTGCCCCGCTGCTCCTCGCCGTGGAACCAGTCGTTGCTCACGACCACGGCCACGGAACCGGGGCGGTCGCGCATCCACTGCTCCACCAGGTAGGCCGCGGTCGCCCCGGCCGCTCGGTTGTCGAAGCCCACGTAGGCCCGGCGGGGGCTGTCCGGCAGATCGGTCACCAGCGTGACCACCGGGATGCCGGCCGCCTCGAGCTCGGCCACCGCGGTGCTGACCACGGGTACGTCCGGGGCCTTGAGGATCACGCCCTGGGTGCCTCGGTCGGCGATGCGCCGCAGCACTTCCGCGCAGCCGTCGGGGTCCCACCGCTCCTGGAAGGAGAACCGTGCCCGGAAGACGGCCGGGCGCAGACCGGGCAGGGCTGCTTCGAGTCCCTGCCGGACGGCTGCGGTGAACCGCGTGGGGGCGTCGACGACGACGTCGACCATGAACCGCCGCCCTGTCAGCTCCAGCTGCGTGCGCTGGGCGTCCAGGTCCCGGATCGCCTGGTGCACGAGCCCGGCGGTTCCTGCCCGCACACCGGCTCGGCCGTGCAGCACGCGGTCGACCGTGGCGTCGCTGACCCCCGCCTGGCGGGCGATCTCCCGGATCGGGTAGCGGTGGGGCACTTCGGGTCTCCTGATCTCGTGCGGGAGCCTTCGGGAACCGACCGGCCCGGAGCAGTCCCGAGCCGGGCCGTTCCGGAGCCTATCCCTGCCGGGCTCGCGGAGTACAGGACTGAGGGATTCCTGAGGGAAATGGGCATTGCCCGGCACCGCGGCAAGCGGAAGGCTGGCCCTGCACGAGGCCCTGCACCGAGGGCTGCCGGAGAGAGGAACTGCCATGACCCTGGACCCCGCCACCGCCCGCCGCGCGGCCCGCTGGTTCACCCCCGCCGACTGCCGGCTCGAGGACTTCCGCGAGGACGTGGAGGTCGTCACCGATCCCGCCGAGTATCCCCACGCCACCGCCGTCGAGCAGAACGTGCTGCTGTACGGGCCCGGGCTGCAGGCCGTGGTCCAGGACCCCGCGCGGCGGCGGGAGGTCCAGGCCGAGCTTGCGCACGCCCTGGAGTGCGGGCCCGGCGTGGTGGTGCTGCAGGGCGCCTTCCCGGACGGTGCCGTCGTGGACCGGGCGACCGCCGCGTTCGAGGGGCTGATCCGGGCCCAGAAGGAGGCCGGGACCGCCGCCGGGGACCACTTCGCCGCTCCCGGCGCCAACGACCGGGTGTGGGGCGCGGCCGACAAGTTCGCGCTGGCCGACCCAGAGGCCTTCGCCGACTACTACGCGAACGATCTCATCGCCCTGGTCTCCGAGGCGTGGCTGGGGGCCGGCTACCAGGTGACCTCCCAGATCAACGTGGTCAATCCGGGCGGGGCCGCCCAGACGGCGCACCGGGACTACCACCTGGGCTTCATGTCCGCAGAGCAGGCCGCCCGGTACCCCGCGCACGTGCACCTGCTCTCCCCGGCGCTGACCCTGCAGGGCGCGGTCGCCCACGGGGACATGCCGGTGGAGTCCGGACCGACCATGTTCCTCCCGCACTCGCAGAAGTACGCTCCCGGCTACCTCGCCGTCCACCAGGAGGAGTTCGTCGAGTACTTCGACCGGCACCACGTGCAGCTGCCGCTGTCCACCGGCGACGCCGTGTTCTTCAATCCCGCGCTCTTCCACGGTGCCGGGCACAACCGGTCCCGCAACATCCGCCGGATGGCCAACCTGCTCCAGATCTCCTCCGGCTTCGGGCGCGCCATGGAGACCGTGGACCGCACGGCGATGTCCACGGCCCTGTACCCCGTGCTGCTCCGGCGGCGTGCCGAGGGCGCGCCGGAGCGCTGGCTGCGCAACGTCGTCGCCGCCTCGGCCGAGGGCTACGCGTTCCCCGCGGACCTCGACCTCGACCAGCCGGTCGGCGGGCTCGCCCCCCGGACCCAGGCCGAGTTCGTGCTGCACCACCTCGAGGCCGGCACGGAGCCGGCCGAGGTCGGGGACGGCCTGCGCGCCATGGCGCGACGGCGCTCCGGCGTGCGGCAATGAGCGCGGCCGGCACCCGGCCCCTGGCTGTGCTCCTCGTCGGCGCCGGACGCATCGGCCAGGTCCACGCCGCCGCTCTCGCCGTCCATCCGGACACGGTCCTCACGCGGGTCGTCGACGTCGTGGAGGCCGCAGCCGCCGCGGTGGCCGGCCGGTACGGCGCCGCGCACGGCACGGATGCGCTCGAGGCACTGGCATCCGGGGAGATCGACGCGTGCGTGGTCTGCTCCCCGACCCCCACCCACACCGAACTCGTCGACGCGGCCCTGCGCCTGGGAATCCCGGTGCTGTGCGAGAAGCCCCTCGACCTGGACGTGCGCCGCGCGGCGGACCTTCTGCGGGAGCACCCGCCGGCCGACAGGCCTCCGGCGATGATCGGGTTCAACCGACGCTTCGACCCCCACTTCGCGGCCTGCTGGACCCGCGTGCGGGCCGGGGAGATCGGCCCGGTGGAGCAGCTGGGGATCACCAGCAGGGACCCGGCCCCGCCTCCGGCGGGCTACCTCGCCGGGTCCGGCGGGATCTTCCGCGACATGATGATCCACGACCTCGACATGGCGCGGTTCTTCGTGCCCGATATCGTGCGCGTGACGGCCTCCGGCTCCACGGTGTTCAGCCGGGAGATCGCCGAGCCGGGCGACGCCGATACCGCCGTGGCCGTCCTCGAGGGCGCCCGCGGGGAGCAGGTGGTCATCACGAACTCGCGGCACTGCTCCTACGGCTACGACCAGCGGCTGGAGGTCTCCGGGCCGCTCGGGACGCTCACCGTGGGCAATCCGCTGCCGACGACGGTGCAAGCGTCAGGGCCGGCAGGCTGCGGCCGGGCGGACCCCTGCGAGCCGTTCTTCCTGGAGCGCTACCGGGACGCCTATGCCGCGGAGCTGCACCGGTTCGTCCGGGCCGTCCGCGGGGAGGAGACCGGCTCCCCGGGCCTGGAGGACGGGCTGGCCGCGAGCGTGCTCGCCGAGGCCGCGACGCGGTCGGCGGCGGAGGGGCGGCGGGTCGAGGTGGCGGAGATCAGGACGAGGATCGGGGCGGAACCGACGGCCGCGAAAACGAGCCGGGAGGGACGACAGGCATGAGCGGACAGCTCGAGAACGCCGTGGCGCTCGTGACGGGAGGAACACGCGGTCTGGGTGCCGCCGCCGCCCGCCGGGCGGCCCTCGAGGGAACCGCCGGGATCGCGGTCACCGGCCGGGACGCGGACGCCGGGCGCCACACCGTGGCGCGGCTGAGGGACCTGGGCGCGGACGCCGAGTTCGTGGGCGCGGACCTGGCAGACACCGGGCAGGCCGCGTTCATGGTGCCGCGCACGGTGGAGCGGTTCGGCAGGCTCGACGCCGTGGTCAACGCGGCCGGGCTCACCACGCGCGGGACCATGCTGGACACCACCGCGGAGCTCTTCGACCAGCACGTGGCGGTCAACCTGCGGGCGCCGTTCCTCATCATGTCCGAGGCGATCCGGCACTTCCGGAGCCGTGGTGCCCCCGGCGCGATCGTCAATGTCATCAGTCTCTCCGCCCACGGCGGCCAGCCCTACCTGGCGCCGTACGTCGCGGCGAAGGCAGGGCTGGCCGGACTCACCCGCAACGCCGCCCACGCCCACCGGTGGGACCGGATCCGGATCAACGGCGTGAACATCGGCTGGACGGCCACCGAGGGCGAGGACTGGATCCAGCGCGAAGCCCACGGCGCCGGGGACGACTGGCAGGAGCGGGCCGCTGCGGGGCTGCCCATGGGCCGGCTCGGGGACCCGGACGAGATCGCGGAGTTCCTCGTCTACCTGCTTTCCCCGCGCAGCGGCGTGGTCACCGGGTCGGTGATCGACTGGGACCAGACCGTGGTGGGCGGCTACGACTGAGCACCATGGTGCGGCGTCACGGGTGCTCTCCGCACCGGCCGAGCCCGATCGAGCCGATCCGCGCCGCACGGCCCGGTGACCACGATGCCCGCCCCTGACCACACGGAGGCGTGGTGAGGGGCGGGCATCGTGGGCACCCGCACGCCGGGGTCCGGCGTGCGGGCAGGGCGGGGGACTACACGTCCTGGCGGGCGCGGTTGACGATCTTGGACCGGACGGTCAGCGCCAGCACGATGAACAGCAGGCCGTAGAGCACCAGCGGGATGGGCCCGGTGACGAAGACCGAGTAGTCGCCGTTGGAGGACAGCAGGCCGTCGCGCAGGTTGGTCTCGGCCAGCGGGCCCAGCACCATGCCGATCAGCAGCGGGGCCACCGGCACGCCGTGGCGGCGCATGATGAAACCCAGCACGCCCAGCCCGAGCAGCAGCAGCAGGTCGAAGATCGCCCCGGAGGTCGCGTAGATGCCCAGGCCGCAGAAGACCGTGATCCCGGCGTAGAGGTACTGGCTGGGGATCAGCAGGAGCTTCGCCCACAGCTGGGCGAAGGGCAGGTTGATGACCAGCAGCACGACCATCGCGATGAAGAAGCTGGCCAGCAGCGCCCACACGAGCTCGGGGGCCCGGTCGAACAGCAGCGGGCCCGGCTGCAGGCCGTACTGCTGGAAGGCCGCGAGCATGATCGCCGCGGTCGCCGAGACCGGCAGGCCCAGGGCCAGCAGCGCACCCATCGCGGTGCCGGTGGTGGCGTTGCCGGCGGCCTCGGGGGCGGCCAGGCCGCGGATCGCGCCCTTGCCGAACACCGGGTTCGGGCGGCGGCGGTCGAGCCGGCGCTCGAGGTCGTAGGACATGAACGTCGGCACCTCGGCGCCACCGACCGGGATGACCCCGAAGGGCAGGCCGATCGCGGTGCCGCGCGCCCACGCCGGGGCAGCCTCCTTGAGCTCGGCGCGGGAGAGGAAGGGGCGCCCGGTGACCTTCATCTGGTGGGCGGCCGGGTCGCGGCGGATCCGGGAGGCCACGTGGAAGACCTCGCCCAGGGCCAGGATCGCCACCGAGACGGTGACCAGCGAGATGCCGTCGAACAGGTTGGCGGAGCCGTAGGTGAAGCGCTCCGAACCGGAGATCGCGTCGATGCCCACGGTGGCGATGCCCAGGCCGAGGACCAGGGAGGCCAGGCCCTTGACCGCGGAGTCGGAGACCACCGAGGACGTGGCCACGAAGGCGAACAGGGCCAGGGCGAAGTACTCGGCTGGGCCGAAGTTCGCGGAGAAGTCGGCGAGCTTGGGCGCCAGGAAGACCACGACCACGGAGGCGACCATGCCGCCGATGAACGCGCCGATGGCCGCGGTGGCCAGGGCCTGCGGGGCCCGGCCGTCCTTGGCCATCTTGTGGCCCTCGAAGGTCGAGGCGATCGCGGAGCCCTGTCCCGGGGTGTTCATCAGGATGGCCATCGTCGAGTCGCCGAACAGGCCGCCGAAGTACACGCCGGCGAACAGGATGAACGCCGCGGTGGGGTCCAGGGCGAAGGTCATGGGGAGCAGGAGGGCCACGGCCATGGAGGAGCCCAGGCCCGGCAGCACGCCCACGGCGGTGCCGAGCAGACAGCCCACCACCACCCACAGCAGGTTCATGGGGGTCAGCGCGCCGGCGAACCCGTCCATCAACAGATTGAGTGCGTCCATGTCAGAAACCGCCTCCCAGGATGCCGGACGGGAGGGTGAGCCCCAGGCCGACGGTGAATGCCAGGTAGATCGCGCTGCTCACGAGCAGGGCGAGCGAGATGTCGAACAGGGGCCGGCGGCTGCCGAAGCCCCGGGCCACGGCCCAGAACAGCAGGGCGGCGGCCAGGATCCAGCCCAGCACCTCGAGGCTCAGCGCGAACGCCAGGAACCCACCCGCGGACCAGAGCACCGCGGACCAGTCCGAGTGGCTCCGCCAGGTGCGCGCCGAGAGCTCCTCGGGGTGCTCGGGGGTGCGCAGGTAGTGGAGGGTGAGCAGGGCGGCCAGGACGTAGCCGGCCACGGTGAGGATCAGCGGGTAGAACGTGGGGCCGGGGAAGTCGGTGCCCTCCGGGATGTCCATGGTCAGGGCGCCGATCAGCAGGTAGGTGCTGAAGGCGGCCATCACCGCTGGCACCACGAGGCCGCTGCGCCCGCTCCACCAGGAGCTCTCGGTGTCCGGCCGCTGCTCCTCCGGGGGCCGGACGTCGGTCAGGTGCTCTCCGGCGGCGCCGGTGTGCGAGGACGTGGGGGTGCTCATCAGGAGATCTCCTCTACCAGCATGGCGATGCGCTCCTGCTCCGAGGCCATGAACTCGTCGAACTCTTCGCCCGCGAGGTACACCTCGGTCCACTTGTTGCGCTCGATGGCTTCCTGCCACTCCGGGGTGGCGATGGACTCCTCGACCAGGGCCCGCAGCTCGGCGAACTCCTCGTCGGTGATCCCGGGCGGGGCCAGGACGGCCCGCCAGTTGGCCAGGTCCACGGCGTAGCCCTGCTCGGTGAGGGTCGGGATGTCGACGCCCTCGAGCCGCTCCGGGGCGGCCATGCCCAGGGCCTTCAGGCGCCCGGCCTCGATCTGGTCGGCCACGTCCATGTACCCGGAGGTGGCCGCGTCCGCGGTGCCCGTGATCAGGGCCTGGGTGGCCTCGCCGCCGCCGGACTTCGGGATGTAGGTGGTCTCGGACGGGTCGATGCCGGTCTCGAGGGCGAGCTCGGTCATGACGAGCTGGTCGAAGGTGCCGCCACCGGTCCAGGCGACCTCGGCGGGGTTCGCCCGCCAGTCCTCGACGAGCTCGTCGATCGTCTCGTAGGGGGAGTCGGCGGGGACCACGACGACGTCGTACTCCTCGACCACCCGGGCGATCGGGCGCACGTCGTCGTGCGTGACGGCCGAGTCCAGCTGCGCGACACCGGCGACCAGCCCCGCACCCGTGACCATCAGGGTGTTGGCCTGGCCCTCCATGGTGGAGAGCTGGCCGAGCCCGATGGTGCCGGCCGCACCGGGGATGTTCACCACCTGGGTGTTGTTGACCAGGCTGTTGACCCGCATGGCCTGCTGCTGCTCCCGCATGAACGTGTCCCAGCCGCCGCCGGCACCGGCCGGGGCGATCAGGGTCATGTTGGCCCGGATGTCCGAGCCGGCCGTGGCGGACTGGAACGAGAAGAAGGCGGCCAGGCCGATCACGGCGGCGGCGACGACGCCGTAGACCGTCATGGCGACCGGGTGCCGGCGTCGCGTGCCCTGCTGGGCCTGATCTGGTGGTGAACTCACGGGGATCCACTTTCCTGGGTCGGAGGGTGCGGGTGCATGGCTCGGTCCGAGCCTCTCCCGACGACGATAAGTGACCCGGGTCACGCGTCGGCCGTTGATCCACCTTTCGTGCGTACTGATCGTTGTGCTGGTTCTGCGCATTCTGCTCACGCCGGAAGAGACGTCCCTCACACGTTCGGCCGTAGGGTGGACCTCGTTTTGTACGCCCCTTTCCCACCACCCGATTTCCCCACCCCACCGCGGAGGCTCCCATGACCGTCGTCGTTGCCCGAACCAGCACCCCCGAGGGCGAGGCCGCGCTCGCGGCCGCGGTCGAGGAGGCCGGACGCCGCCAGGAGGACCTGCTGGTCTTCAACCTCGAGGGCGCCCAGCTCGACCCCGAGGGGAGCGAGCTGAACGGCGTGCCCGTCACCTTCCGCACCCCCGACACCCGCAACCGGGACGCCGTGGGCGAGCTCCTCGACGCCGCGGAGCAGGTGAACGCCTCCGCCGTGGTGATCGGCGTGAAGCACCGCAGCCCCGTGGGCAAGCTGCTGCTCGGCAGCGCCGCCCAGCAGGTGCTCCTCGAGGCCAACGCCCCGGTGATCGCGGTCAAGCCCCGGCGCTCCTGAGGCATGGCCTCGACCGCTCCGGGGGCCCGGTCCGGGGCGTGGCTGTGGTTCCTCGTGGCCGGGGCCCTGCTCACGCAGACCGCCCTGAACCTGGTGCGCCCGGTCACCACCTACAAACTGCTGTCCCTGGACGCCGACTCCGTGACGGTCGGCCTGGTCACGGCCGCCTACGCCGTGGTCCCGCTCGTCACGGCCATGTGGCTGGGCCGGATGACCGACCGGGTGCGGGACCTGCGGACCATGGTGGTCGTCGGCGCCCTGGTCCTGGCCCTCGGCGCGGGTGCGCTGGCCCTGGCGCCCAGCGTGGCGCTCGTCGCCGTGGCGAGCGCCCTGCTGGGCATGGGGCACCTGGTGTTCACCATCGCCGGGCAGTCGGCGGTCGCCCGCTTCTCCCCGCCGGACCAGCTGGACAA
Source organism: Kocuria sp. UCD-OTCP (assembly GCF_000349605.1). Taxonomy (NCBI): domain Bacteria; kingdom Bacillati; phylum Actinomycetota; class Actinomycetes; order Micrococcales; family Micrococcaceae; genus Kocuria; species Kocuria sp. UCD-OTCP. Next base: position 90,446 of record NZ_AOSQ01000001.1, read on the forward strand.
GGGCTTCGGCTGGTTCACCGCCGCCTTCTCCGCCGGGCAGCTGGTGGGCCCGCTGCTGGTCGGGGTGCTCCTGGGCACGGGCAGCGACGTCGCATCGCCCGAGCGGGTCGCCGACATCACCCTGTCCCTGTGGATCGGGGCCGGGCTCTCGGTCCTCGTGGTGCCCGTCATGCTCCTGCGCCGGCCGGCCTCCGGGGCGCCCGCCCGGAACGACGACGACGCTGCCGCGGAGCAGGCGGCTCCCGCCACCGGTGAGCTCGAGGTGGTCCCCGGAACGGCGCCGCGCGCGTCGATGCTGCGGATCCTCGAGGTCCCCGGCATCCCGTCCCACATGCTGGCGTCCCTGGCCCTGCTCGCGATGCTCGACATCCTCACGGCCTTCCTGCCGCTGGTGGGGGAGCGGGCCGGGGTCTCCCCGGCGTGGATCGGCGTCCTGCTGGCCGTGCGCGGCGGCGCCTCGATCGTCTCGCGCGTCCTGCTGCCGTGGCTCGCGCACCGGATGTCCCGCCGGGCGCTGCTGCTGGTCAGCCTCTACGGCGCCGGCATCACCCTGGCCGTCCCGCCGGCCGTCATCACGGTGCCGTGGCTCGCCGCGGTGCTCCTGTTCGTGGGCGGCTTCTGCCTGGGCCTGGGCCAGCCGATCACCATGACCCTGGTCTCCACCGCCGTGCCCACCTCGTGGCGGGGCTCGGCGCTCGCCGTGCGGCTGGTCGGGAACCGGGCGGGGCAGGTCGCCATGCCCCTGCTGGCCGGCCTGGTGGCCGCGCCGCTCGGCCCGGCCGGGGCGATCTGGTCCACGTGCGCGGTGCTGCTGGTCAGCGGGCTGGAGAAGACCGTGCGGCGGTAGCCGGGACCGGGGGACCACTTCGACAGCCCCGGCACAGGGACGCCACAACGGCGGCACAATCCCGGCTGGTCAGCTGGAGGACGAGAAGGACCGAGAGGTCCGGGCCGGCGGGCGGGAGCTCGTCGGCACGTCCGACAGAAGGAACCCGCCGCCATGGTCAACGTCCACCACCCTGCACCCGGTGCACGGTCAGCAGCGGAGGGCCCGGTCCTGCCGCTGGTCCGCAGGCGCCGGCTCGTGGGGGTCGACGCCGCCCGGGGCCTCGCCCTGGTCGGGATGATGTCGATCCACATCCTGCCCGCCTGGAACCCCGAGACCTACGGGCCCACGCTGCAGTGGGAGCTGTTCGCGGGCCGCGCCGCGGCCCTGTTCGCGCTGCTGGCCGGGGTGGGCCTGGCCTTCTCCTCCGGCGGGCGCACCCCGCACCGGGGCCGGACGATGACCGCGGACCGCGTGGGGCTGCTCGTCCGGGCCGTGCTGATCACCGGGCTGGGGCTGCTGATCAACCAGGTCATGCCGGCGGACCCGCCCGCCTACGACATCCTCGTCTACTACGGCATGTTCTTCCTGCTCGCGATCCCCTTCCTGCACCTGCCGGCGCGGACGCTGTTCGGTCTCGCCGCCGCGGCCGCCGTGGTGGGGCCGGTGCTGATGCAGGCGCTCCGGGGAGTGCTGCCCGCGTTGGAGGTGTACAACCCGACCTTCGCCGACGTGCTCGCCGAGCCGGGGACCGTCCTGGCCCAGGTGCTGTTCACCGGCACCTATCCCGCGGTCCCGTACCTGGCCTACCTGCTCGCCGGGATGGCCATCGGCCGGCTGAACCTGCGGGCCGTGCGCGTCCAGGGCCGGCTGCTGGTGGCGGGGCTCGCCCTGGCCGTGGGGGCGTGGCTGGTGTACTGGGTGCTGGTCCTCCGGTCCGGGGGCTACGACCAGCTCATGAGCTCCACCCCGTGGCTGAGCGAGGACCTGATCGACGAGATCATCGTCTGGGGGCCGGACCCGGTCCTGCCGGACACCTCCTGGTGGTGGCTGCTGATCCCCGGCCCCCACACCAACACCCCGGTGGCAATCCTCCAGGACCTCGGCTCCGGCGCCGCCGTGCTGGGCCTCCTCCTCCTCGTGGCCCGGCGGGCCGGTGCCTGGCTGCTGCCGCTGAGCGCGATGGGGTCGATGACCCTGACGCTCTACTCGGCGCACCTGCTGGCCCTGGCCGCCATGCTCCACTACGAGGTGCCGCTCCTGTGGTTCCTCATCCACGTGGCGGTCGCGGCGCTGTTCGCAGTGGCCTGGCAGCGCGCCTTCGGCCGGGGCCCGCTGGAGCGACTCCTGGCCCGGGCCGCCGGCGCCGCGCGCGGCCTGGCCCTGGGCGCCGGTCCGCGCGCGGCGGCGGGCCGGTGACGTCGTCGTCCCGCCGAGGAGACGGGCCGCGGGCTCAGGTGGTGGCCAGCTCCGCGGGGCGGGCGGGGACCTGCTGGAGCCGGGCCACGCGCTGCACGGACCAGCACAGCAGGACGACGAGCAGCACGTTGCGGGCGGTCAGCACGGCCGCCATCGCCGGGTGCGCGTGGATGAGCGGGGTGTAGAACAGCGGATAGATCACGAACGTGGTGACCGCGATGCCCATCAGCAGCGCCGCCGGCGTCCGCCACCGCTGCCAGTCGTGCACCAGCCCGGCCACGACGACGGGGGCGATCCAGATCATGAACTGCGGGGACCCCACCTTGTTGAACACGATGAAGACCGTGGTCATCATCAGCGCCCCCTCGTAGAAGAGCTCCTCCCGCTCGGCCCCGCGCTTCAGCGCACGGACCAGCAGGACGGCTCCTGCGAGGACGGCGAGCACGAGCAGCGGCTGCATCAGGAACGCGACGATCTCGGTGCCGGGCCCGTAGACCTCGGTGGAGTTGATGGCCACGTTGTCGGCCATCCGCGATCCGGCCACGTCGAAGACGCTCGCCCACACCCACGGGGTGGAGAACGTGGCCTCCAGCTGCATGCCGCGCTCCCCCTGGTTGACCAGGAAGTCCGCGATGTGCGGCAGGCCGCCCGTCAGGTACGTGCCCAGCACCACCACGGCGGTGACCCCCACCCCGGCGGCCACCACCTGGACGCGCTGCCGGCAGGCGATGAACAGGGCGAGCAGGACGGCCGCCGGCCACACCTTGATCCAGGTGGCGACGCTCAGGAGGACGGAGCCGAGCACGGGCCGCTCGGACGCGTACAGGAGTCCGATCAGCACGATCGGGGCCGCGATGCCCTCCACCCGGGCGAAGCTCAGGTAGCCCAGGAACACGGTGAAGAACAGCCACCACCAGGCCGGGGCGATGCCCTGCCGGGCCCGCCGGCCCCGCGTGAGGCAGACCAGGGCGACGGCGTTGAGCACGGTGACGATCAGCGTCCAGACCAGCAGGTAGGGGCCGGGGCCGGCGATCCCCGCCAGGAGGATCGGGATCTGCGCCAGCACCGGGTACACCCACGGGCTGATCCCGTCCCCGGCATCGGCCGGGTCGTACCCGGCCATGGCCCACTGGCGGTACTGCTCGGTGTCGCTGAAGGCATCGCCGTGGATGACGAAGGACATCATCCAGCCCAGGAAGTACAGGTGGACGACGGCGAAGCCCCACCACACGCCGGCCGGGCGGGCGAACCAGGCCACGGCGCGGGCGGGCAGGACGGCGTCGCGGACGCGGGTCAGCCGGTCGAAGAAGGGGGCGGAGATCTCAGGCCTCCTTCGCGGCGGGCGCCGGCGCGGCGGGGGCGGGTGCCGTAGCGGGCGCGCTGGCGGGGCGCCGGGAGCCCAGCTGGTACAGGCGGCGCACCGACCACCACAGGAGCACCACCAGCAGGGCGTTGCGCAGGGTCAGCACGAGGGCCATCCACGGGTCGTTGTGACTCAGCTCGTAGTAGAACATCGGGTAGACGAGGAACGTGGCCACGGCGATGGCGATCAGCATGACCGCCGGCACCCGCCACGCCTTCCAGTGGTGGGTCAGCCCCACGGCCACGGCCGGCGCCAGCCACACCATGAACTGCGGGGAGCCGACCTTGTTGAACACGATGAAGGCGGTGACCATGGTCAGCGACCCCGCCAGCAGCAGCTCGGTCCGGTCGGTCTCGCCGGACCGCTCGCCGTTGCGCAGGCCCCGGGCGATCAGGAGGGTCACCGCGGCGGCGGCCACCAGCAGCAGCGGCTGCATGAGCACGGCCATCGTGGCCGTGCCGGGGCCGTCGACCTGCATGGAGTTGATCTCCGTGTTCATGTACATCCGGGACCCGCCCACCCCCAGCACGGACGACCACAGCCACGGGGTGGTGAACGTGGCCTCCAGCTGCATGCCCCGGTCCCCCTGCTGGGTGAGGAAGTCGAAGAGCCTCGGCAGCGCACCCATGGCGGCGGCGACCCCGGCCGCGGCCGCGCTGACCAGCAGGCCCGCGACGACGACCGCCACCCGCCGGCGCACCACGGTGACGAGGGCGAGCACGACCGCCGCCGGCCAGACCTTCATCCAGGTGGCGACACTGAGCAGGACCGAGGCGGCCACCGGGTGCGCCACGCCGTAGACCAGGGCGACGAGCACCAGGGGGGCCGTGAGCCCGTCGACGCGGGCGAAGCCCAGCCACCCCATGAGGAAGACGAAGCCCAGCCACCACCACGCGGCGGGGACGGCGTGCCGGGCGCGTCCCCAGTCCGTCAGCTTCCCCACGGCCCAGCCGTTGAGCACGGTGATCATCAGGACCCACAGGAAGAAGAACGGCCCCGGGCCGGCCGCGCCGGCCAGCGCGACGGGCACCAGCGCCAGCACCGGATAGACCCAGGGGGTGGGCTCCCCGTTCAGGTTCTGCTCGTCGAAGCCGGCCTCGGCCCACGCGCGGTAGATGTAGGTGTCGCTGAAGGCGGCGCCGGACAGGGACAGGGACAGGGCGAATCCCAGGAACACGAGGTGCACCAGGACGAAGCCGGCGAGCAGTCCGCGCGGGGATCTCGACCAGGCGTACCACCGCGGGGTCGCGAGGCGGTTCCGGAACCGGGTGAGCATGCTGAAGGTCGTGTCCGTGGACATGGGTCAATCCTCGTCAAGGGGGTGGGGTCGCAGGACCACAGGGCCGCTGCCCCACCATGCTACGTGGCCGGGCGCGGACCGCCCGGAACCGGGCGTCATGATCCGTGCGCAGCGACCCCGGGCCGGAGGGCGCGGCGGCGTCCCGGGACGCCGGGGCGATGAGGTGGCATCATGGCTGGAACACGCTCCTGGAGAGCGCTCAGCACACCTGTCCGCCCGGCAGCGACACACATAGGGGATCAGCGCACGTCATGACGGCAGGGGGTTCGCATCCGGAGGGGCCGCGGAGCCGCGGGGGCCGGGCCGTCAGCACCGTCCCCTTCCGCCAGGACACGCCCGGCGCCCACCCGGACCCGCGCGCGCACGTCGCCGTCCTGCAGGGGTTCGTCGGCTCCCTGATGATGCTCGTCGGCTCGGTCGGCACCGGGTGGATCGCCAACGGCTCGCCCATGGTCCGCCACCCCCTCGTCATCGCGCTGCGGGTCGAGGGATGGGGCGTCTACGCCTGCACCGTGCTGCTGACCGTCGGCGCCATGCTGCTGGTGCGCTCCTGGCTCCGGCTCGGGCAGCGGCTCCAGGGCGGGCCGGCGGGCGCCCAGCGCTCCGTGGTGCTGGCCGTGTGCGCCTGGTCGCTGCCGCTGTTCTTCGCCGTGCCCATCTTCTCCCGGGACGTGTACGCCTACGTCGGCCAGGGCCGTCTGATGCTGGCCGGGCAGAACCCGTACACGACCGGCATCTCCGCCCTGGAGAACTGGTTCATGCTGGGCACGGACCCGACCTGGGCCGAGGCCCGGACGCCCTACGGGCCGTACTTCCTGTGGCTGGCGCGCGCGGTCGTGGCCCTGACGGGCGCGCAGCCGGATCTCTCCGTCCTGCTCTTCCGGATCCTGGCCTGCGCCGGTGTCCTCCTCTGCGTCGTGTACGTGCCCAGGCTCGCGCGACTGCACGGGGTCGACCCGGCCCGTGCGCTGTGGATCGCGGTGGCCAACCCGCTGTTCCTCATCAGCTTCGTGGCCAGCGCGCACAACGACGCGCTGATGCTCGGACTGGCCGTGGCGGGAACGTACTTCGCGGCCACGGGCCGCCCGGCGACCGGGGTCCTCCTGGTGACCGCCTCGATCGGGATCAAGCCGATCACCATCCTCCTGCTGCCGTTCATCGGCCTCCTGTGGGCAGGGCCGAGAGCATCCTGGCGGCGGAAGTTCGCTCTGTGGGCGGCCACGGCGGCGATCAGCTTCGGGGTGCTGCTGCTGAGCGGGCTCCCCTACCAGCTGGGCACCGGGTGGGTCTGGGCGCTGGTCGACCCCACCCCGGGGTACACCGGGTACTCGCCCTCCGGGTTCCTGGGCCAGCAGGTCCGCGACCTCGCGAACGCGGTGGGCCTGCCGGGCACGGCCATGGCCTCCGTGCTGCGCGACGTCCTGCAGTACGCCGCCATCGGCCTGGTCCTGCTCCTGATGTTCCGCGGCGACGACCACCAGGTGGTCCGCCGGCTCGGCCTGGCGTTCGCCGCCGTGGTGCTGCTCTCCCCGATCATCCAGCCCTGGTACATCCTGTGGTTCCTCCCCTTCCTCGCCGCGACCGGCATCAGGGACAACTGGCAGATCCGCTCCCTGTACATCGTGATCACCTTCTTCGTGATCTTCGGCGCCCAGGACCAGCTCTCCGTGTGGCCCTTCATCGAGCTGACGGTCGACGCCTCGACGATCGCGTTCGTCACCGCCCTGCTGTTCACCGCCTACCTGATGCTCCTGGACCCCCACACCCGGCACCTGCTCGTCCACGGCGGCCCGGCGGGCTGGCTCGGCCGCCGACGACGCCGTCGTCGTCGGAGCTGAGGCGCCCGCGGCCGTCGGTCACCGGGGCGCGGCGGGCACCGCTGCGCCGGTGCCCAGCGGGAGCCGGACGGTGAAGAGCGTGCGGCCCGGGCGGGACTCCACGTCCACCGTGCCGCCGTGCGCCTGCACCACCGAGCGGACGATGGACAGGCCCAGCCCGGTGCTGCCCTCCCGGGTCTGCCGGGAGGTGTCCAGGCGGCTGAAGCGCTCGAAGAGCCTGGCCTGGAACTCCCGCGGGATGCCCGGGCCGGCGTCGAGCACGGAGGCCTCCGCCCAGCCGTCCCGGGTGGCCCGCACGGCGGCGGTCACCGCGGTGCCGGGCGGGGTGTGCTTGCGGGCGTTGGAGAGCAGGTTGGCCAGCACCTGGTGGAGCTGGGCGACGTCCGCCCGCACGGGCACCGGCTCCGCCGGCACGTCCAGGGCCCAGTCGTGGTCGGGGCCCGCGGCCGAGGCGTCGGTGAGGGCCTCGAGCACGAGCTCGCCGAGGTCGGCGTCCCGCAGCTCCGGGGGGCGGCCCTCGTCCAGGCGGGCGAGCAGCAGCAGGTCCTCGACCAGGGCGGTCATCCGCAGCGTCTGCTGCTCCACCCGGGCCAGCGAGGCGCGGCCGGTGCCGGTCAGCGGCTCGGTGAGCTGCAGCATGTCCGTGTAGCCGCGCACGGCCGCCAGGGGGGTGCGCAGCTCGTGGGAGGCGTCGGCCACGAACTCGCGCAGCCGGGTCTCGGAGTGCTGGCGCGCGGCCAGGGCCGAGTCCACGTTCTCGAGCAGGGAGTTCAGGGCGTGGCCCACCTCCCCGACCTCCGTGCCGGGACGAGCCAGCCCGGCGGGGACGTGCTGGTCGGCCAGGGAGACCTCGCCCGAGGCCAGCGGCAGGCGGGCGACGCGGGACGCCGCCGCCGAGACCTGTTCCAGCGGCCGCAGGGCACGGCGCACGACGACGGTCCCGGCCACCGCCGTGGTCACCAGCGCGAGCAGGCTGCCCGCGGTCATGGTGGTGACGAGCTCCGCCACGGTGTCGTCGACCGACGCGGTGGGCAGCCCGGTCACCAGCACCTGGCTGCCGCTGCGCCCGTCCCGGGCGACCGACTCGACCCGGTACTCGCCCACGGACAGGTCCACGTCGGAGAGCCGCCCCTGCTCCGTGCCCGTGGAGCGCCGAGGGTCCCCGAAGCCGCGCTCGTCCGGGCTCTCGGCCGCGAAGGCGCCCGCCTCCCGCAGGGCCGCGACGTCCTCCTCGGGCAGCGGCGCGGGCTCCCCGGACTCGGTGCGGTAGGACGCCGTGACCACCTCGTCCTCCCGCAGCACGGCCACCAGGACGCCCACCGGCTGGCCGGGGGCGTCGAGGGGGTCCCGCTCCGGGGCGGGGTCCCCCCGGGTGAAGGTCAGCGCCCGCCCGGTGGCCTGGCGCAGCGATCCGTCGAGCCGCTCGACGAGGTCCTGGCGGGTGAGCTCCACGATCGTGGCGCCCAGCACGAGGAGGACCACCGCCAGGAGGACGAGCACGCCGGCGATGAGCCGGGTGGCCAGGCGCAGGCGGCGCGCGGGGAGCGGGCCGTGCGGCATCAGGACGCGGGCTTGATGACGTACCCGGCGCCGCGCACGGTGTGGATCATGGGGGCGCGGCCGGCGTCGATCCGCTTGCGGAGGTAGGAGATGTAGAGCTCCACGATGTTGGCCTGGCCCGAGAAGTCGTAGTGCCACACGTTGTCCAGGATCTGGGCCTTGGACAGGACCCGGCGCGGGTTCTCCATCAGGTAGCGCAGCAGCTCGAACTGCGTGGTGGTCAGCTCGACCGGCTCCCCGGCGCGGGTGACCTCGCGGCTGTCGATGTTGAGCACCAGGTCCCCGACCACCAGGGTGGCGCTGTCCTGGGCGGCGACCCCGGAGCGCTGCACGAGCCGGTGCAGCCGGATGAGCACCTCCTCGATCGAGAACGGCTTGGTCACGTAGTCGTCCCCGCCGGAGGCGAGCCCCTCGATCCGGTCCTGGACCGTGTCCTTGGCCGTGAGGAACAGCACCGGCACCTCGGGGTAGGACTGGCGGATCCGGGCCAGGACCTCCAGCCCGTCCAGGCCGGGCAGCATCCGGTCCAGGACCAGCACGTCGGGGGCGAAGTCCCGCGCCTGGGCGACGGCGTCGAACCCCTCGTGGGAGATCCGGGCGTCCCACCCGCACATGCCCGTGCCCATGGCCACGAGATCGGCCAGCGCCGGCTCGTCGTCCACCACCAGCACCCGGATCGGCGAGCCGTCAGGGTGGGTCAGGCGAGGCAGGACCTCGGTGAGGACGGAGAAGCTGGAGGAGTAGGACATGGGAGCTCCCGGTGCCGGGCGGACGTGACACTGCCACTGTTGCGCACCAGATTAGGCGCACGTCCTGTGGAAGCTGTGCGCAGCCTGTGCCGTGCCGCCGGAATTCTCAGACAGGCCAGGGCGGTCGGCACAGCTCCGGCACAGACTCCGGGCGGACAGTGGAACCACTCGAGCCAGCCACCCACCGGACACCCAGGAGCGGACATGCGCACCATCACCATCACCGACGCCGTCGAGGCCGCCGCCCGCGCCCAGTACGAGCGGGCCGCCCACCCCGGAGCACCCCGGTGGGAGGACTGCGCCGAGTCCGACCGCGCCGTCTACCGCCACGCGGTGCGGCCCCACGTCGAAGCGGCCGCCCCGTTCATCGCCGCGCGGTCCCTGCAGGACGCGGCCACCGCCTTCGCCACCACCCGCCCCACCGAGTCCGCCCGGCGCAGCCTCGAGTACCCCGTGGTGGAGCTGCAGGCCATGGCCTACCGGCACACGGCGGCCCAGCGCCCCGTCGTGGTGCCGTCGTCGTCGGCCACGGCCCCGGTCACCGCTCCCGCCGCCGCCGCTGCGGCGCCGCGGCGGGTGCGCGCCGTCCTCGGCGGCCTCCGTTCGTCGAGGCGCCCCGAGGCCGTGTAGGCCTCGGGCGGTCCTGCGACCGGTCGCCCGCCGGCGGGCGCGTGTGCCGCGTCACAGCGGAAGCACAGCATTCCGAAAAGCCCACCACATGTGCGCCAGCAAAGGTGGGGTGTGCACCGGTCCTCCGACCGGTCCGGCGGGCAGGGGGTCCGCCGTCCTGCCGCGCTGAGGGGGCCGCTGTCATGACCGATTCCCGGGGCCGCCCGCCGAGGACCGTGCCGTGGGCGCCGGTCCCCGCGCGGCCGGCGAGCACTCCGCTCGCGGACGAGGCCTCGACCGGCCGCGCGACGGCCGACCCGGCCACGGGCTCGGCCACGAGCTCGACCGCGAGTTCCACCGCGAGTTCCACCGCGAGCCCGGCCGCCGCACCCGCCAAGCGCCGCCTCGTCGGGGTGGACGCCGCCCGCGGCCTGGCCCTGATCGGGATGATCGCGATCCACATCCTGCCCTCGTGGGACCCGGAGACCTTCGAGCCCACCGCGCAGTGGACCGTCTTCGCCGGCCGCTCCGCGGCGCTGTTCGCCCTTCTGGCGGGCGTGGGCCTGGCCTTCAGCACCGGTGGCCGGACACCGCACACCGGCCGGGCGATGACCGCCGACCGGGCGGGGGTGGCCGTCCGCGCGCTGCTGATCGCGGGCCTGGGGCTGGCGATCAACCACGTGCTCCCCGGGAGCACGATCGACGAGGTCCCGGCCGTCAACATCCTCGTCTACTACGGGGCCTTCTTCCTGCTGGCGATCCCGTTCCTGCGCCTGCCCGCCCGCGCCCTGTTCGTCTGGGCGGGGGTCTTCGCCCTGGCCGGTCCCGCGCTGGTGCACCTGCTGCGGGACGTCCTGCCGGTCGTGGAGCGCTACAACCCGGACTACCTCGATCTCGTCGGGGACCCCGGGGCCACCGCGGCCCGGCTGCTGCTGACCGGGACCTTCCCCGCCCTGCCGTACCTGGCCTACCTGCTGACCGGCCTGGCCATCGGCCGGCTCGACCTCGCCGGGATCCGGGTCCAGACCGGACTGGTGCTGGGCGGGGCACTGCTGGCCGCCGGGGCCTCGCTGGCCTCCTGGGTGCTCGTCGACCGGGCCGGCGGCCTCGACCAGCTCGTGACCCGCACCCCCGGCGTCGACGAGGAGCTCGTCACCGAGGTCATCGTGTTCGGCCCCGACCCGACGCTGCCGACGACCACGTGGTGGTGGCTGACGGTCGGCGGCCCGTACACGAACACCCCGCCGGCCCTGCTGCTGGGCCTCGGCTCCGCGGTGGCCGCCCTGGGCGTGTTCCTCCTGCTGGCCCGCCGCTGGGGCTCCTGGCTGCTGCCGCTGAGCGCCATGGGCGCGATGACCCTCACCGTGTACTCGGCGCACCTGCTCGCGCTGGCCGCCGAGGTGCACTACGACGAGCCGCTGTGGTTCTGGATCCACGTGGCCGTGGCGATGGCCTTCGCCCTCCTCTGGCGCCAGGCCATGGGGCAGGGCCCCCTCGAGCGGCTGGTGGCCGCCCTGGTGCGCGCCACCCGCCGGCGCGTGCTCGCCCGCGAGCAGCGCCCGGGCTGAGCGCGCGGGCCGGGCGGCGCACGGCCGGGCGGCGCCGGGCTGGGCAGTGCGGCCCGAGCAGCACCCGGGCGGAGCGCGCGGGTAGGGCAGTGCGGCCCGGGCAGCGCCGGGCTGGGCGACGCGGCTCGAGCAGCGCCCGTGCGGACCGCGCCCAGCGCTCCGCCCGGAGGGCGGGTGCTACCGGGTCTCGGCCGGGGCGTGGCGGCGCCGCAGCGCCGCATAGCCCAGGATGAGCAGGCCGGCCGCGGCCAGACCGACGCCCACCCAGGCGGGGGAGCGGTACCCCCAGCCGGCGGAGATGACCACACCGCCGAGGAACGCGCCCACGGCGTTGGCCAGGTTGAACGCCGCGTGGTTCATCGCGGCGGTCAGGGACGGGGCGTCCTTGGCCTCGCGCAGCAGGCGCACCTGGAGCGAGGTCGTGAAGATCGAGCCCATGATGCCGATCCACAGCGCGCCCAGGACGGCAGCCACGGGGACGTGGACGAACAGCGCGAAGAACGCCAGGGCCACGCCGGACACGGCGCCGGCGCCGAGGGCGGTGCGCTCGATCGAGCGGTCGATGAGCGGACCGGCCAGCAGCGAGCCCACGGTCATGCCCACGCCGAACACGGCCAGCACCCACGGCACGGTGCCGATGTCGAGGCCGGTGAGCTCGGTCAGGGTCGGGGAGATGTAGGTGTAGACCGCGAACATGCCGCCGAAGCCGATCGCCCCGGCGAGCAGCGTCAGGGCCACCTGGGGCCGGGCCAGGGCGCGGATCTCCTGGGCGGCCGAGGCCATGCCCTCGTTGCGGGTGCGCGGCACCCACAGGGCCAGGGCGACGATGGTCAGGGCGCCCAGGAGCACCACCAGGAGATAGGCGGAGCGCCAGCCGAGGGCCCCGCCCAGAGCCGCGGCGAAGGGCACGCCCACGATGTTCGCGATGGTGAGCCCCAGCATCACCCGGGCCACGGCCGTGCCGCGCCGTTCGCGGGCCACCAGGGAGGAGGCCACCACCGCGGCGACCCCGAAGTAGGCGCCGTGGGGCAGGCCGGCGAGGAACCGGGCCACGTAGAGCCACTCGAGGGAGGGCGCGGCGGCGGAGAGCCCGTTGCCCACCACGAACGTGAGCATCAGCGCCAGCAGCAGGGTCTTGCGCTCCACCCGGGCGGCGAGGGACGTGATGAGCGGCGCCCCGACCACCACGCCCAGGGCGTAGAGGGAGATGGACTGGCCGACGGCGGGGATCGAGGCGCCGAAGTCCTCGGCGATGAACGGCAGCAGGCCCATCGAGGCGAACTCGGTGGTGCCGACCCCGAAGCCGCCCATCGCCAGGGCGAAGATGGCGAGGCGGGTGCCGGCGGGACCGGGGGCGTTGACCACCTGGAGCAGGGCGGTGCGGGGTGCGGACACGGCGGGTCCTTCCGGGGAGGGCGCAGGGACGGGGAACGAGCACGTCGTCGAGCCCGAAGGAAAGGGGAGGGACAGCTTTCGATGCTACGCGCGTTCGCCCCGGTCTCCCATGCCTCCCGGTGTGATCTTCATCAGCCCGCCCGGCAGGCGCGTGCTCAGCGGAAGGCGGAGTGCCCGGTCAGCTGCTGGCCCAGGATGAGGGTGTGCACCTCGTCGGTGCCCTCGTAGGTGCGCACGGACTCCAGATTGTTGGCGTGGCGCAGCGGCGAGTGCTCGAGGGTGACCCCGTTGCCGCCGAGCATCGTGCGCGCCTCCCGGCACACCTCGATCGCGATCCGGCAGTTGTTGAGCTTGCCCACCGAGATCATGTGGTTCTCCAGGCGGCCCTCGTCCTTGAGCCGCCCGATGCGCAGCGCCAGCAGCTGCCCCTTCTGGATCTCCAGGGCCATGTTCACCAGCTTCGCCTGCGAGAGCTGGTAGGCGGCGAGCGGCTTGTCGAACTGGATGCGCTGCTGCGAGTAGGCCAGTGCGGCGTCGAAGCTGTCGCGGGCCGCGCCCAGGGCGCCCCAGACGATCCCGTAGCGGGCCTCGTTGAGGCACGAGAACGGTCCTCGCAGACCGGGATTGTCGGGCAGGATCGCGTCGGCGGGCAGCCGGACGTCCTCGAGGGCGATGTCGCACTGGATGGAGGCGCGCATGGACAGCTTCGGCTCGATCGGCGTGGCGGTGAACCCGGGGGTGTCCGTGGGCACGAGGAAGCCGCGGACGCGCTCCTGCCCGCTCTCGTCGACGGCCTTGGCCCAGATCACGGCCACGTGGGCGATCGAGGCGAGCCCGATCCAGCGCTTGGCGCCGTTGAGGACCCACTCGCCGCCCTCGCGCACCGCGGTGGTCGCCATGGTCGAGGGGTCCGAGCCGGCGGTGGGCTCGGTGAGGCCGAAGCACCCGATGATCTCGCCGGCGGCCATGCCGGGCAGCCAGCGCTGCTTCTGCTCCTCGGAGCCGTGCTTGGCGATCGCGGACATCGCCAGCGAGCCCTGCACGGAGACGAACGTGCGCAGGCCGGAGTCCCCGGCCTCGAGCTCCTGCATCGCGATGCCGTACTGCACCGCGGACTTCCCGGCGCACCCGTAGCCCTGGATGTGCATGCCGAGCAGTCCGAGCTGCGCCATCTCCGGGACGATCTCCTGCGGGAAGACGGCGTCGGCGAACCACCCGGCGATGTTCGGCCGGATCCGCCGGTCCACGAACTCGCGGACGGTGTCCCGGGTCTCGAGCTCCTCGGCGCTGAGGTCTGCTTCGACGTCGAGCAGGTCGGTCGCGGCGGCGTTCATGGGTCCTCCTGGGGATCGGGGTGCGCGGATGCCTCTGACGAGGATGACGCATGCGTGACCTGGGCAACACCGTTCGCCACATATTTGAGCTTTAGGTATCACTGAACTGCACATTAGGTATTTGAAGTTTCACAGTGGGTCGTGGGAATGTGATCTGCACGACATCCATCCACCCCTCGGAGGACTCCTGTGACCCGATCGTCCCCCCGTGCCGTCGACGTCCCGCCCCGGGTGCGCATCGAGCGCACCGGTGCCGTGGCCGTGCTGACGCTCGACGACGAACGACGCCGCAACGTGCTCGGCCCCGAGCTGCGCACCCGGCTGCGGGCCGCCCTGGCGGAGCTCGCCGCGGACCCCGGGATCGGCGCCCTGGTGCTCACCGGCGCGGGAGGCTGCTTCAGCGGCGGCGGCGACCTCGCCTCCATGCCGCCCGCCGGTCCGGTCGAGTCCGCCGCCCGGATGGCCGAGGTGGCCGGGCTCGTGCAGGAGCTCGCGCAGCTGGAGAAGCCGGTCGTGGCCGCGGTGACCGGGCCCGCCGCCGGCGTGGCCGTCGGCCTGGTGTGCTGCTGCGACGTGGTGGTGGCCGGCGAGAGCGCCCGGTTCCTGTTTCCGTTCACCCGCCTGGGCCTGGCCCCGGACGGCGGGCTGGTGCACTCCCTGGTCCAGCGCACGGGTGCGGCCCGCGCCCGGCGGATCCTGCTGGAGGCCGCCCCGGTGGACGCCGCCACCGCCCTGGACGCGGGGCTGGCCGACCACGTGCTGCCGGACCCGGACGTGCTCGGCGCCGCGGTCGCCCGCGCCGCGGAGCTCGCCGGCCGGGCCCCGCTCGCCGTCGCCGCCGTGAAGCGGGGGATCCGCGAGGCCTCCGGCTCTCTCGGCGAGGCCCTGGACTTCGAGCGGGACCACCAGCCCGCGCTCTTCGGCACCGCCGACTTCCTGGAGGGCAGGCAGTCGTTCTTCGAGAAGCGGGTCCCCTCCTTCTCCGGGCGCTGAGCGCCCCCACCGCACGTCGAAAGGTCATCATGAGGACAACGAAGTCACGGCTCGCCGCTCTGGGCGCCGTCGCGGTGCTGGGGCTGACCGGCTGCGCGAGCGCCGAGGGGGACGAGCCGGTGGGCCCCAACGGCCTGCCGCAGCAGCTGGTGTGGTCCACCTACAACGTGGGCACCGGCACCTACAACGACCTCGCCGCCATCGCGAACACCCTCACCAACGAGGAGGGCGTGCAGGTGCGGCTGATGACGGCCGACACCGGCATCGGCCGGCTGGCGCCCCTCGTGAACGGCACCGTGGACTACTCGCGGGCCGGGGACGAGTACTACTACGCCTTCGAGGGCGACTACGAGTACGCCAGCGAGGAGTGGGGCCCCCAGGACATCCGCATGGTGTGGGCGCCGCTGGGCAACTACGGCCTGCTGGTGCGCGAGGACAGCGGCATCGACTCCTTCGCGGACCTCGAGGGCAAGCGGTTCCCCGAGCTGACCGCCAACACGTCCATCAACAACAAGATGGAGGGCTTCCTCAACTACGGCGGCCTGACCGGGGAGGACGTCCAGAAGGTCCCCATCTCCTACGGCGAGCAGATCGCCGGTCTCGAGGCGGGCCAGATCGACGCCCTGTACCAGAACGTGGTCGGCTCCAACATCGACGAGCTCGCGTCCTCCACGGACGTCAAGTGGCTGGGCTTCGACGACCCGGACCCGGCCCGCTACGAGACCTGGGAGGAGCTCATGCCCATGGTGTCGGTCGGCGAGGTCACGAACGCCGCCGGGATGGACGAGGGCGAGAGCGCCCGCGTCCTCGAGTACACGATCCCGCTGACCACGATGGGCTCCCGCGACGCGGACGAGGTCTACCACCTCGTGAAGTCGATGGTCGAGAACTACGAGCACTACGAGGGCACCACCCCGGACACGAAGCAGTTCGCCTTCGACGCCGTGCTCAAGGAGCCGCTGGTGGTCCCCTTCCACGAGGGCACCGTCCGCTACTTCGAGGAGCGCGGCGTGTGGACCGAGGAGCTGGAGCGGAAGAACGACGAGCTGATCGAGCGCGGCGAGCGGATGCGCGAGGCCTGGCCCGGCGTCGTCGAGTCCTCCTCCTCCGCGGAGGAGCTCGAGCAGAACTGGACGGACTGGAAGACCGACGAGCTGGACGGCGAGGAGACCGACGATGCGAACTGAGACCCGGGTGACACCGTTCTGGCGGACGGTGGTGATCGTGCTGACCGTCCTGGGCGTGCTGCTGGCCATGAACCAGGTCTTCTTCTGGAACGTGGGCGGGCTGTCCCTGCTGACCAACTCCTACCTGTACCTCATCCTGGCGGTGTTCCTGCCGGTCGTGTTCATCGTCAACCCCCTGCGCAGGATCCCGCTCGCCCAGCAGGTGGAGGCCCAGCAGGAGCACGGATCCGGCGGCAGCACCGCCCCGGTCCGCGAGCGCCGGGTCCAGTGGTTCGACGTCCTGCTCATGGTCGTCGCGGCGGCCGTGTGCGGCTATTTCGCGGTCAACGGGACGCGGATCAAGGACTTCGGCTGGGAGTACATGGCGCCCACCACCGCCACGGTCGCCGCGTTCGTGCTGTGGCTCGTGGTGCTCGAGGCCCTGCGCCGCACCGGCGGGCTGACGGTGACGGTCATCGCGCTGCTCTTCTCCCTGTACCCGCTGGTCGCCGAGAACCTGTCGATCGGCGTCCTGCAGGGCGTCACCTACGACCTGCCGACCCTGGCGCAGGTGCACATCATGGGCGCCGAGGGCGTGCTGGGCCTGCCCATCCAGACCGCGGCGACCATCCTGATCGGCTTCCTGGTCTTCGGGGTGGCCCTGCAGCACACCGGCGGCGCGGACTTCTTCCACAACCTCTCCATGTCGATCTTCGGCCGGTACCGCGGCGGCGCGGCGAAGGTGTCCGTGGCCAGCAGCGCCGCGATGGGCATGATGAGCGGCAGCGCCGTCTCCAACGTCCTGACCACCGGGCCCATGACCATCCCGGCCATGAAGCGCTCCGGGTTCAGCCCCACCTACGCGGGCGGCATCGAGGCCACGGCGTCCTCCGGCGGGTCCATCACCCCGCCGATCATGGGCACCGCGGCGTTCCTCATGGTCTCCTTCGTGGGCGTGCCCTACACGGAGATCCTGGTGGCCGCGACCATCCCCGCGGTCCTCTACTTCCTCGGCATCTACCTGCAGGTGGACGGCTACGCCGCCCGCAAGGGGCTCAAGGGCGTGCCCGTGGCCCAGCTGCCCCGGGCCCTCGCCACGCTCGTCCGGGGCTGGCCCTACGTCCTGGCCCTGGCCCTGCTGACCGGGCTGCTGTTCCTCACGAACTCCGAGACCCAGGTGCCGTACTGGGTGATCCTGGTGCTGCTGGTCGTGGCCGTGCTGCGCCCGGGCCAGAAGTTCGGGCTGCGGGAGTTCGCCGACTTCCTCGTGGAGTCCGGCCGGACGCTGGGCAACATCATCGGCATCATCGCCGGCGTGGGCCTGATCGTCGGCGGTCTCACCGCCACGGGCGTGAGCCTGTCCCTGGCCCGCGAGCTGGTCTCGCTGGTCGGTGACAACGTGGTCCTCATCCTCATCGCCGGCGCCGTCACCTGCTTCATCCTCGGCATGGGCATGACGATCTCCGCGGCCTACGTGTTCCTGGCGATCGTCATGGTCCCGGCGGTCATCGACCTCGGGGTCAACCCGCTCGCGGCGCACCTGTTCGTCATCTACTGGGCGTCCGTCTCCTACATCACCCCGCCGGTGGGTCTCGCCGCCTTCGCCGCGGCGGGCCTGGCCAAGGCTCCCGCCATGGCCACCAGCGTGGCGGCCATGAAGCTCGGCGCGGTGAAGTACATCGTCCCGTTCGGCTTCGCCCTCAACCCCGCGCTGGTCGCCCAGGACTCGCCCGGCCGGATCCTGCTGGCCTTCGCCCTGAGCATCGTGGGCGTCTACGCCCTGGCCTCCGCCATCGAGGGCTGGACGGTCGGCTTCGACCGCCGGATGCCCGTCCTGTTCCGGGTCGCGGCCGCGGTCGGCGGGTTCCTGCTGTTCCTGCCCACGCCGCTCAGCGCCGTCGCCGGCCTGGTCCTCGTGGCCGGGAGCGTGCTGCTGACCTTCCTCACCGTGCGGACCGGACCCACGGACGACGACGCCGCTCCCGCCCCGGCCCCTGCGCCCGCCACCGCCACCGTCTGACCGGAAGGACCCGCCATGACCGACACCACCACGGACACCACCACGGACACCACCACCACGCCCGGCAACAGCACGAGCACCGCCCTCGACACCGGGACCGGCACCGTCACGGCCGAGCTCAGGGGCAGGGTCGCCGTCGTCACCGTGAACCGCCCCGAGGTGCGCAACGCCCTGAACGTCGGGGTGCTGGACGGGATCGAGGCGGCGCTCGACGCGCTGGAGCGGCGCGAGGACGCCGGCGCCGTCGTCTTCACCGGCGCGGGGGAGAAGGCCTTCGTGGCCGGGGCGGACATCTCCCAGCTGGTCGGCTACACGCTGCGGGACGGCCTGCGGGCCCGGATGCAGCGCCTCTGGGACCGGATCCAGGACCTCGAGCTGCCCACGATCGCCGCGGTCAACGGCTTCGCGCTGGGCGGGGGCAACGAGCTGGCGATGTCCTGCGACATCCGCGTGGCGGCCGCCGGCGCCCGGTTCGGACTGCCCGAGACCAACCTCGGCATCCTGCCCGGCGCCGGCGGCACCCAGCGGCTGTCCCGGCTCGTCGGGCTCGGCCGGGCCCAGGAGATGATCCTCACCGGCCGGATCATCGACGCGGAGGAGGCCCTGCGCATCGGCCTGGTGACCAGCGTGGTCCCGGCGGACGAGCTGATGGACGCGGCGCTCGCCACCGCGGACTCGATCCTCGCCAAGGGCCCCCTGGCGGTGCGGCTGGCCAAGCTCGTGGTGCGCAACGGCGCCGAGACGGACCAGCGCACCGGGCTGCTGCTCGAGCGGCTGGCCCAGTCCCTGCTCTACGCCTCCGACGAGAAGGCCGAGGGTGCGAGCGCCTTCCTGGAGAAGCGCCCAGCCCGCTTCCGCGACGACGACTGACCACCGGCCCCAGCCCCGAACCCCGCGGCCCCACCGACGAGCCCCACCACAACCTCCGAGGAGCAGACATGAACCCCCAGCCGAGCATCGACGCCGTCCGAGACGTCCTGGTCGTGGGATCCGGTGCCATGGGCACCCAGATCGGGGCGGTCTTCGCCCTCGCCGGCTACACCGTCACCACCAGCGACCTCGACCCCGCCGCCCTCGAACGGTCCCGGGACGAGGTGCACCGCCGCCTCGGCCGGCTCGCCGAGAAGGGCAGCCGGAGCCGGGCGGATGTCGACGCCGCCCTCGCCCGGATGGCGTACACCACCGACTCCCTCGAGGCGGCCCGCAGCACCGACTTCGTGCTCGAGGCCGCCGTGGAGCGCCTCGACATCAAGCGGCAGCTGTTCGCGGACCTGGACGAGGCCGCCCCCGAGCACGCGATCCTCGCGACCAACTCCTCGACCATCCCCTCGTCCCTGCTCACGGACGCGACCGGCCGCCCGGACCGGGTGTGCAACATGCACTTCTTCAACCCGGCGCTGGTCATGGCCTGCGTCGAGGTGGTGCGCAACCCGCAGACCTCCGACGCCACCGCGGAGACCACCACGGAGCTCGCCCGCCGGCTCGGCAAGCAGCCCGTGCGGCTCCACCACGAGGTCCCCGGTTTCGTGGCCAACCGCCTCCTCGGGGCCCTGCGGGACGAGGCGCTGCGCCTCGAGGCCGACGGCGTGGCGAGCTTCGAGGACATCGACGTGGCCGCGCGGACGGCCCTGGGCCACCCCATGGGGCCGTTCGAGCTCATGGACCTGGTCGGCATCGACGTGGCCTACCTGATCCGGCTGGCCCAGCACGAGCAGAGCGGGGACCCCGACGACCTCCCGCACCCCTCCGTGGAGAAGCTCTACGAGCAGGGCCGGTACGGCCGCAAGACCGGCCGCGGCTGGTACGAGTACGCCGGCTGAGCCCGGACGAGACGCGACGACGAAAAGAGAGAACATGAGCCAGTTCGAGGACGCCCACGCCCTGCAGGAGATCTTCGGCCGCCCCGGCACGGGCCCGCTCGCCGGGGTGGTGGTGGCGGATCTCAGCCGCGTGCTCGCCGGCCCCTACTGCACCATGCTGCTGGCGGACATGGGCGCGACCGTCATCAAGATCGAGAGCACCGCCGGGGACGACGCCCGCGCGTGGGTCCCGCCCCACCGGGACGGCGAGAGCACGTTCTTCCTCTCGGTCAACCGCAACAAGCACTCCATCGCCCTGGACTTCTCGGACCCCGAGCAGCTCGCGGTCGTGGAGCGGATCATCGCCCGGGCGGACATCCTGGTGGAGAACTTCAAGCCCGGCGGCCTGGTGCGCTACGGCCTCGACTACGAGAGCGTCAGCGCCTGGCGCCCGGACCTCGTCTACGCCTCGATCACCGGCTTCGGCACCGCCGGCGGCGCCGACCTGCCCGGCTACGACCTCCTGGCCCAGGCCCTCTCCGGGATGATGAGCCTCACCGGCAGCCAGCACGGCGAGCCGTACCGGGCCGGCGTGGCCCTCTTCGACGTCATCACGGGCCTGCACGCCTCCACCGGCATCCTGGGCGCGTTCCACGAGCGGCAGTCCTCCGGGACGGGCCAGCACGTGGAGCTGAACCTGCTGAGCTCGGCGCTGTCCGGGCTGGTCAACCAGTCCGCCGCCTACGTTGCCGGCGGCAGCGTCCCCACCCGGATGGGCAACGAGCACCCGAGCCTCTACCCCTACGAGCCTTTCCCCACCCGGGACAAGGACATGGTCATCGCGGTGGGCAACAACGGGCAGTTCGCGCGGCTGTGCCGGTGCCTCGGCGCGCCCGAGCTCGCCGAGGACGAGCGGTTCGCCACGGTGTCCGCGCGCAACGCCAACCGGGTGGAGCTGCGCCGGCTGATGATCGAGCGGCTCGCCGCCCGGGACGCCGAGGACTGGTTCGAGCTGCTCAAGTCGGTCAAGGTGCCCTGTGCCCCGATCCTGGGGGTGGACGAGGGCGTCCGGTTCGCGGAGGACCTCGGCCTGGACCCGGTGGTGCTGGCCGGGACGGGGGGCCGGGAGGTCCCCACGGTCCGCCACCCGGTCGACTTCAGCCGCACCCCGGTCGACTACACGCAGGCCCCGCCGCTGCTCGACGCGGACCGGGACCGCGTCCTGGCGTGGCTCGAGCGCGGCGAGCCCGCGGTCCGGCAGGCGTCGTGAGCGCCGTGCACACCACCGTGCTGCCCGTGCGCTGGTCCGACCAGGACCTGAACCGGCACGTCAACAACGCCCGCGTGGTCACCCTGATCGAGGAGGCGCGGCTCTCGGCGGTCGCCTCCTGGCTGGGGGAGGACGGCGTCCCGGACCCCGCCCGGCCGCGCGTGGTGGTCTCCCTGACGCTCGACTACCTGCGCTCCATCGACCACGGCCCCGAGCTCACGGCCCGCGTCTGGGTCTGCCGCCTCGGCCGGTCGTCCTACACGGTGGCCTACGAGCTGGTCCAGCACGGGCAGGTCGCGGTCCGCGCCCGGACGGTGCTCGTGCAGAAGGACCCGGCCACGGGCCGCTCCACCCCGCTGCCGGCACCGGTGCGGGCCGCCCTGGAGGGCGTCGTCGTCCCGGAGCCGGAGCCGGACTCCGTGACCGTGCGTGCATGACCGCGTTCCGGAGGGGCCGGCCCGCCCTGCGAGCGCGGCGGATCGCCTATCCGGCGCTGCTGGCCACCACGGCGATGGGCACGATGTCCTCGAACGTGATCAACGCGCCGCTGTACGTCATCCAGACGGACCTCGGCATGACGGCCCAGCAGTCGGTGCTGGCCGTGAGCGCCTTCACGGTGGCCATGGCCACCGCCGTCCCGCTCGCCGGCTGGCTCGGCGACCGGCTCGGGGTCAAGACCTTCCTGATCTCGGCGCTGGGCGTCATGGTCCTCGCGGAGCTCACGGCGGCCGCGGCGACCGGCATGGAGTCGCTCGTGCTCGCCCGGATGGTGCAGGGCGCGGCGTGCAGCGCGATCCCGCCCTGCGTGCAGGCGGCCCTGGTCACCACCTGGCCGGAGCGGACCGCGCAGACCATGGGCGCGTGGGCCTCCGCCATCGGCGTGGGCCAGGCTGTGGGCCCGCCCTTCGGCGGTGTCCTCACCGAGGCGCTGAGCTGGCGCTGGGTCTTCGTGGTGCACGCCGGGCTGGTGCTCGTGCTGATGGTCCTCCTGGTGGCGTTCATGCCCCGGATCGGGCGGCGGCGCCCGCCGATGCACGTGGCCGCGATGGTCTGGCTCGTCCTCGGCGGCGGCTCGACGGCCGCGGCCGTGGTGCTGGCCGGGCAGTCCGGCCCCTGGTCCTGGGCGGCGGCGAGCGCGGTCTGCGCGGTGCTCGGCTGGTGGCTGTTCGCCCACCTCTGCCGGCGCCGGGCCCGGCGGGCCGCGTCCGGGGCGACGTCCCCGCGGCCCCTGCTGGACCCGGCCCTGCTGCGGGACCCCGCCTACCTCACGGCCGCGGCCGGAGCGGGGCTGGCGATGGGGTCCATGGCGGTGGCCATCGTGGCCGTGCCCCTGTTCCTCGCCTCGGACCTGGGCCTGGGCCCGGCCCGGATCGGCGCCGTGGTCTTCACCCTGGCGCTCGCCATGACGGCGGCGGGACCCGTCGCGGCGCGGGTGGGCCGCCGGCACGGCAGCGGCGTCCAGCTCGGCCGTGGGGTCCTGATCCTCGTGGTCGCCGCCCCGGTGGTCACGCTGGCCATGGTCTCGTCCGGTCTGGGCGTGGCCCGCTGGGTGATCGTGTCCCTGGTGGTCCTGGGGCTCGTGCTCGCCGGGACCGGCATCGCCTTCGCCCAGAGCGCGGCGGCCACGGAGCTCCTGCTCTCGCCCGCCGGGGGCTCCGGGACCGCGATCGGCATCCACAACATGGTCCGCTTCCTCGCGATGGCCGTGGGCTACTCCGGGGTCTCCCTGGCGTGGGCCACCGGCGCCTCGCTCCTCGTCTTCCCCGCGGTCGCCCTGACCGCGCTGGGACTGCTCGCGATCCTGCGGGCCACCCGCCGGGAACGCCCGGCGGCACCGACCACTCCGACCACCGCGGGTCCTGGGACCCGCCGACGAAAGGACCGACCATGACCACCATCTCCAGCGCCCCCTCGACCGAGGCCCCGGCCGCCGTCCGCGCGGGCGCCGCGACCTCCGACTACTTCCGGCTCGACGACGACCTGACGCCCGAGGAGATCGCGATCCGGGACCGGGTCCGCGAGTTCGCCCAGCAGCGCGTGCTGCCCGTGATCAACGACTACTGGGAGCGCGCCGAGTTCCCCTGGGAGCTGGTGCCCGGGCTGGCGGAGCTGGGCATCATCGGCACCACCATCCAGGGCTACGGCTGCCCGGGGATGTCCCGCAAGGCCGCGGGCATGGTGGCCCGGGAGATGGCGAGGGCCGACGGCAGCATCAACACGTTCCTGGGCGTGCACGGCAACCTGTGCATGGGGGCGCTGAACATGCTGGGGTCCGAGGAGCAGAAGCAGTGCTGGCTGCCGGCGATGGCGCGGCTGGAGAAGACCGGCGCGTTCGCGCTGACGGAGCCGGAGCACGGCTCGGACTCGGTGGCCCTGGAGACCTCCGCCCGCCGCGAGGGCGAGGAGTGGGTGATCGACGGGCACAAGCGGTGGATCGGCAACGGGGACGCGGCCGACGTCGTCGTCCTGTTCGCGCGCAACACCGAGGACGGGAAGGTCAACGCGTTCGTCGTGGAGAAGGACGCCGAGGGCAACCACCCGGCCGGGTACCGGCCCGAGGTGATCACCGGCAAGGTCGGCAAGCGCGCGATCCAGCAGGCCGACATCGTGCTCGAGGGCCTGCGGGTCCCGGCGGGCAATCGCCTCGAGAACTGCCGGTCCTTCAAGGACGTCTCCCGGGTGCTGCAGGCCACCCGCGGCGGCGCCGCGTGGGAGGCGGTCGGCCACGGCATGGCGGCCTTCGAGATCGCCGCCGACTACGCCGCGACACGGCAGCAGTTCGGCCGGGCCATCGGCGGCTACCAGCTGGTCCAGTCGCGGCTGGCCAACATGCTCAGCGAGCTCACCACCATGCAGCTGCTCTGCGACCGCATGGCCGAGCTCGCCGACCGCGGTCAGCTGTCCAACGCGCAGGCCTCGATGGTGAAGATGGCCACGGCGCAGAAGGGCAAGTGGATCTGCAACGAGGCCCGGGACCTCCTGGCCGGCAACGGGCTGCTGCTCGAGAACCACGTCGTCCGGCACATGACGGACATGGAGGTCGTCTCCACCTACGAGGGCACCGACTCCATCCAGGCGCTGCTCGTGGGCCGGGACATCACCGGCATCTCGGCCTTCAGCTGAGCACCCCCCTTCGGCGAGGGGGCGGGGGTCACGGAGTGCCGGTCGCCGGGGCGGGCAGCGGGCCCCCGGGCGCGGGGAACACCGTCTCGGAGATCTCGATGACGGACTGCAGCGCCGGGTTGGCGTCCCCGCGGCGCCAGAGGAGGCGGACCTCGACCGGCTTCTGCTCCTGCGTCAGCGGCTTGTAGACCACGCCGCGGGACGGCACGTTGTCCCGGACGCTGGAGAGGATGAGGGAGATGCCCATCCCGGCGCCCACGAGGACCACGAGCGTCCAGGAGTCCGGGGCCACCTGGACGATGCGCGGGACGAACCCCGCGTTCATCGCCAGGGTGTTGAGCCGGTTGGGCAGCGTGGCCCCCGCCCCGCCGGGCAGCACGATCCACGCCTCCCCGGCGAGGTCCTCGACGTCGACCGTCTCGCGGTCGGCCAGCGGGTGGCTCTCCGGGAGGGCGATGAGCAGCTCCTCGAGCGCGACCAGCCGGGAGCTGATCTCCGCGGGCAGGAAGTCCCACCGGCCGATCACGATGTCGAGGGAGTCGTCCAGGACCTTCTCCAGGCCCAGGTAGGAGAACTGCGAGCTGTAGAGCTCCAGGCTGATCCCGGGGCGACGGCGCCGGACCTGGCGCGCCAGCTCGCCCACCGCCTGGTTCACCGAGGCCCCGGCGAAGCCGAGCCGCACCCGCCCGGTCTCGCCCGCCTGGGACTTCCGGACCACGTCCTTCATGCGCTGCGCGAGCATGACCAGCTCCCGGGCCGGCTCGAGCAGGGCTTCGCCCTGCGGCGTCAGGGTCACGTGGCGGGTGTTGCGCTCGAACAGGGTGGCGCCCAGCTCGGACTCCAGCTGCCGGATCAGGCGGCTGAGGGGCGGCTGCGCCATGTGCAGGCGCTTTGCCGCGCGGCCGAAGTGCAGCTCCTCCGCGACGGCGAGGAACGCCTGGGCCTTGTGGACTTCCATCCGGCCAGACTAGGTCGTGCGCGAGGGGCAGCACGGGAGTGCCGGCGTCGCAATTGTCATTTGTGGGGCTTGCCCGCCCGTCCGTGGCATGCTTCGTCTCGTTATGAGGATCGTCATGCTCCGGAAACACGACGTGCCCGATGCAGTAACACGCACTTCCTACCGTCGGAGCTGAACCGCTCGCCCCGCCCCCAAGGAGCAGCCCATGACCGAGCACGCCGGACCAGGACCCGCGCCCGTGGTGCCGCACGCCCGGCGGCCGGTCCTCCGGGTGGTCGGCGGCACCGCTGCCGCCCCCGCCCGCCCCGAGCCCCTCCGCGCCGAGCCGGACCCCGAGGACGCCGCCCGGGCCCGCGCCGCGGCCGCGCGGGCCGCCCACCCCTCGTCCGGACTGGGCGTCCCAGGCTTCCAGCGCCCGCAGCCGGGGGGTCCCGCGCAGGACGGACGCCCGGCGGCCGAGACCCCCGAGGCACCCCGGGCGGAGGAGGGGCACGACGTCTCCGCCCACGACGTCCCCGCCCTCGACGGGCTCGGCCCGCACGTGGTCACGGGCCCGGTGCTCCTGCCGGCGGCCCGCTCCGGAGACGCGCTCAAGGTCGAGGTGCTCCAGGTCGCGGACCCCGGCGCGTCCGGCGCTCCGCTCGGGACCGGGTGCACCGCCTACCTGCCGGTCCGTGCGGACGGGGCCGCCTTCTGCCCCCGGGAGCTCCACCGGGCCCTCGGCGCGGCCGGGCAGCCCCTGCGCGGCACCTTCCGGGTGACCGTGTGCCGGACCGGCGCCCAGGACGTGCCCGCCGTGGCGCACCGGCAGCCGTTCGCCGAGACCGACGAGCACTGGATCGTCGTCGGGCGCTCGGGGACGGAGGACGCCGACGAGCAGACGTTCTGCCTGACCGCGGCCATGCAGCAGGCCGTGCGGGCCGGGGTGGACTTCCTGGCCCGGGACCGCGGCATGGACCGGCCCATCGCCCACGCCTATCTCTCCAGCGCCGCGGAGTTCGCCGTCACCCGGCTTGAGGACAGCTCCGCGGGCGCCCACGGCCGGATCCGCAAGGCCGACTTCCGCTGAATCAGCACCTCGCCACGGGTTCCGCCGACCCGCCCCGATCGATGTGCATTCGTAACCGTCATATTTCGCATGGGACATGCCGGACCCCCCGGTGACCCCTACTGTGGGTGACGCAGGTCACGCGGGCGTCCGTGCGCGGTCCCGACAACGAGGTCGGGCTGTCGCCGCCGGTAGCACCACGGCCGGGGCGCCCGGTGACCTGTCCAACCCCCGCTCCCGCCCTCGGCGCTCGCCGTCACGGCCCGGAAACACGGGGACCCCGAACCGGAAACACGCTCTCCCTATGGTCGTAGGCGTTCGAGAAAGCCGCCCCTGACCGCAGGAGACACCCATGAGTGAGCACTTCGCCCGCCGCGCCGCCGACGAACTCCAGCGGGGTCTGGGGCGGCGCACCTTCTTCCGGGCGGCCACCGCCGTGGCCGCCGCCGGTGCGGTCACCGGCACCGGGGTCGGCGCGGCCTCCGCGGCCGTCCCGATGGGCGCCCAGCACCCGAAGGGCGGCCGCCCCGGCTTCCGGGGCTCCGTCCTGCAGCCCGGGAAGGGCAGGATCCCCGGGGACCACTACCTGCCCTCGGACGTGGACAGCGTGCTGTGGGGCTACGTCCCGTCCGTGGACGCCGAGCCCTCGCTGCGCATGCGCTCGGGGCGCACGGTCACCATCGACGCCGTCTCCCACGAGGGGATCCTCGAGGACCAGGGCCGGGACCCGGTGGAGTTCTTCGGCGCGCAGGGGGTCTCCCGCGCCCGGGTCCTGGACGACGCGGTGGAGATCGCCCGCGACTACGACCGCACCGAGCGGGACTTCGACCGGGACGGCCCGCACGTGGTGACCGGCCCGGTGTTCGTCGAGGAGGCGCGGCCCGGGGACGTCCTGAAGATCGAGACCCTGCACGCCGACCTGCGCGTGCCGTACGGGGTGGTCTCGAGCCGCCACGGCAAGGGCGCGCTACCGGGCCCCGCCCGCGGCGGGCCGGTGGCCGACATCCTCGTCGAGGACGTGCTGCCGGCGGTGGGCACGGACGGCCGGTCCACGGGCAACCCGCAGGAGTACGGCAACGTCTCCACGTTCACCCCGGTGGAGCACGGTCAGGGCGTCATGGCCGGCGGGGCCGTGCGGTTCCCGCTGCGCCCGTTCATGGGCATGATGGGCGTCGCATACCAGCAGGGCTCCGGGCCCACCGACGACCTGCTCAACTCGATCCCGCCGACGCTGGGCGGCGGCAACATCGACATCCGCCACCTCGGCGTGGGCTCCACCTTCTACCTGCCCGTGCAGACGGACGGCGCCCTGTTCTACGTGGGGGACCCGCACATGGCCATGGGCGACGGCGAGGTGGCGCTCACCGCGATGGAGGGCTCGCTGCGCGGCACGTTCCGGCTCACGGTCTGCAAGGCCGGGGAGGGGGACGCGCCCTCCGTGGCCCACTCCTACCCCTTCGCGGAGACGGACGAGCACTGGATCCCGATCGGGCTCTCCGACCCGGACGGCGCGGCCGGCGGGGAGCAGAACTCCGATCTGGACGTGGCGATGCGCCGGGCCGTGCTCAACGCCCTCGACTTCCTCGAGCAGGACAAGGGCATGGAGCGCGCCGTGGCCTACGCCTACCTCTCGGCCGCCGCGGACTTCGCCATCTCCCAGGTGGTGGACCGCACCGTGGGGGTGCACGGGCTGATCCGCAAGGCGGACTTCGACCGCTCCTGAGCCCGCGCTGTCGATTCGCGGGCATGACCTCTAGTCTGCGGGCATGACCTCGTCCGCCCGGCCGGCAGCACCGGCCGCCTCCCTGCCGCGCACGATCGCCCGGGTGCTCCTCGGGCTCGTCCTGCTCGGCGCCGGGATCAGCCACCTCACGGTGGCCCGCCAGGAGTTCACGGCCCAGGTTCCCGAGTGGCTGCCCGTGCCCGACGACGCCGTGGTGCTGGGCTCCGGGGTGGTGGAGATCGTCCTCGGCGCGGCGCTGGTGGTCCTGCCCCGGCGGCGGGTGCTGCTCGGGTGGCTCGCCGCGGCGTTCTTCGTGGCCGTGTTCCCGGGCAACGTCTCGCAGTACCTCACGCGCACGGACGCCTTCGGTCTGGACACCGACCGCGCCCGGGCCGTGCGGCTGCTGTTCCAGCCGCTGCTCGTGCTGTGGGCCCTGTGGTCCACCGGGGCGTGGCGGTCGTGGCGCCGCTCGCGCCGGGATCAGTCCCGGCGGTCGGCGTAGCGCTCGGCCCAGCGGTCCCGCACGCGCCGGTACAGGGTGAACGTCCCGAGGTAGGCGAGGGCCGCGAGCACCACGACGGGCAGCCACTCCTGGGCGTCCACGGTGGTCAGCAGCGCCCCGGCCGAGGTCAGCACCAGGGCCAGGACGAGCAGGGTCGCGACGATCGACTTCACGGGCGTCCTTCCGGGGCGCGGCGGCGTTGCGGGGCCCTTCCAGCGTAGCGGCCCGGCACGCGCGGCCCGGGGGGGGCTCAGCAGGCCTCGGCGAGCGCGCGGCCGGTCCCGTCCGCGGGAGAGGTCGCCGGAGAGTTCGCGGAGGAGTGCGCGGGGGACGTCGCGGGGATGTCGCCCAGGTGCAGCAGGTCCACCACGTCCGCCTCGTCGAGGGCCGCCTCGCGGGCCAGGAGGGTGATCGGCACGCCGTGGCGCACGGCCAGGCGGAGCTCGTCGCGCAGCGACTCGAGGGCCTGGTCCAGCCGCCAGCGCTCGGCCTCGAGGCCGGCCTCGTAGGCGCACAGGCGCCGGGCCTGCTCCTGGGCGTCCGGGGCGGCAAGAGGCCCGGCGTCCGCCAGGGCCTGGTCGAAGGACCACTCGGCGTTCTCGACCCGTCCGGCCGCGGCGAGGACGCGCCGGGTGAAGAACGGGCGGAACAGCATCGCCTCGCCGTCGGGGACGATCGAGGGCACCGTGCCTCCGGGGACCGGCGTCTCCTGCAGGAAGCCGCAGGCGCAGGCGTGCACCCGGCGGCCGTCGATCGCCGCCTGCGCCACGGCGTGGTTGACGTGGTCCTGCACCTCGGCGAAGTCCAGGGTGCGCACCGGCATGGGCTCGCCGCAGTGCACGGGGGCGGCGGGAACCGCCCCGGGGTCGTTCCGGACCGCCCGGAGGGGGGAGTGCTCTGTCGTCTCGACGGTGGATCCGGGGTGCAGCTGCTGGCTCATCTTCCGACCTCTTCCTCACGTACCCTGCGGTGTTCCTCTGCGACGGCGTGCGCTCCCTCACAGGACCACACGATCCCATCGAACAGCAGTATTACTAGATTGTCTAGTTATCAGTTCATCTGATTTGTAGATCACCTACACTGGACGCATGACCGCACATCCCCGCACCTCGTCCGGCTACTGGTACGCCGCCGAGGGCGACCGTCCTCCGGCCGTGCAGGTGCTCGAGGCCCTGCGGGCCTACCGGGCGGCCGAGTCCGCCATGCGGCTGCGCACCCGCGACTCCATGGGCATGGGGGAGAAGGACGTGCTGGCCCTGCGCTACCTGCTGGAGGCCGACCGCGCCGGGACCCCCATGAGCCCCCGGGACCTGGCGAGCAAGCTGGGCATCTCCTCGGCCTCCACCACCACGCTGCTGGACCGGCTCTCCCGCAGCGGCCACGTGGCCCGCCGCCCCCACCCCACGGACCGGCGGGCGCTGGTGATCGTGGCCACCCAGGAGGCCGACTGCGAGGTCCGCTCCACCCTGGGCGCCATGCACGAGCGGATGCTCCGTGCCGCCCGGGATCTGTCCGCCGAGGAGGCCGCCACCGTGACCGCCTTCCTGCACGCGATGGCCGAGGCGGTCGAGGCCGTCGACGAGCGGCAGCTCCACGAGCACGTCGAGGACTGCCGGCACCCCGGACCCGGGGCCGCCTGAGCCGGCGCCCCGCCCCGCCGGGCCCCCGCGCCGGCCCCACGGCGCAGCACCCCGGCCGAAGACCCCCGGCCGAGGACGCCGGGGCACGAAAGGAGATCCCGATGGGACTCGACGACAAGATCCGCAACGCGACCGACAAGGCGGTCGGCTCGGCCAAGGCGGCGGTCGGTGACGCCACCGACAACCGCGATCTGCAGGCCGAGGGCCAGGCGCAGAAGACGGCCGGGACCACCCGGCAGGCCGGCGAGCACCTGAAGGACGCCGCCCGCAACATCGGCGACGGCCTCAAGAGCTGACCGGGGCGCGCACGCCGGTCCCCGCCCTCCGAACCGAGGGCGGGGACCGGCCTCGTCATGGCCGGGACCCCGGCGGACCCGTCAGTGGGTCGGGAAGCCCAGGTTGATCTGGGACTCCGAGGGCTCGGGCCAGCGCGTGGTCACGAGCTTGCGGCGGGTGTAGAAGTTGAACGCCTCCGGCCCGTACATGTGGGTGTCGCCGAAGAGGGAGTTCTTCCAGCCGCCGAACGAGAACGCGCCGATCGGCACCGGGATGGGGACGTTGACCCCGACCATGCCGACCTCGATCTCGAACTCGAACTGCCGGGCCGTCTTGCCGTCGCGGGTGAACACCGCCACCCCGTTGGCGAACTGGTTGGTGTTGATCAGCCGCACGGCCTCCTCGTAGGTGTCCACCCGCACCACGGACAGTACCGGGCCGAAGATCTCCTCGTCGTAGGCCTTCATGCCGGGCTTCACGTGGTCCAGCAGCGAGACGCCGGTGAAGAACCCCTCGCCGTCGAACTCCTGCTGCGTGCCGTCGACGACGACGGTCGCACCCTCGGCCTCCGCCCCGGTCACGTAGCCGTTGACCCGGTCCAGGGCCGCCCTCGTGATGAGCGGGCCCATCTCGGAGGCCGGGTCGGTGCCGTCCCCGATGGTCAGCTTCGCGATCCGCTCCTTCAGCCGCTCGATGAGCGGGTCGGCCACGTCCCCCACGGTGACGAGCACCGAGACCGCCATGCAGCGCTCCCCGGCGGAGCCGTAGGCGGCCGAGATCGCGGCGTCGGCGGCCCCGTCCAGGTCCGCGTCCGGCATGACCACCATGTGGTTCTTCGCCCCGCCCAGCGCCTGCACCCGCTTGCCGTGCTGCGCCGAGGTCTCGTAGATGTACTTGGCGATCGGGGTGGAGCCCACGAAGGACACGGCCTTGACCAGCGGGTTCGTCAGCAGCTCGTCCACGGCCTCCTTGTCCCCGTGCACCACGTTGAGCACACCCGGGGGCAGCCCGGCCTCGGCGAAGGCCTCGGCGATCCACACCGCCGCCGAGGGGTCCCGCTCGGAGGGCTTGAGGATCACGGTGTTCCCGGCGGCGATCGCGGTGGTGATCATCCACAGCGGGACCATGGCGGGGAAGTTGAACGGGGTGATGCAGGCGACCACGCCCACCGGCTGGCGGGTCTGGTGCACGTCCACCCCGGTGGCGGCCTGCTCGAGGAACTCGCCCTTCATGTGGTGCATCAGTCCCGCGCAGAACTGCACGTTCTCCAGCCCGCGGGCGACCTCGCCGGCCGCGTCCGACAGGACCTTGCCGTGCTCGGCGGTGATGATAGCGGCCAGCTCCGGGGTGCGCTCGCGGATGATGTTCTCGACCTTGAACATGATCGCCGAGCGCTTCGACAGCCCGGTGGCCCGCCAGCCGGGCAGGGCGAGCTCGGCGGCCTCCACCGCGGTGGCGACGTCCTCGGCGGAGGCCAGCAGCACCTGCTTGGCCACCTGCCCGGTCGCGGGGTTGTAGACGTCCGCGGTGCGTCCGGACCCGCCGTGGCGCTTCCCGTCGATGAAGTGCTCGATGACCGCGCCGGTGGTCCGGGGGTCCCGGGCGCCCCGCTCGGCGTCCTGCTGCGTGCGGGCCTCGGCGTCCTGCTTGGTGTTCTGCATGGTGTCCTCCTCGGTCGTGGTGGTCTCGGCGCCGTTCAGGCCTTGTCCGGGTCCCAGCCCGGGATCTTCCCGTCCGGCGCGGCGTACTTGGTGATGAGGGAGCAGTCCTTGTCCCCGAGCCCCTCGTCGATGAGCTGCTGCAGCCTCTCGGCCACGAGCTTGGCGGCGGGCAGCTCCACGCCGGTCTGCTCGCCCGCCATGAGTGCCAGACCGGCGTCCTTGGCGGCGAGGGCGGCGCTGAAGGTGGCCTCGAAGTTCTTGTTCGCCGCGGCGGAGTCCACGATGCCGGGCACGGGGTACCAGGTCTGCAGCGCCCAGGAGTTGCCCGAGGACACCGAGGCGATGTCCCAGAACACCTGCGGGTCCAGGCCCAGCCGGTCGGCGAGCACGGAGCCCTCGGCGCAGGCCTCGAGGCAGATGAACAGCATCATGTTGTTGACGATCTTGGCGGCCTGGCCCGTGCCGGCGTGGCCCGTGGCCACGATCTTGCGGGCCATGGGCTCGATGAACGTCCGGGCCTGCTCCACGACGTCGGGCTTCCCGCCGACCATGAAGGTCAGGGTGGCCGCGGCCGCGCCGCTGATCCCGCCGGAGACCGGCGCGTCCACGAAGCGGAAGCCGGCGTCCTCGGCGGCCCGGTGGAGCTCCTCCGCGGTCTCCACGTCGATGGTGGAGCTGTCGATGAGCAGCGCGTCCTTCGGGGCGAGCGCGATGACGCCGCTGTCGCCGAGGTAGACGGCCCGGGCGTGCTCGCCCTTGGGCAGCATCGTGAACACGACGTCGGCGCCCTGGAGGGCCTCCTCCAGCGTGTCGAAGGTCTGCACGCCGCGGTCGCGGGCGGCCGCCATGGCGTCGGCGCTGACGTCGTGGCCGCGGACGTCGTAGCCCGCCCCGGCGAGGTTGGCGGACATCGGGTTGCCCATGTGGCCGAGGCCGATCCAGGTGATGGTGGTCATCGGGGAGTCCCTTCTGCAAGGTGTCGAGGGTGTCGGGAGCTGGGGGTCGTGCACAGCGCGCCCAGCGGCGGACCGGGGAGCCGGTCCGCCGCTGGGCGCGGGTGGGTGCGGAGGTCGGGGATCAGGAGGTCCGGTCCTCGGCGGACTTCTCCTCGGAGAGCCGGCGCCGGTCCTCGGCGTCGATGTCCTGCAGGGAGATGCCCTTGGTCTCGCGCAGCGTCCACACCGCGAAGAGGGTGATGAGGCAGGCGATGGCGATGTAGATCGCGATCGGCACCCAGGAGTTGAACTCGCGCAGCAGGGCGGTGGCGATGATCGGGGCCAGCGAGCCGGCCACGATCGAGGTCACCTGGTAGCCCAGGGAGACGCCCGAGTAGCGCATCCGGGTGGGGAACATCTCGGCCATGATGGCCGGCTGCCCGGCGTACATGAGCGCGTGGATCATCAGGCCGATGGTGATGGCCGCCAGGATGATGAAGCTGTTGTCCGTGTTGAACATCGGGAAGGCGATGAACGCCCAGAAGATGCCGAGGAAGGCGCCCGCGGCGTACATCGGGCGGCGGCCCACCCTGTCGGTGGCCCGGCCGACGAGCGGCACGCAGATCGCGTGGATCACGTGGGCGATCAGCAGCAGGAGCAGGATCCGGCTGGTGTCCACGTCACGCTGGGTGGACAGGTAGGTGATCGAGAAGGTGACCACCACGTAGTAGAGGATGTTCTCGGCGAAGCGCAGGCCCATGGCGCCGAAGACGCCGCGGGGGTAGCGGCGGAAGACCTCGCCCACGCCGTAGGCGGCGGACTTCTCCTCGCGGACCTCCTGCTGGGCCTCCTTGAAGATCGCGGCGTCCGTCACGTGGGTGCGGATGTAGTAGCCGATGGCCACGATGACGATCGAGAGCCAGAAGCCCACGCGCCAGCCCCAGGAGAGGAAGGCCTCCTCGGAGAGGGTGAAGGACAGGGTGAGCAGCACGACGGTGGCCAGCAGGTTGCCCAGCGGCACGGCGGCCTGCGGCCAGCTGGACCAGAAGCCGCGCTCCTTGTTGGGGGAGTGCTCGGCCACGAGCAGGACCGCGCCGCCCCACTCGCCGCCCACCGCGAAGCCCTGCACGAAGCGCAGCACCACCAGCATGGCGGGGGCCCAGTAGCCGACCTGCTCGAAGCCGGGCAGGCAGCCCATGAGGAAGGTGGCGGCGCCGACCATGACGATCGAGATCTGCAGCAGGTGCTTGCGCCCGTACTTGTCGCCGAAGTGGCCGAAGACGATGCCGCCAAGCGGGCGGGCGATGAAGCCGACCGCGTAGATCAGGAACGCCTTGAGGATGCCGTCCAGCGGGTTGCCGGTGTCCACGAAGAAGAGCTGGCCGAAGACCAGGGTGGACGCGGTGGCGAAGAGGAAGAACTCGTACCACTCCACGACCGTGCCGGCCATCGAGGCCGCCACGACCTTCTTCAGCCCGCCCCGGTTCTCGGGGGAGTCGTTCGGGTCCGCCGACGCGGCGACCCTGTCCTCGGTGCTCATGTGGTTCTCCTCCTGCTGGGGAAACGGTGACGGTGGTCACAATGTTTGCCTACAGTGTGCGGATATGTGGTGCGCTTCACAATGACCATGCGCTCGCGGCGCCTGTGCAAAAATGCACATGCCGCCCGGACGTGTGCGTTCCCCCGGGCCGGTCCAGCCCCCGGGAGGAGAAGCCCCTTGTCGCACGGTGCCGACGACCTCCTGCTGCTGCTCGCGGTGGTCCGCCACGGCTCCTACGCCGGCGCCGCCGCGGACCTCGGGCTCAGTCACACGACCGTGTCGCGGCGGATGGCGGCGCTCGAGAAGACCGTGGGCGCCCGGCTGCTCGTGCGCACCGGGGAGATGTGGGAGCCCAGCGAGCTGGGCCGGAAGTTCGTGGCCGCCGGCGAGGAGATCGAGGCGGCGCTGGGCTCCCTCCCGCTCGGCGCAGGCGGGCGCGGCAGCACCGTCAACGGCGTGGTGTGGGCGCTGGCCCCGGACGGCTTCGGCGGCGTGGTGATGGGCGCGGCCATGCGGCGGCTCATCGAGGAGCACCCCGGGGTGCGGCTGGAGATGATCAACGCGGCACGGCGGGCGCAGACGAATCCCGTGGGCATCGACCTGGAGGTGGTCGTCGGGCGCCCGGAGGTCTCCCGCAAGGAGGCCTTCCACCTGGCGGACTACTCCCTGGGCGTCTACGCCTCCCGGAACTACCTGGCCGCCCACCCGGCCATCCGCACGCCCGACCAGGTGCAGGAGCACCCGCTCATCTACTTCGTGGACTCCATGCAGGACGTCGCGGAGCTGGACATCCCGCGCCGGCGGTTCCCGCGGATGCGCCAGGGCGTGGGCGCGACGTCCTCCGTGGTGCACGTGGAACTCACCCGGGCGGGCGCCGGGGTCGGGCTGCTGCCCTGCTATCTCGCCGAGCGGGCCGGGGACCTGGTCCGGCTCTTCCCCCAGGAGCTGTGGTTCCCCGTGGAGTACTGGGTGGTCTCCCGCGCCGACCTGCTGCGCCGGCCCGCCGTGCGGGCGGTCATGACCGCGATCCGCGCGGCCGTGGCCGATATGACGGAGGAGCTCATCGCCGCCCCGGCGAGCTCCCTCGACTGACCGCGTGCGGCCCGGCTGACCCGCCGGCACCCGGTTGACCACGCGATCCCGTGGTCAACCGGGTGCCGGCGGGTCAGCCGGCGCCGACGGGACAGCCGGGCGCGTGCGAGCTGCCCCTACCGGGAGCGGAGGATGTCGAAGACCGAGGAGTCGTCGTGCCGGCCGTGGCCCTCGCGGCGGCCGCGCACGTAGAGCTGCTCGGCCGCCGAGGCCAGCGGCACCGGCTGGGCGACCGCCCGGGCGGCGTCCGTGACCAGGCCCATGTCCTTGACGAAGATGTCCAGGGCGGAGCGGACCTCGGCCTGCTCGCCCTGCAGCATCCGCGGCCCGCGGTCCTCGAACATGAAGGACGTGGCGGCCCCGGTCGAGAGGACCTCCAGGCACTGCGCCGGGTCCAGGCCCATGGAGTCCGCCAGGGCCAGCGCCTCGCCCGCCACGGCGATGTGCACCCCGCATAGCAGCTGGTTGACCACCTTGAACCGCTGCCCGTCGCCCACCCGGGGGCCGACGAGCGGGGCGTTGGCGGCCATCGCGTCCAGCAGCGGCCGGACCGCCGCGACGTCCTGGTCGGCGCCGCCGACCATCACGAGCAGGTCCCCGGTGGCGGCGCGCGCCGTGCCGCCGGACACCGGGGCGTCGACGACCCGCCGGACACCGCGGCCCTCGAGGCCCTGCGCGGCGGACTCCACGGCCTGGGGGCCGACGGTCGCCATCACGAGCAGGACCGTGTCCGGGTCCAGGGCGTCGGCGATGCCGCGCTCGCCGAACAGGACGTCGTGCAGCTGCGCCCCGGTCGCGACCATGACGACGACGACATCGGCACCGGACGCCGCCTGCCGGGGATCGGCCAGCAGCTCCAGGGCGTCGCCCACGACCTCCCCGGCGCGGGGGGAGACGTCGAAGCCGCGGACGGGGAAGCCGGCGCGGGCCAGCGTGAGGGCCATGGGGGCGCCCATGGCGCCCAGACCCAGGAAGCCGACGGACAGGGGTGTGCTCATGACGGGTTCTCCTGGGGATCAGAGGTGCGGGTGTGTGCGGCGGCCCGGTCGAGGACCTCCACGACGTCGGCGAGGGCGCTCTCGGTGCCCACGTTGCCGGGGAAGACCACGTAGGGCCCGCCCCGGGTGGTGTCCGGGGCGTCGGTGGGCTGGAACATGGAGATCTGGCCGGGGAAGAACTGGCCGGCCACGGTGGCCCGGCGGATGCCGAGACCGCGGTGGGCCACCTCGTGGGAGGTGATCCCGCCCTTGGCCACGACCCACGCCGGGCGGGCCTGCGCCACCCCGTGCACGACCTCCACGAGCGCGTCGGAGACCGACCGGGCGATGGCCAGCGACTCGTCGGGGTCGTCCGTGCGCACGAGCTCGCGGCTCGTCCACACGACCGCGTCGCTGGTCCCCAGCGCCTCGGTGATCCGCGCGACGGCGTCGGCCACGTAGCCGGGGCGGGCGTCGTCGTCGAGCAGGGTGGGCACGTGGAGCTCGACCTCGAAGAGGTCGCGGCGGGTCCGCAGCTCGGCGAGCTGGCGGTTGGTGAGCCCCACGTGGGAGCCGACCGCCACGAGTCCGTGCGGCAGCCGCCCGGGGCCCACCACGATGTCCTCCGGGCCGAGCTCGCGCGAGCCGGTCAGCCCGGCCAGGGGCCGCACGAAGGACGGGCCGCACCGGGTGACGAACGTGCGGCCCTCGGCCTCGAGGACGGCCAGGGCCTGCGCCACGGTGTCGAGGTCCGCGTACTCCGTGGCGTTGACGACCACCCAGGCCCGGTCCCGGGCCCGGCGCAGGATGCCGGCGACCGCGTCCACGCCCCCGGAGCGGATGTCCGTCAGGCCGATGGAGAGGATCGCGTCCCGGTCCAGCGTCCCACCGGAGCGCTCGACGAGGAAGTCCTTGAGGTCGGAGGAGGAGTAGCCGAAGGTGGCGTCCGCGGCGAAGTCGGTCTCCCCCACGGGCATGGGGCGGCCCTGCAGGACCGCGTAGTGGACGTCGTCCTCGGTGTAGCGGCCGGCCTCGAGCATGGCCGGGGCGAGGAGGAACCCGTCGACCGCCACCCCGTGCCGCGCGAGGACGTCGGCGAGGGCCGTGGGTTCGGCGATGACGTGCCCGCGCAGCGTGGAGTCGCTGCGGGAGACGAGGTGGGGCAGGGGCAGGTGCTCGGCGGTGAGGGCCTCCAGCACCGCGGAGACGAGCTCGGTGTTGATCGCCACGGCCTCGGCCTCGGGCCGGGCCCGGCTGTTGGTGAGCACGAAGCAGGTGCGCCCGGGGTGCCGGACGACGTCCAGCACGGGGGCGGGGTCGAGCTCGAGGACGACGTCGACGTCGTGGACGCACTGGGAGCCGGTGGGGTCGTCGTCGAGCACGAGCAGGGTCCGGGGAGCGGTCATGCGGGGACTTCCTCTCGGGGAGCGGCCAGGACGGTCCTCAGGTCCTGGCCGGTTCCGCACCGACACACCACCTGTAAGATGTCAGACATGCTATGTGTCGTGGGACACGTGGTCAACGGCAGGGATGCCGCGGGCGGCCGGCGGAACCGTCCGTCGACAGCTCGGACATCCGGCATTTCGTGGTTGATAGGATCCCCTGTCACGGGCGGAGCACGCAGGAGCTGTCCTCCGCCGTCCACCTCACCGCAGAGGAGCACCATGGCCCGCCCGTCCCTGGTCGACCAGGTCGCCGACGCCCTCCTCGACCGGATCGTCGCCGGGGACCTCCCCCCGGGCTCGGTGGTGCCCGGCGAGATCGACCTCAGCGCGGAGCACCAGGTCAGCCGCATGACGGTGCGGGAGGCGGTCAGGACCCTGGGCGCCCAGCGCATCCTCCGCGTGGAGCGCGGACGCGGGACCTTCGTGAACCCCGTGTCCCAGTGGGCGTCCCTGGACGCGGTCATCCGGGCGGTCTCCGAGGGGCAGGACGACGCGGCGGCCGCCGTGCAGCTGATCGAGCTGCGCCGGTTCCTGGAGACCGGCGCCTGCGAGCTGGCGGCCGGACGGCTGTCCGCCGCCGAGCTGGCCGGGCTGGCCCGGGACGCCGACGCCATGGAGGACGCCCACCGCGCCCAGGACGTGGCGGCCTTCGTGCGCGCCGACCTGCGCTTCCACGAGCGCATCCTGCAGGCCTCCGGCAACGTGTTCATCGCCGTCCTGTTCGCACCGCTGCACCGGGTGCTGGAGGAGCGGCGGGCCCAGACCTCCCGGGTGCCCGAGATCCAGGCCCACGCCATCGCCGAGCACCGCAGGATCGTCGCCGCCCTGGGCTCCGCCGACCCCGTGCGGGCCCGGCAGGCCATGGACGAGCACATGCAGCAGACGCTCGCCGACCTGAAGACCTACGTGCTCGGGGACCTCTCCCCGGCCGACCGCTGAACGACACCTGACGAAGGACTGTGCCCGTGCGCGCCAACCTGCTCGACGTCGTCACCTCCGCCCTCGACGCCCGCACCGCCGTGCCGGCGCTGAGCACCTACGACTTCACCACGGCCCAGGCCGTGGTGGCCGCCAGCGAGCGCGCGGACCGCCCCGTGATCCTCCTGGTCCCGCCGAAGGCGGCCGCCGGGAGCGGGGGCCGGCGCCTCGTCACCGCCCTGCGCCACCTGGCCGACGACGCCGCCACCCCCGTGTGCGTGCAGCTGGACCACGCCGTCGACCTGGGGCTCGTCGAGCAGGCCGTGGCGGCCGGTGCCGACGCCGTCCTGGCCGACGGCTCCGCCCTGCCCCACGCCGAGAACGCCGCGTTCGTCGCCCGCGCCCGCGAGCTGGCGGGCCCCGGCGTGGTGGTCGAGGCGGAGCTCGGCGGCCTCCCCGGCGACGAGGACAGGGCCCGGACCTCCGCGGCCGGCGGCATGACCGATCCCGATGCGGTCCCCGCCTTCCTGGCCGCGTCCGGGGCGGACCTGCTGGCGGTGAACGTGGGCAACGTG
This sequence comes from Kocuria sp. UCD-OTCP, assembly GCF_000349605.1. Lineage (NCBI taxonomy): Bacteria > Bacillati > Actinomycetota > Actinomycetes > Micrococcales > Micrococcaceae > Kocuria > Kocuria sp. UCD-OTCP. Next base: position 130,068 of record NZ_AOSQ01000001.1, read on the forward strand.
CACGGGCACTACCAGGGCACCCCGCGCCTGCACTGGAGCCGCCTCGAGCAGATCTGCGAGGCCGCCGACCGCACCCCCCTCGTGCTGCACGGCGCCTCCGGTATCCCCGAGACCATGCTGGTCCGCGCGCCCCTGGCGGGCATCGGCAAGATCAACATCAACACCGAGCTGCGCTCGGCGGTCCTCGCCGCCCTGGCGGACCGGCTCGAGGAGCGCCGGCACGAGGGCCTGGACCTCTGGGCGCTGCTGGGCGACTGGACCGGGGCGGTGCGCGAGTTCACCGCGCTGGCCCACGCGCTCACCACCGCCGAGGCCCGCTCCAGGAATTCCTGAGCACCCGTCCGTCGTTGTCGCCTACCGTGCCCCGGGGCCCGGTCCGCCGGCCGCCTCCGGAGCGCCGGCAGGCACCACCAGCACGCACCACCAGCACCGATCACGACCAGAGGAGTTCCCCATGGAGTACACCCGACTCGGCAGTTCCGGCCTCTACGTCTCCCGGCTGGCCCTGGGCACCATCCCCTTCGGCTCCGGCGGAGGGTTCGAGAAGATCGCGGGGCTCGGCCCGGACGAGGCCCGCCGCCAGGTCGACGAGGCCCTGGACCGCGGCGTGAACTTCATCGACACCGCCAACCTGTACTCCGCCGGGGACTCGGAGCGCGTCCTGGGCGAGATCCTGGGGAGCCGGCGGGACAACGTGGTCCTCACCTCCAAGGCGCGGACCCCCACCGGGGACGGCCCGAACGACGGCGGCGCCAGCCGCCTTCACCTCACCCGCGCGGTCGAGGACAGCCTCGAGCGGCTGCGGACCGACCACCTCGACCTGCTCTACATCCACCAGTGGGACGGGCAGACCCCGATCACCGAGACCATCGCCACCGCCGACGAGCTGATCCGGGCCGGGAAGATCCGGTACTGGGGCGTGTCCAACTACAACGGGTGGCAGCTGGCCAAGACGGTCTACGAGGCCCGGGCGGCGGGGCTGCAGGGCCCGATCGCGCACCAGGCGTACTACACGCCGGAGGCCCGGGAGATCGAGTACGAGATCGTCCCGGCCGCCCGGGACCTCGGGATCGCGACCTTCGGGTGGAGCCCGCTGGGCGAGGGGCTGCTCAACGGCAGGGTCCGCCGCGGCGCCGAGACCCCGGCCGACACCCGTCAGGGCACCGGCTGGCCGGAGCCCCACGTGGTGGACCGGGACCGCGCCTACGACCTGATCGAGCTCTTCGACGAGATCGCCGGGGAGCTCGGCTGGACGATCCCCCAGGTGGTGATCTCCTGGATCCTGGGCCGCCCGGGCATCGACGGCACCGTGATCGCCGCGCGCAGGTTCGAGCACCTCACGGAGGACCTCGACGCCGCCGAGCTGACGCTGCCGCAGGAGGCCCGGGACCGCATCACCACGGCGTCCCAGCTGCCCGCCTACTACCCGCTCTGGCACCGGCTGCTCAACGGCCAGGACCGGCCCGAGCCCGCGGAGGCGGAGTTCTACGCCGAGCAGCGGGGCCACGTCTTCGGGGAGGAGCAGGCCTGATCCCACCGGCTTCCACCTCGGGGTGGATTCCCCGGGACGGCCCGAGAACTACCCTGTGGACATGACCTCGTACCCTCCGCCCCGGCCGGCGCCCTGGCAGACCGGTGCCCCGTCCGCCCGCCCGGGCGGCGGGTCTCCGGTGCCGCGGTCCGGCGGTCCGACGACCGCGGCGCCGCTCACCCACTCGGAGTTCTACCGCACGCCCCGCAACCGCTGGTGGAAGGGCCTGGTCAGCATCCTGGCCGTGAGCGCGGCGATCCTGCTGATCTCGGTCGTGGTGTCCTTCGGCGCCGTGGCGATCGAGCTCCTGCGGGGCACCATGAGCACGGAGGAGCTCGCGAGCGGACAGATCGCTATGACGCCGGTGCTGCTGCTGGCCACCAACCTGGCGCTGATCGCCTCGGCCGCCGTCGCGGTGGTCCTGCACCGGTACCTGCACCGGCAGCCGGTCGGCACGCTGCACGCGGTGGAGGGTCGTTTCCGGTGGGGCTGGCTGGGGCGGGCGGCCGTCGTCGTCGTCCCCCTGTTCGTGGGCTACGCGGCGGTGGTGGCGCTCCTCGAGGCCCCGGGGCCGCTGGCCCTGGACGCGACCGCGTGGGCCTTCCTCGCGATCGTCCTGCTGACCACGCCCCTCCAGGCGGCGGCCGAGGAGTACATGTTCCGCGGGGTGATCCAGCGCGCGGCGGGCTCGTGGGTCTCCGGTGCGGTCCCGTCCCTCGTGCTCGGCACCCTCGTGAGCGCGGCGGCCTTCTCGATCGCGCACTTCGCCTCGGACGGGTGGCTCATCGCGTACTACTTCGTCTTCGGGGTCGCGATGTCGCTGCTGACCCACTTCACGGGCGGGCTCGAGGCGGCCTCGCTCGTGCACGCGGCGAACAACGTGGTGCTGTTCCTGGTGTCCACGCTCACGGGGCAGATGGGTGAGGCGGTCGACCGCTCCGCCGGCGTGGGCGGCCCGTTCATGCTGGCGCCGATGCTCGTCATCGCCGCCGTTGCGGCCGTGCTGATCCTGCTCGGCCGGAGGCGGGCGCTGCAGCGCCGGGCCGTGCCGCCGGCGACCGCCTGAGGCCGCGCCGCGGCCGCACCTTGATGGGACCCCGCGGCCGACACGACGTGCACCGGCCACAGGAACCTGTCGTGTTCCACTATGCACTGGGTGTATAGATGGGGGCATGAACAATGCGCTGACCCTCCTGGGGCTGCTGCGGCGGGAGCCCAGCTACGGGTACGACCTCAAGCACGCCTACGACCGCTACTTCGGCTCGCAGAAGCCGCTGGCCTTCGGGCAGGTGTACTCGACCCTGGCCCGGATGATCCGGGACGAGCTGATCCGGGCCCTGGGCGAGGAGCCCGGGGCGGGCCCGGACCGGAAGAAGTACGAGATCACCCCGGCCGGGCAGCAGCGCGTGGAGCAGTGGCTGCACACCCCTGATGTGCCGTCCCCGACCCTGCAGAGCGAGCTGTTCGCCAAGACCGTGATCGCCCTGCTGATCGAGGACGACGCCCAGCGGCTGCTGGACGTCCAGCGCGCCGAGCACATGGCCCGGATGCGGGAGCTGACCCGGCTCAAGCGCGAGGGCGACCTGCTGCAGGTCCTGATGTGCGACCACGGGCTCTTCCACATCGAGGCCGACCTGCGCTGGATCGAGCTGACCGGCGCCCGCCTCACCCACCTCAAGAAGGAGCTGACGAACGCATGACCCCCACCCCTGTTCCCCTGCTGTCGGTGCGCGGAGTGCACAAGGACTTCGGCGCCACCCCCGCGCTGCGCGGCGTCGACCTCGAGGTGCTCCCCGGCGAGGTGCTGGCCGTGATGGGCCCCTCCGGCTCCGGCAAGTCCACCCTGCTGCACTGCATGGCCGGGGTCATGGTCCCGGACCGCGGCACGGTCAGCTACGCCCGGCCCCTCGACCGATCCGCCGCCCGATCCGCCGACCGATCCGCCGACCGGCCCGCCGCCCGGCACGAGCCGGCGGTGGTGCTCAGCGAGCTGGGCGAGGCGGCGCGCTCGGCCCTGCGGCTGCGCGAGTTCGGCTTCGTCTTCCAGTACGGGCAGCTGCTGCCCGAGCTGAGCGCGGTGGACAACGTCACCGTCCCGCTGCTGCTGGCCGGCACCGGGCGCCGGGCGGCGCTGCGCTCGGCCGCCGAGCTGCTGGGACGGCTGGGACTGTCCGGGCAGGAGGACAGGCTGCCCGGGGAGCTCTCCGGCGGCCAGGCCCAGCGGGTGGCCATCGCCCGGGCGATGGTCGGCGAACCGGCGCTGCTGTTCGCCGACGAGCCGACCGGGTCCCTGGACTCCCTGGCCTCCGAGACCGTCCTGGAGCTGATGCTCGAGCTGGTCCGGGAGGCCGGCACCACCGTGGTGATGATCACCCACGACCCCCGCACGGCGGCCTACGCCGACCGGGAGGTCATCGTGCGCGACGGCATGATCGGCGCCGACCAGTGGGTCGCGGCGTGAACCCGGCGGTGCTGCGGCTCGCGCTGGTGGGCAGCCGGTCCTCGCTGGGCCGGCTGGCCGGGATCGTGGGCGGGGTGGCGGTGGGGGTGTGCCTGCTGCTGCTGGTGTGGGGAGCGGGCCAGGGCATGATCCAGCGCGATGCGCGCGCCCTGTGGCTGGACGCGGACCGCGTGCCCGCGGTGGTCGCCGCCGCCGGTGCCGAGGGCTCCGCCGCGACCGAGGAGGCCCGGCCGGTGCCGCTCACCGCGGACACGGCCCTGGTGGACCGCGCCGACGAGGTGTTCCGGGACCAGCTCGTCCAGCGCCGCGACGTCGCCGTCACCGAGGACTCCGCCGTGCGGATCCCCGGGATCGGCGCGCCCCCGGAGCCGGGGACGTACTACGCCTCCCCGGCCCTGCAGGACCTGATCGAGTCCGTCCCGGCCGATCAGCTCGGGGACCGCTTCGGGACCCTCGCCGGCACGATCGAGGACACGGACCTGGCCGGACCGGACTCCCTGGTGGCGGTCACGGGGGCCGAGGAGGCCGAGCTGCGGCAGCGGCCGGCCGCCGCGATCGTCCCCGACTTCTCGGTCAACTCCTTCGCGGACAACACCGGCAACTACCGCACCCTGATGGTGGTGGGCGGCATCGCCGTGATCTTCCCCGTGCTGCTGCTGATCAGCATCAGCACGCGCCTGGGCGCGGCCCAGCGCGCGGAGCGCTTCGCGACCCTGCGCCTCATCGGGGCGAGCCCGCGCACGGTGGCCGGCATCGCGGCGGTCGAGATCGCCGCCAGCAGTCTCCTCGGGTCCGTGCTGGGGGTCGTGGCCGCCGCCGCGGCACGCCCCCTGGCCGCCCAGCTGCCCGTCAACGGCACGAGACTCCACCCGGCCGACCTGGCCGTCGGGCCGGTCACGACCGCGGCGGTGGTCGCCGTGGTCGTCCTCGCCTCCGCCGCCGTGGCGGGCCTGCGCACCCTCCGCGCCGGGATCGGCCCCCTGGGTGCCGCCCGCGCCCAGGCCGAACCGGCGCCCACCGCACGGCGGACGGTGCCCCTGGCGGCCGGGCTCGCGGCGATGGGCACCGGCGTCCTGCTCGCGGACACCGGGCGCCTCGACCCCGGCGCGCTCGAGGTGCTGCTGATCGGAGGGTTCGGTCTCACCGCGGTGGGCATCGTCGTCGTCGGACCCTGGCTGACGCTGCTGGCCGCCCGGATCGGGCTGGCCCGCGCCTCCGGCGCGGCCGCCGTGATCGCCGCCGGACGCATCCGGCTCACGCCCCGGGCCACCTTCCGCTCCGTCTCGGGACTGGTGATCGGGGTGTTCATGGTCTCCGTCTTCGCCGGCGCCTCCAGCAGCGTGGGCCCGGACGAGACGCCCTCGGCCGGCCCCGGGATGCTCCCGCCCGCGAGCGTGCACACCTGGCTGGAGCCGGACCGGGCGCTCGCGGACGTGACCGGGCTCGCCGGGAGGGCCGAAGGCCTCGACGGGGTCCGGGACACCGTGGTGGGCTGGACCCGTCCCGCGGCGGACCCCGGCGGCAGCGCCCAAATCCTGCTCACCGCTGCCGACGCCACCGTCCTGGGGTTCGAGGACGTTTCGGCCGCCCCGGTGGTCGCCGTGGACGCCGCCTTCTTCGAGGCCCACACCGAGGAGCCCCGTCCGCTGACCGCCGCCCCCGTGACGGACCTGCAGGGGCTGGTGCCGGCACTGCTGGTGGTGGACACCGACGGGAGCCCCGGGGCCCTCGACCGTGCCCGCACTGTGCTCACCGCGTCGGGGCTCAGCACCACCGCGGCGGTCTCCCGGGCCGACGCCGCCGCCACCGGCGGCGCGGAGCTGGTCCGGAGCCTGTCCGTGCTGGCCTACGCCGCGGCGTTCGTGGTGGTGGTCATCGCCGGGATCTCCCTGGCCGTGGCCACCGCCGCGGCCGTCATCGACCGCCGGCGGGTGCTGGGGCTGATGCGCCTCATCGGCATGCCGCTGTCCGCCCTGCGCGGTGTGGTGGTGCGCGAGGCCGCCGTGCCCCTGGCCGCGGTGCTGCTGCTCTCGGCCGGGCTGGGGTTCTGCGTGGCGTGGCTGCTCGTCACCGGTCTCGACGACAGCCGCACCGTCAGCTGGCCCGGTCCGGCCTATCTCGCCGCCCTCGGCGCGAGCCTCCTGCTCGCGCTGGCGGCGATCGCCGCCGCCTGCGGGATGCTCCGCACGAACACCGCCATCACCACCACCCGCTTCGAGTAGAGGCCGCGGGGCCCTGCAATCGCAGGGGCTGGGCGAGGGGACGGGCCGCTCCGCCGGCGAGGGGCGGGTGCGACCCGTGGGCAGTGCCCACGGGTCGCGGTCCGGGGCACTAGAGTTCGCGGTCCTCCACGACGTCGAGGTCGCGGAACGTCGGCTCCCCGTCCATGAGCTCGCGCATCTTCCCGGCGTACTCCTGGGTCTGCGGGAGCCCGGAGTTCTCCATGGCGGACTCGTAGGAGTCGAAGGAGACGATCTCGTAGTAGCGGCTCGGGTCCTTGCGGTCTCGCGTCAGCAGGACGCGGCGGGCCGTGCGGTTGCCCTGCGAGGCCCGCTCCCACTCCGCGACGACCCCGGCCACCTCCTCCGGCTTCGAGGTGGTGTATTCGATCAGCTGGATGAAGGCCATCATGCACGCTCCTTGGAATGCGACCCCCCGGGCCACCAGTCTAGGCCGGGGCGGGCGGGCCACCCAGGGCGGCGGGCAGATGACGGAACGGATCTCCGCCGCCGGGCAGGGGGCCGGGCAGCGCTACTCGGCGCCGGTCTCGCCGGCCCAGGCCTCCGCGTAGAACGGCGCGGAGCGCGAGTCCAGCAGCTCGGCGTAGAGCTCCGGCTCCAAGGCCTGCGCCGAGTCCTCCGGGACCGTCGGGGCGAACGCGGACACGCCCAACCCGGCCGCCCGGTCCTGCAGGGTCAGGCCGGCGGCCTCCAGGAGCGTGGGGTACATGCTCAGCTGATCCACGCCGGGGCGCGGCGTGCTGCTCGCGTCCGCACCCGGGACCCAGATCCGGTTGAAGATGGTGCGGTTCTCGTGGTGGTCCAGCTGCTCGTGGAAGGCGTCGCCGGCGCTCATGTGCTTGAGGTGGTCGCCCATGATCACCACGGCGGTGTCCTCGAGGTAGCCCTGCTCCTCCATGTGCTGGACGAAACCGGCCACCTGGGTCATGGAGCAGAAGAACGCGGAGGTGACCTCGTTCTGCGTGTCCACGGTGCAGTAGTCGTAGATGTGCACCGGCTCGTGGGTGTCCAGCGTCAGCACGGAGAGGTTGAACGGCCGGCCGGTCTGCTCCGCCTCGGCGTGTAGCTCGTCGATCTCGTCCGCGGCGTGGGCCATGAGGCGTCCGTCGCTCAGGCCCCAGTCGCCGCGGAAGCTCTCCTCCGGTTCGCCGGCGGCGCGCCAGTCGGAGAGGTCCTTGACCTCGTCATAGCCGTGGCTGCTCAGGAAGGTGTCCTTCGCGGCGAAGGAGGCGTTGGCGCCGCCCAGGAAGACGCTGCGGTAGCCGTGCTCGTCCAGGACGTCGCCCAGGCAGGTGGTGCCGCCCAGGTAGGTCTCGACGTCACCGCCGAGCTCGTTGAGGGCGCCGCTGTCCGCGGCGGAGCCCATGCCCTTCAGCGGGATGCCGCACTGCGTGGCGGTGAGACCGGCCATGGTCCAGCCCCCGCCCCGATGCTGCTGGAGGTCCGCCACGCTCTGCCAGCCGTCCGAGGCCGCGGTGACCTCCTTGAGCGGGGCGAAGGCGTCCTTCTCGAAGTGCTCGTCGTTGGCGAGGGTCTGCTCGCCGGACTCGAGGTAGATCAGCACCAGGTTGCGCCGGTCCTGGTCGCCGGTGACGACCGGCGCCGTGTAGTAGTCGCTGAGGTCGTACTCGGAGTTCCCCGCCCTGATGTAGTCCCGCACGCCCACCGTGGTGGCGAAGGCCGTGGTGCCGCCGATCACCAGCGTGCCCACCAGGGCGGTGGTGAGGGTGCGCATGATCCACCGGGTGCGGCGAGGGCGCGGGTCGTGGCCGTGCTGGCGGCGCCGGCGGCGCCGGACGTGCTGCCACAGGGCGATCCCGGCGGTGAGGAGCAGGGGCACCACGCCGATCCCCAGGATGCCCATCCAGACGATGGCTCCGCCCCCGCCGTCCATCTCCACGGAGACGAGGTTCAGGAGCATCTGGCCCACGGAGATCTCGCCCCAGTAGTACCGGATGCCGGCGGCGGCGATGAGCAGCGCGAGCCCCGCCCAGATGAGGACGTAGACCAGGAAGTGCCCGAGGACAGCGCCGACCCGGCGGATCACGTGAAGATTTCGATCGGACATGGCACCACCTCGCGTTCCAGGTGCGCGCGTGGTCGCCGAACGCCCTTGACATCAAACCGTTCTCGGGTGCATAGAACCCTAGTACCGATTCGTAACCTGTTCAACAGCGATTCACCCGGGAATGCGGAACAGTTCACCTCCGCATGCACCGCACGGCCCTCGACATGGTGCCGAGCACCTGGTGAATTCCGACGGCCCCCCGGCGCAGGACCGGGGCATCGCACCACCTTCGCGGAGGGGAGATCCGGCGGAGCAGGAGGTACCGTGAACGGCGTCACACCCGTGCACCGATTCCGGAGGTCGTCGTGAAGATTCGTGGAGCCGTCCTGGAGACCATGGAGGCCTCCGCCCCGTACGCCGAGTCGCAGCCGCTGCGCGTCGAGGAGCTCGAACTCGGCGAGCCCGGGCCCACCGAGCTGCGGGTGCGGATCACCGCCGCCGGGGTGTGCCACTCCGACCTCTCCGTGGTCAACGGCAACCGGCCGCGGCCCCTGCCGATGCTGCTGGGACACGAGGCGGCCGGCGTCGTCGAGCACGTGGGCGCCGAGGTCACCGACCTGGCCGTGGGCCAGCACGTGGTGATGGCGTTCCTGCCGCGCTGCGGCGAGTGCGCCGCGTGCAAGACCGAGGGGCTGCTGCCGTGCACGGTCGGCTCGAAGGCCAACGCCTCCGGCACCCTCATCGAGGGCTCGATGCACCTGCGCTCCGAGACCCGCGGGAACGTCTACCACCACCTGGGGGTCTCCGGTTTCGCCACCCATGCCGTGGTGGACCGGCGCTCCGTGGTGCCCGTGGGCGAGGACGTCCCGGGCCCCATCGCGGCCGTCATGGGCTGCGCGGTGCTCACCGGGGGAGGAGCCGTGATCAACGCGGCGCAGGCCACCCCCGACGACGCCGTGGCCGTGGTCGGCCTCGGCGGCGTGGGACTCGCCGCGGTGCTGGTCGCCAAGGCCGTGGGCTGCCGCCGGGTGATCGCCGTGGACGCGCTGGCCGAGAAGCTGGAGCTCGCCAAGGAGTTCGGCGCGGACGAGGCGCTCACCCCGGACGAGCTCGTGGCGCTCGAGGACAAGCCGCGCGTGGTGATCGAGGCCGCCGGGCACCCCCGGGCGTTCGAGACCGCCTTCAACGCCACCGCCGTGGGCGGGGTGACCGTCACCGTGGGCCTGCCCGCGCCGGGGGCGATGTCCCAGATCGAGCCGCTGAAGATCACCGCCGAGGCCCGCCAGATCATCGGCAGCTACCTCGGCTCCGCCGTGCCGGCGGTGGACATCCCCAAGTACGAGCAGATGTGGCGGGACGGCGTGCTGCCGCTGGAGAAGCTCATCACCTCGCACATCACGCTGGACCAGATCAACGAGTCGATGGACGAGCTGGATGCGGGCCGGGCGGTGCGACAGGTGATCGAGTTCTAAGCCCCGCCGTCCGCGGCTCTAACTGAGAGGCGCTACCGTGCTCGCGGCCGAGAACACGGGGGACGGCATCGGACGGCGCAATTTCCAAATAATCGACATGGGTTTGGACCCTTCGTGCGACACATAATCGACAGGTCCCAAAAAGACGTACGGCGAGGTGCCGGCCTCCTGAGTCGGGGACTCACGGACAAACAGCATGATGTGGCTGTTCTGTACGGTGTGGTGTTGATAACGCTGTCCCGCTGCGGATTCCGGAGTCGTCTGGTTCTGCGACTCCCAGTGGAAGAGCGTCTCGGAGACGGCGTAGTCCTTGTACATGGTGTTGGGCGAAAAGTCCTTCTCCGACTTATGGAGCGTGACGAGAAGCGCCTCGCAGCGTGATGACGGAATCCAGGACACGCCTTCGCGCACTGTGCCGGGAGTGCGCTGCCCTTCTTCTCCCATGCCCAGACCGGCCAGAAGTTCCTCCCGGGTGTAGTGCGCATGTGTCTGCAGGGGAATGTCGGCGTAGTCCTGTCCCAGTGAACGCGGCAGGTTGCGTGCGCCGTCGGCGGTGACGTCGATGAGCTGCGTCAGCTCGTTCCGCAGGATGGCGTGCGACCGGAGCAGCTGGAGGCCGCTCTCTAATTCGCCCGGACCGCCGCTCTTCCGACCCTGTGGCCAGAAGGAGTAGTAGAGCATGCGCGCTATTCGCTGCTCTCTGAGCGGCAGAGACAACACCGGCGGGGCATCCGGGCGAAGCAAATCCTCGTAGCACCGTAGCCGGGCGGGGTCATCCACGTTCAAAAACGCCTTGGCGCGCTGTAGCAAAACGAGGACCTCCGTCTCCTGATCCTCGGCGGGCCACAGAACATCGGGGACCAGTCCACCGGCACGACGCAAGGTGTTCCAGGTCGTCGGCCGACCGTCAAACTTGTTCCGTCGGTAGATGTCCGATGCCTCTGAGAGGGAATCTGTCAGGTACTGACGCAGGGTGTACGACTCGGGCGACGGCTGCTGCGCCGCCAAATCCCTAATCTCGTCGACCACTTGCCGGGTCGTCAGGCGCAGTTGACGCTTCACGTTGTCGAGCACCACGGATTGGGCGACAGTATCGAAGACGACCTGCGTTCCGGAGGGGAGGAAGGAAAAACCCTCCTCCAGGTCCTTGGCCAGGCGCGTCCGGCTCGATCCCGTCACGGCACGGTATTTCAGGTCGAACCGGAACTCTCGGTGCTGGAATCCGATGAAATCCAGAACGGTTAGTACGGGTTTATCGGGAGCTAGCCGCAGGCCGCGTCCCAGTTGTTGCAGAAACAGCGTGGAGGACTGCGTCGGCCGGAGCATGAGAATGGTGTCAACCTGCGGAATATCAAGGCCTTCGTTGAACAGATCGACGGCAAAGACGGCACGCAGTTCTCCGAGCTGCAGCGACTTGAGGGCAGTCCGCCGCTCGTCGCTGGAACTCTCCCCGGACAGTGCCGCGGACGGCAGCCCGGCCGCCGTGAACTTCCGTGCCATATATTCCGCATGTTTGACGGAGACGCAGAAGCCAATGGCTTTCATGCGATGCGGATCGAGCACCTTGTCGTTGAGAGCCTGCAACACCTTGGCCGTGCGTGCGTCATTGCCCGTGTAGACGGCATCCAGTTCTTTGTCCTCGTACCGACCCCGCCGGAACTGAAGTGAAGACAGGTCGACGCCATCTGAGACGCCGAAATAATGGAACGGCGTCAGCAACTGCTGATCGAGGGCATCCCACAGGCGCAGTTCGCTCGCAATGCGGCCTCCAAAGAACTTCTCTGCGACGTTGACGCCGTCGCCGCGCTCCGGAGTGGCGGTGAGTCCGAGGAGTTCCTGAGGCTGGAAGTGCTCAATGATCTTGCGGTAGGTCGGAGCATCGGCATGGTGGAACTCGTCGATGACTACCACGTCAAACGACTCAGGGGCGAAGCGGTCCAGGCTCTTGGCGTTAAGAGATTGAATCGACGCAAAAACGTGTTTGCCTCTGACTGGCTGATAGCCGTCGACCATGAGCTCACCGAAGGCGCCGTCACGCAGAACTGTGGCATAGGTCTGGCGTGCTTGCTCGAGAATTTCTCGGCGGTGGGCCACAAAAAGCAGTGATAGCTCACCAGGGGTACCGGCCTGCAGCCTGCGATAGTCCAAAGCCGCGAGGATGGTTTTTCCAGTGCCCGTCGCGGCGACCACGAGATTCCGGTGGCGGTCGTGAATAACACGCTCGGCCTCCAGCTCCTGGAGCATTTGAGCTTGGTAGGGATAGGGCTGGACATCTAGGTGCGCAATGGAGACCTCCGAAGACACCCGTCCGCCTCCTTCGGCGAGCGCCCTCGCCAGGCGCTCGCCGTCATCATCCGGGTTGTAGGACTCAAAGCTCTCCGACGCCCAGTAGCTCTCGAAGGTCGCCTCGAACTTATGGAGGAGTGCCGGCGTCGCGACGGAGGACAGGCGCACGTTCCACTCGAGCCCGTCCAGCATGGCGGCGTGCGACAGATTCGAACTGCCGACATAGGCCGTGCTAAAGCCGGTCTTGCGGTGGAACATCCACGCCTTGGCGTGCAGGCGCGTATTGCGGGTTTCGTAGCTGACTCGAACTTCCGCGCCGTACTTACGCGCCAGCGCGTTGATTGCCTTGGCATCGCTGGCACCCATGTAGACGGTGGTCAGGACGCGGAACGGAATGCCGCGGTCCTTCAACGACTGGAGCTCTTTGTCCATGACATGCAGACCGGACCACTTGATGAAAGCAATGAGAAGATCCACACGATCGGCGCTTTCGAGCTCCTTGGCGATCTCGCGTCCGACCTGCGGCTCATGCGGTGTATTGGTGAGCAGAGCAGCGTCAGATAGTGGCGTTGCTGGCTTTCGTGCTGCGGCGCCAACCCTCGGCGCAATCGCCACGAGCTGTCGCGGACCTTCGCTGATGCACGCCGAATTCCGCATTCCATCGTTAACGGCTGCCAAGATGCGATTGGCTTCGTCCACACGGTTAGCAGCGGGTACGGCCTCTAAGTGGAACAGGATGTGGTCGTTGAGATACCGCGCGAGAACGTGAGAGGTGTCAGCTGGGTCCACAGTATCGAGAGCGGCACTGCCTTCCGGCAACTCCGTAAGTTCCATCGCCAACACGGAGTCTTCCAGGAGCTCATATAAGCCGGGGGAAAGACGGTCGACGTTGGCATTTTGCGATTGACCCATAGTGGCAGCCTAAGGTCGCCGACATCACGGAACGATGAGCGTCGCATCTGTAGACGTGACGCGTCGCGCCGAAAGTTGCGTCGACCTGCCAGGTTGCGTGGCATGGAGCTTTGGCAGGGCAGGGCAGGGCGTTTGAGTCCTACGGAACGGCGCCCACATGTGCACAGAAGTATCAGCGTACGCCGGTTTAATCGGCTAGTGGCCCGCGTCACACCTCCGTAGCGTTGAGGACATCGCGCACCGGCTGATCGCTTCTCTGCTCGCCAGGTGCCTTCCCCTTGGTGTCCATGAAGGAGTACCCGCATGTTCGGCATGCCCCGCCGCCTGCTCTTCGGCTACCTCGCCCTCGCCATTTTCATGACCGGTGATGGTTTTGAGCTCACGTTCCTGTCCCGCTTCCTCGTCGAGAACGGCTTCACGCCCACCCAGGCCGGCCTCGTCTTCACCGTCTACGGCCTGGTGGTCGCCATCTCGGCGTGGACCACCGGCGTGCTCGCCGAGGTCGTCGGCGCCAAGCGCCTCATGGTCCTCGGCGGCGTCCTCTGGATGGTGCTGCACGTCCTGTTCCTCACCGTGGGGCTGGAGAGCGTGGTCGGCACGATTCTCATCTACGCCCTGCGCGGGGTCGCCTACCCGCTGTTCATGTACTCGTTCGTGGTGCTCATCGCGCAGTCGGTGCACCCCAGCCGCCTGGCCTCGGCCATGGGCTGGTTCTGGGCGTCCTTCTCGCTGGGCATCGGGGTGATGGGCGCCTACGTGCCCAGCCTCCTGGTCCCCGTCATCGGCGAGTACGCCACCCTGTGGGCGTCCCTGCCCTTCGTGGCGGCCGGCACCCTGATGTGCGCCTTCCTGGTCCCCGGCGCCCCGCCCGAGACCGACCTCTCGCAGAAGCTGCACGGCGCCGAGCGCACCCGCGAGCTGCTGCGCGGGGTGACCATTCTGGTGGAGAACCGGCAGATCGCGCTCTCCGTGGTCATCCGGGTGCTGTGCAACCTCACGCTCTACGCGTTCCCGATGATGATGCCGCTGTACCTGACCACCGGCGAGATCGGCGGGCAGTCCTGGTTCACCCTGCCCGAGTGGATGATGCTGTGGGCGATCATGAACACCATCACCATCGGCGCCAACATCGTTTGGGGCCGGCTCGGCGACCGCTACGGCTGGATGCGCCAGATGCGCTGGTTCGGCTTCGGCGGCATGGCCCTCGCGGTCCTCGCCTTCGCCTACGTCCCGGTGTGGTTCGGCCCCAGCTTCCCGGCGATGGTCGGGGCCGCCGTGCTCTTCGCCCTCTCCGTCACCGCGTTCGTCCCGATGGGCGCCATCTTCCCGGCCCTGGCCCCCGAGCACCGCGGCGCGGCGATCTCCGCCCACAACCTCGCCTCGGGGCTGACCACATTCCTCGGCCCCGGCATCGCCACCCTGCTGCTGCCCGTCCTCGGCCCGATCGGGGTGTGCTGGGTCTTCGCCGGCCTGATGCTCCTCGGCACCCTCACCACCTTATTCATCCACCCGCCCCAGCCCGGCCTCACCACCGAGGACGGCCGGATGCTCCCACGCCGCGACCGCCTCGCCATGGCCGCCTGAAAGGACCTGAGATCATGAACCCCACCACGCTCACCACCCAGAACCCGACGATCACCGCCGCGAAGAACCCGAGCACCCAGGAGAGCACCATGGACGCCGTCGTCCTCGAACGCCAGCACGAGATCCAGGTCCGGCCCGTCCCCGGGCTGCGCCCGGTGGGCCCCGGCGAGGTGCGCATCGGCGTGCACACCGTGGGCATCTGCGGCAGCGACGTCCACTACTTCACGCACGGGCGGATCGGCCCCTACGTCGTCGAGAACCCCATGGTCCTCGGCCACGAGGCCTCCGGCACGGTGCTGGAAGTGGGGGAGGGCGTGGACCACCTGGCCGTGGGGGACCGGGTCTGCATGGAGCCGGGCATCCCCAACCCGCGCTCCCGGGCCGCGCGGCTGGGCATGTACAACGTGGACCCGGACGTGCAGTTCTGGGCCACGCCCCCGGTGGACGGCTGCCTGCAGCCCGAGATCATCCACCCCGCCGACTTCACCTACAAGCTCCCGGAGCAGCTCTCGCTGGAGGAGGGCGCCCTGATCGAGCCCTTCGCCGTGGCGGTGCACGCGGTGACCAAGGCCGGTCTGGCGCCGGGCGACGTCGTCGTCGTGGTGGGCGCCGGCACCATCGGCGTGCTCACCGCGATCGCGGCCGCCGCGAGCGGGGCGTCCCGCGTGTACATCTCGGACGTGGCGCCCGAGAAGTTCGCCAAGATCGAGGCCTATCCGACCATCCACCCCGTGGACGTCTCCCGCCAAGACCTCGGCGAGGCGGTGCGGGAGGCCACCGACGGCTGGGGTGCGGACGTGGTCTTCGAGGCCAGCGGCAGCCCGCACGTGTTCGGGAACCTGTGGGAGATCCCCGCGCCCGGCGGGACCGTGGTCCTGGTCGGCATCCCCGTGGACCCGGTGCCGCTGGACGTCGCCGCCGCGCAGGCCCGGGAGCTGCGGATCGAGACCGTGTTCCGCTACGCGAACTCGTACCAGCGGGCCATCGAGCTCGCCGCGTCCCCGGCCGTGGACCTGGGCGCGCTGATCAGCGCCACCTATCCGTTCGAGGACGCCGTGGCCGCGTTCGAGCGCGGCGCCGAGGGCCGGCCCACCGACACCAAGATCCAGATCCGCGTGGCCGGAGCCTGACCGTGGGTGCCGCCGCACGGAGCACGACGCCGGAGGACCCCACCTCCCCGGTCCGGGAGCTGGTGATCCCGGACCCGTCGAGCTCCGTGCGGTGGCACGAGCACGACTGGCCCCACCCCCTGGCCCGCTGGCACTACCACCCCGAGGTGGAGGTGCACCTGATCCGGGAGTCCTCCGGCACGGTGATGGCCGGCGACTGGGCCGGGCCCTTCGGCCCCGGCCACCTGAGCCTCATGGGCTCCTTCCTGCCGCACAACTGGATCTCCCACCGCGACGACAGCGCCGTGGTCCGCAACCGGGACGCCGTGCTCCAGTTCGACCAGGAGCGGTTCTTCGCCGCCGCAGGGACGCTGCCCGAGCTCGAGGCCCTGCGTCCGCTCCTGGAGGCCGCGGCCCGGGGCATCGAGTTCACCGGCCGCACCGCCGTCCAGGGCGCGGAGGCGATGGAGGCGGTGAACGGCACGTTCGGCCTCCGGCGGCTGGCCGCCGTGGCCGAGCTGCTGGCCGTCCTCGCCGAGTCCCCGGAGAGCGAGCGCCGCTACCTGGACAGCCGCGGCGGCACCTACCGCCTGGACGCGTCCGAGGCCGAGGTCTTCAACCGGGCGCTGGGCTACATCACCGAGCACCTGGACGGCCGGATGCTCGTGCCCGAGGTGGCCGAGGCCGTGGGCCTGAGCCGGGACGCGTTCTCAAGGCTGTTCGCCAAGGCGACCGGGGTGGGCTTCAACCGCACGGTCAACCGGATGCGGCTCACCGAGGCCTGCCGGTTGCTGCGGGGCACCGATCTGCCCGTCTCGGACATCTGCTATCGGGTGGGCTTCACCAACCTCTCCAACTTCAACCGGCACTTCCGGGCCACCACCGGCACCACGCCGTCCCGGTACCGGCGGATCGACCAGCTCTGAGGCCGGCCGGAGGGGCCCGGCAGGGCGTGCTTCAGAGCGCCTGCAGCAGGACCAGCACGGCGCCCAGCGCCGAGGCGCCGAGGCCCACCCGCCGGACGATGCGCCGGTTGATCCGCGCGTTGACCGCTCCGGACACCGCGAAGCCCAGGACCATGGCCGGCAGGAGCGCGGCCGCGAAGAGCACGGTCCGGCGGTCGATCGACCCCACCACGGTCAGCGCCACGAGAGCCAGCACGGCGCCGACCAGGAAGAAGGCGCTCATGGTGCCGCGCATCCGGGCCCGCGAGGACCCGTGCCACACGAGCGCCATGGGCGGACCGCCGATGGACGTGGCCGTCCCCAGGAGCCCGGAGGCCGCCCCCGCGACGACGACGGCCGCAGGCCGGGGCCGCGGCCGCCAGCCGCACACGCTGAGCAGCACGGCCAGCAGCACGGTGCTCGCCAGGACGAGGGCCAGCGTCCGGGCGGACAGGGCGGCCACCAGCAGTGCTCCCGCCACGGTGCCGGGGACCTGCCCCGCCACGGCCCAGCCCGCGTCCTTGACGTCCACGGCGGCGCGGTCCCGCAGCACGCCGAGCGCGGTGAGCCCGGTGACCACCAGGAGCAGGGAACCGGGCAGCAGGGCGGGGTCGAACAGGGCGATCACGGGAGCGGAGAGCAGGGCCACGCCGAAGCCGATCGCGCCCTGCAGACAGGACGCGATGCTCACCACGAGCGCGACGACGGCGAGCTCCAGGCCGGTCATCCAGCACCTCCCGGTCGCGGGCAGGGGATGGGTGAATTGTTCCACCTCCGGAGGCCGCCCGGAGATCGTGCCCCCGGCGAGGGCGGCCCGCATCCCGCGGCTCCCTCGGCTCGTCCGGATCACCTGGGGGCCGGCTGTTCCCTCACCTGCCCCGCACCGATAGCCTCGAGCTGGGCGGTGCTGCTCAAGGACCGCCTGTCCTGGTGATCGGCCGGTGACGGCGCGGTCACTCGAATCTGGGAGGTCAACATGACTGATGCACAGCAGGATCCGAACCAGACGGAAGGTCCCGCCGACGGCGGAGCCTTCGGCGCTCCGGGTGTTCAGGACGGCGGTGCCGACGGCGGCGCCGACGGCGGTGCTGACAACGGCGCCGAGGGCCCGGCCGACGGCGGAGCCGCCGGCACCCCGGGCGTGCACGACGGCGGCGCAGACGGCGGCGCTGACAACGGCGCCGAGGGCCCGGCCGACGGTGGAGCGGCCGGCACCCCGGGCGTGCAGGACGGCGGTGCCGACGGCGGTGCCGAGGGCCCCGCTGACGGTGGAGCGGCCGGCACCCCGGGTGTCCACGACGGCGGCGCGGACGGCGGTGCCGATGGCGGCGCCGACGGAGGAGCCGGAGCGCGAGGCCTCTGAGCGTGGACGTTGTCCGTGCTGACGGGCAGGACCCCGGCGCCCGGAGCGGCGCCGGGGTCCTGGAGACCCGCCTGATCGACATCGGCTGGGAGCGGTTCGCCCGTGACGTCTGGGGCCGGGCACCGCTGCTCACGCGCCGGACGGGCGGCTTCGCCGACCTGTTCTCCGCCGACGCCGTCGACGAGCTGATCTCGCGCCGCGGGCTGCGCACGCCCTTCCTGCGCGTCGCCAAGGACGGGTCGACGTTCCCCGACTCCACCTTCACCTCGCCCGCCGGCGTCGGCGCCACCATTGCGGATCAGCTCGACGACACCGCGCTGTGGCGGAAGTTCGCCGACGGCGCCACGCTGGTGCTGCAGGCGCTGCACCGCACCTGGGAGCCGGTCGCCGACTTCAGCGCCGCGCTGAGCGGCGAGCTCGGGCATCCGGTGCAGGCCAACGCCTACATCACCCCGCCGCAGAACCGCGGGTTCGACGACCACTACGACGTCCACGACGTCTTCGTCCTGCAGATCGAGGGGACCAAGCGCTGGGTGCTGCACGAGCCGGTGCACCCGGACCCGCTGCGGGACCAGCCCTGGACCGACCGCCGCTCCGCTGTGGCCGAGGCCGCGAAGGGCGAGGCCCATCTCGACGTGGTGCTCGAGCCCGGCGACGCCCTCTACCTGCCGCGCGGCTGGCTGCACGCGGCTCAGGCGCAGGGGGCGGTCTCCGTCCATCTCACGCTCGGGATCCACACCTGGACCCGCCACGGCCTGGCCGAGCAGCTCGCCCAGGAGGCGCTGGCGCTGCTGGCCGAGGACCCGGAGATGCGCGGGTCCCTGCCCGTGGGCGTCGACGGACCGGGCGGGGAGCTCGACACCGTCCGCGAGCGCCTGGTCGCCGCGCTCGCCGCGGCCGATCCCACGCCGCGGTTCCACCGCACCCGGCGAGGGCAGGGGCGCCCGGCCCCGCTGGGGCCGCTGGCCCAGCTCGCGGCCGTCCAGGGTCTGGGCTCAGGGACCCCCGTGCGGTTGCGCGGTGCCCTGGAGGCACGGCTGGAGGGCCCGCGGCTGAGCACGCGCGTGGGGTGGCTCGACTTCCCGGAGACCGATCTGCCCTCCGTCTCGTGCCTGCTCGACGGCGAGGTCCACACCGCGGGCGAGCTGGGCGTCGAGCTCGCCGAACGACTGCTGCGGGCGGGGGTTCTTGTTCCCTGTGACCACTGACCCCGCCACCGTGAATGCCTCGTGCCGCTTCTGGTGCGCCGACGGAGCCCGGGGGCGCGGCGACCCGATGGCAGGGACGGCCCCGCGCGGGCTCGTCTGGGTCCTCATCGAGCACCGCGGCGGATGGCCGGTCAACGGGTTCGACGGTCTCGAGCTCGAGCCGGAGACCAAGGCCCTCGTGTTCTCCGCCGCGCAGGCGGCGCGGGCTCGCATCCTCCTGATCAGGCGCCACGGCCGCCGCCGGCACGAGGAGGGCCCCCGCCGGTGGGCCGTGCTGCGCCACGACGACTCCGGCGACGGTCGCCAGCACTGGGGCACGTGGAGCCGCGACGAGGACCTCGCGGGAATCGCCACGGCTCTCGGCGTCCCCGGTGAGACCGGCCACCCCCCGGTCCTCCTGGTCTGCGCCCACGGTCAGCACGATCCCTGCTGCGCGGTGCGCGGACGGCCCGTGGGTCGTGCCCTGAGCGAGCGCTGGCCGGAGCTGGTCTGGGAGTGCTCGCACGTCGGCGGTGACCGGTTCGCCGCCAACGTCGTCGTCGTCCCCGATGGCGTCTACTACGGAGGGCTCGACGCGGAGTCCGCCGTCACCACGGTCGAGGAGCATCTCGCCGGCCGGGTGCACGCGGAGCACCTGCGCGGGTACACCGATCTCTTCCCACCGCAGCAGGCCGCTGTCGCGGCCGCGCTCGAACGCTTCGGCCCGGCCGGACGCCACGACTGGACGGTCACCGAGTCGGCTCGCGACGGCGACCGCTGGCGGATCCGTCTCACCGGCCGCCCACCCCGGCCGGGCCTCGTCGACGTCGAACTGCGGTCCCACACCGCCCCGCCGCACCAGCTGACCTGCCACGGACCCGCCACGAGCACGGCCAGGGTCTACGAGCTCACCGCGGTGCGCGTCGTCTGAGGGACAGGGCGGCCGGGGGCAGGGCGCTCCGGCCTCCGCCGAGGACGACGCGGAGCGCCGTGTCGGGGGAAGTTTCCGGTGCCCGGCCTACACCCCGCCGTGCCACCGCGCTACGCTCGAACTCCAGACCCGAGCGACGATTCCTGCCGGCCCCGCCCCGGGCTCGCACCGGTGGAGCGGCCGGGGCGTCGTCCGCCCTGGGGACCCACCGATGTCAGGAGATCCTGATGGCCCCCGAGACCTTCGACGAGCTGCTCACCCGCCAGGTGGGCCACGAGTTCGCCGCCTCCCACCAGTACATCGCCGTGGCGGTCTGGTTCGACAGCCAGGACCTCCCGCAGCTGGCCCGGCACTTCTACCGGCAGTCGCTGGAGGAGCGCAACCACGCCATGATGATCGTCCAGTACATCCTGGACCGGGACCTCCCCCTGACCATTCCCGGGGTGGGGGAGGTGCGCAACGACTTCACCGACGTCCGTGAGCCCCTGGCCCTGGCGCTGTCCCAGGAGCAGGAGGTCACCGAGCAGATCAAGGCGCTGTTCGCCGCCGCCCGGGCCGAGGGGGACGCGCTGGGGGAGCAGTTCATGCTCTGGTTCCTGAAGGAGCAGGTCGAGGAGGTCGCCTCGATGACCACCCTGGTGAACGTCGCGCGCCGGGCCGAGAACCTCTTCGACTTGGAGAACTTCGTGGCCCGGGAGCACGTCGGCGACGGCGGGCACGGTCACGACTCGGGGGCGCCGCAGGCCGCCGGCGGAGCCGCCTGACCCGGCAGCAGTCCCCGTCACCCGCCCCGGGCGGCGGGTGACGGGGACCCGGGGGCGGTGCGGTCAGTCGGTGGCGCGGGTGAGGTCGGCGTCCTCGTAGCGGACCATCCTGGAACCCGTCACCAGCCGGTGGCCCAGCCACAGGGCGAGGAACAGCGGCAGGCCGATGTAGGCCGACAGGGCGGCGAGCAGGTCGATGTCCCCCACGAAGGCCTGGTAGTTCTGCCCGAGGATCACCACCGCGCACAGGGCCAGGGCGATCATGGGGCCCAGCGGGAAGAACCGCGCCCGGTAGGGCAGGTCGGCGAGGTCCTTGCCCTGGGCGGTGTACGCCTTCCGGAAGCGGTAGTGGCTCCACGCGATGCCCATCCACACGATGAACCCGGCCAGCCCCGAGGCGCTGACCAGCCACACGTACGCGGCGCCGTCGCCGATCAGGGTGGTGAGGAAGCAGGCGGCTCCCACGGCGGTCGTGGCGAGCAGGGCGTTCATGGGCACGCCGCGGCGGTTGACCTTCACGAGGAACTTTGGGGCCTTGCCGCTGTCGGCCAGGGCCCAGAGCATGCGGGTGGAGGCGTAGAGCCCGGAGTTGCCGGCCGAGAGGATGGCGGTGAGGATCACCGCGTTCATCACGGAGGCCGCCGCGAGCACCCCGGCGTTCTCGAACACGAGGGTGAACGGGGAGATCGAGATGTCCTCGACCCCGCTGCCCAGCAGGAAGGGGCTGGTGTAGGGGATGAGGAAGCCCACGATGGCGATGGCCCCGACGTAGAACAGCAGGATCCGCACGAACACGGTGCGGATGGCCCTGGGCACGTTCTTCTCCGGGTTCTCCGCCTCACCGGCGGCCACGCCCACGAGCTCGGTGCCCTGGAAGGAGAAGCCGGCCACCATGAAGATCGCCAGGATCCCGGCCCCGCCGCCGACGAAGGGGGCGTCCCCGGTGGTCCAGTTGTCGAAGCCGGGGGAGCTGCCGCCGATGATCCCCACGATCATGAGCACGCCCAGGACGAGGAAGACCACGATGGTGACCACCTTGATGAGGGAGAACCAGAACTCGCTCTCGCCGTAGGCGCGGGTGGACAGGGCGTTGAGGCCGAAGAGGATCGCGAGGAACAGGGCCGACCAGATCCACGAGGGCACGTCGGGGAGCCAGTAGCGCATGATCAGCGCGGCGGCCACGAGCTCGGCGGCCACGGTGATCGCCCAGTTGTACCAGTAGTTCCAGCCGATGGCGAAGCCGAAGGANCCAGTAGCGCATGATCAGCGCGGCGGCCACGAGCTCGGCGGCCACGGTGATCGCCCAGTTGTACCAGTAGTTCCAGCCGATGGCGAAGCCGAAGGAGGGACTGACGAAGCGGGTCGAGTACTCCTCGAAGGCACCGGAGACCGGCAGGTAGGTGGCCATCTCGCCCAGGGACTGCATGAGCAGGAAGACCATGAACCCGATGGCCACGTAGGCCAGCAGGGCCCCACCGGGACCGGCGGTGGCGATGGTGTTGCCCGAGGCCACGAACAGGCCGGTGCCGATGGCCCCGCCCATCGCGATCATGGTCAGGTGGCGGGGTTTGAGGCTGCGGCGCAGCCGTGCGTGCGCCTCGGCGGGAGCCGGTGCTCCCCGTCCGGTCGGGGCGGTCGTCTGGGGCGGTGCGATGGTGTCCACGGGAACCTTTCCTCGGAGGCGGCGGGTCTGCACGCCGGGGGAGGCCGGGGCGGTGTCCGACCGCCCCGGCCCGGGTCAGTCGTTGATGTAGAGCAGGCGCTTGTTGACGAACTCGTCCATGCCCAGCGGGCCCAGCTCCCGGCCGTAGCCGGAGCGCTTGACCCCGCCGAAGGGCATGCCGGCGCCCTCGGCCTCGGCGGCGTTGCCCGCGGCCGGCAGCGCGCGGCAGGACCTCCCCCCGCNTAGAGCAGGCGCTTGTTGACGAACTCGTCCATGCCCAGCGGGCCCAGCTCCCGGCCGTAGCCGGAGCGCTTGACCCCGCCGAAGGGCATGCCGGCGCCCTCGGCCTCGGCGGCGTTGACGTTGGCCATCCCGCACTCGAGCTGCTCGGCGAGCCGCCGGGCCCGCTCGGGGTCGGTGCTGAAGACCGCCCCGCCGAGCCCGTAGGGGGTGTCGTTGGCCAGGGCGAGGGCCTCGTCGTCGTCGGCCGCCCGGTAGACCACCGCGACGGGGCCGAAGAGCTCCTGATGGTGGGCGGCCATTCCCGGGGTGACGCCGGTGAGCACGGCCGGGGCCAGATACGCCCCGGGACCCTCGGCGAGGGTCCCGCCGGTGTGCAGGGTCGCTCCGGCCTCCACGGCCTCGCGGATCTGGGCGGCCAGGGTCTCGGCGGCGGCGCGGGAGGCCATCGGGGCGTAGGTGCCGTCGGCCTCGGCGGACGGGTCGCCGGGCACCAGCGCGGCGGCGAGGCGGGTCAGCTCGGCCACGAACGCGTCGAAGATCCCGGCGGTGACGATCATCCGCTTGTTGGAGTTGCACGCCTGGCCCGTGTTGCCCATCCGGGTGGCGAAGGCCGTCCGGGCGGACTCGCGCACGTCGTCGGTGTCCAGCACCACGTAGGGGTCGGAGCCGCCGAGCTCGAGGACGACCTTCTTCAGGTTCCGCCCGGCGATCTCGGCGACCTTCGCCCCGGCGCGCTCGGACCCGGTCAGGGACACGCCCTGGATGCGGGGGTCGGCGATGATGTCCTCGATCTGGGCGTGGGAGGCGAAGAGGTTCGTGTACACCCCGGCGGGCACCCCGGCGTCGTCCATGAGCTGCTGGAGGGCCAGGGCCGCCCGGGGGCAGGACTCGGCGTGCTTGAGCAGGATCGTGTTGCCCAGCACCAGGTTGGGGGCGGCGAAGCGGGCCACCTGGTAGTAGGGGTAGTTCCACGGCATGATCCCCAGCAGCACCCCGACCGGGCGCCGCTGGAGCACGGCCCGCCCGGTCCCGTGCGGGGTGGGCAGGGCCTGGTCGGCGGCCAGGGCCGGGCCCTGGGCGGCGAAGTAGCCGAAGATCTCGGCGCAGAACTGCGCCTCCTCCCGGGCCTCGGAGACCGGCTTGCCCATCTCCTGGGTGGCGATGGCGGCCAGCTCGTCGGCGCGCTCGGCGAACAGCTCGCCGACCCGGGCGGCCACGGCGGCCCGCTCGTCGATCGGACGGGAGCGCCAGTCGCGGAAGGCGGTCCCCGCGGCGGTGAGCGCCTCCTCGGCCTCGGTGTCGGTGGCGGTGGGGACCTCGGTCACGAGCTGACCGGTGGCGGGGTCGATGCTGCGGTAGGCGGGCCGGTCGGTGCCGGCGCGGGCGCGCAGGGTGGAGGTGGCGGTCACGGTTGGTCTCCTTCGGGCAGGGGTGGGTGCGGGCAGGGGTGGGCGCGGGCACGTGTGGGAGGCTCCTGCGGCGGAGCAGGGCAGGGCAGAGCGCGGGCTGCGGGCGCGGGCGCGCGGGCGCGCCGGGTGGACGAGGGTGCGCTCGGCCGGCGGGGGCAGGAACGTGCCCCCGAGGGCGCGGTGTCGAGGAGCGGGCGGGCACCCGCCGGGGTCAGCCGACCGGGACGAGCTCCGAGCGGAGGGCGGCCAGGAAGGCGTCGACGTCCTCCGGCGTGGTGTCGAAGCTGCACACCCAGCGGACCTCGCCCGTCGCCGCGTCCCAGTCGTAGAACCGGAACCGCCGGCGCAGGCGGTCCGCGATGCCGGCGGGCAGGGTGGCGAAGACGGAATTCACCTGGGTCTCCTGGGTGAAGGCGACGCCGGGCATCGACCCGTCGGCGATGCCCGCCTCGATGCCGTCGCGCAGGCGCCGGGCCATCGCGTTCGCACGGCCCGCGGTGCGCAGGTACAGGTCGCCGTCCAGGAGCGCGAGCAGCTGGGCCGAGACGAACCGCATCTTCGAGGCCAGCTGCATCTGGTTCTTCCGCAGGTAGACCAGGCCCTGGGACGCGGCCTCGTTCAGGACCACCAGGGCCTCGGCGCCGAGGGCCCCGTTCTTGGTGCCGCCGAGGGCGAGCACGTCGACGCCGACGTCGGTGGTGAAGGCCCGCAGGGGCAGTCTCAGGGCGGCCGCCGCGTTCGAGAGCCGGGCCCCGTCCAGGTAGACGGACATGCCGTGGGCGTGCGCGTAGTCCGTGATCGCCCGGATCTCGTCCGGTGTGTACAGGGTGCCGAGCTCGGTGGACTGGGTGAGGTAGACGACGAGCGGCTGGGCGCGGTGCTCGTCCCCCCAGCCCCAGGCCTCCGCCGCCATCAGCTCGGGCGTGAGCTTCCCGTCTCCCGTGGGGACGGGAAGGAGCTTGATGCCGGCGGACTTCTCGGGCGCGCCGCCCTCGTCGACGTGGATGTGCGCCGTGTCCGCGCAGATCACCGCGCCCCAGCGCGGGAGCATCGACTGGAGCCCGACGACGTTGGCGCCGGTGCCGTTGAACATCGGCCACACCGAGGCGCCCTCGCCGAAGTGCTGCACGATCACGTCCTGCAGCCGTGCCGTGTACTCGTCCTCGCCGTAGGCGATCTGGTGACCGCCGTTGGCCTCGACCAGGGCGTCCAGCACCTCCGGGTGGACCCCGGAGTAGTTGTCCGAGGCGAAACCCCTCAGCTCGGCGTCGTGGGACCTCTTCATGTGGTGCCTCATCCTTTCTCCTGGAGTTCGATGGTCGAGTCGTTCAGTTCCGGGGCCTCGGCGTCCCAGAGCCCGGCGTAGGCGTTCGCGAGCCGGTCCTCCAGACCGGCCAGGGCCTTCACCCGGAAGATCACGGCGGCGACGCGCAGCGGCTCGCCGGCCTCGCGGGCGCCCTTCGCATATCCCTGCGCCACAGCCCGGGTCCACGCCTCGCTCGCGGCCTTCACCGCGGCGTAGTTGGCCCCGCCCGCCAGCGGACGGTTCACCGCGGTCGAGGACACGATCGCCAGCCGGCCCGCCGGCGAGGCCCGGAGGTCGTCGTCGAAGGTACGGCTCAGGTGGCGCAGGGCGGTGAAGGAGGTCTCCAGCACCCGGTAGTCCTCCTCCGTCTGCCCAGCGAGCCCACCGCCGCCGCGCCATCCTCCGACGAGGTGGAGGATCCCGTCGATCGACCAGCCGCGGTCGTGCAGCCGGCGGGAGAGGTCGAGCACGGCGCGCTCGTCGGCGAGGTCCACCGTCTCCGTGTGCGCCCCCAGTGCTGCGAGGGGGACGAGCTTCTCCGCGTGGCGCCCCGTGGCGACGACGCGGGCCCCGGCCGAGGTCAGGGTCCGCGCCGCCGCCAGACCGGACGCACTGGTGGCGCCGGCGATCAGGACGGTGCGCCCGGTCAGGTCGGTCATCGCTCAGGCGTCCGTGGCGCGGATGCCGGCCGTCGACGCGATGACGCCCTTCATCTTCTTGTCGAGCGCCTCGAAGAACATCGACAGCGGGAACTCGTCGTCCAGCACCAGGTCCGTGTAGCCTCGCGGCGGCCCGGCCAGCACCTCGCGGGGGAGCCCCTCCGCCCACACCGATGCGGGGTTCGGAGGGACCACGGAGGCGATGAGCTCGTACGCCTTCATCCAGTGCACCGTCTTCGGCCGGTCGATCGACTCCCAGTACAGCTGGTCGATGGCCTCGCCGAGCTCGACGACCGCGTCCGCGACCCGGTCCCAGTCGAAGCTGAGCTCGACGTCACGCCACTGCAGGACGTGCTTCCGGTGGAGCCAGGCGAACAGCAGCTGCCCGCCCAGCCCGTCGTAGTTGCGCACCCGCGAACCGGTGATCGCGAAACGGAAGATCCGGTCGAAGATCACCGCGTACTGCACGAGCTTCCCGTGCCGGCGGGTCTGCTCCTCGATCTCGGTGAGCTCCTCGCCGGCCGCTCGCCGCGCCGTGAGCGCACGCTCGATCGTCACCGACTCCCGGAACGCCGTCAGGTCGCAGCGCAGCTCCTCCAGGGAGTACAGGAAGAACGGCATCCGCTGCTTGATCATGAACGGGTCGAACGGCAGGTCGCCGCGCATGTGCGTGCGGTCGTGGATGATGTCCCACATCACGAAGGTCTTCTCGGCGAGATCCTGATCGGCGAGCAGCGCCGCGGCGTCCTCGGGCAGGTCCAGCTTCGTGATGCCGGCGGCTGCGGTGACCACGCGGCGGTAGCGTGCCGCCTCACGGTCCTGGAAGATGGCGCCCCAGGTGAACGTCGGGATCTCCCGCACGGCGACCGTCTCGGGGAACAGGACCGCGGAGTTCGAGTCGTAGCCCGGGGTGAAGTCGATCAGCCGCAGGGACACGAACAGCTTGTTGCCGTAGTGCCCGGCCTCGAGCTCGGCGATGAACTCCGGCCAGATCGCCTCGACGATCAGGGCCTCGACGTGCCGGTTCGCCGAGCCGTTCTGGGTGTGCATGGGGAACACGACGAGATGCCGGATGCCGTCCACGCGGTGCTGCTGCGGCTGGAACTCGACGAGGGAGTCGAGGAAGTCCGGCTCCCCGAAGCCGCCGTCCGCCCAGCGTGCGAAGTCGCGGGGCAGGGCCGCCAGGTACGCCGCGTCGTGCGGGAAGAGCGGGGCGAGCTCGGCGATCGACGCCACGATCACCTCGACGTGCTCGCGCGCCGTCGGGTGGTCGGCGAGCTCGGGGATCGACCCGTCCTTGACCTGCAGGGCCTGCAGGGCGGTGGCCGCCGACCGGAGCCGGAGCCAGGCCGGGCTCGACTCCACGGTGCGGGCATCCTCCACGACCTCAGGTTCGCCGATGATGGCCTGCACCGCCTGCAGAGACGTGGACATTGAAACCCTCCTGTCGTAGATCAGCGGAAATTTTCCGGTGATGATGATCACATACAGGAACATTCACATGTGGTCGTGAGGCTGTCAACCCTCTCGGCGGGATCAGCTGGTAGCGTTCGGCCCATGGACGACCCCATGGATGTGCGACTGGCAACCGAGGTGTCCCACGACCCGCGCGCCACCCTCGCCCAGTTGTCCGAGCGGGTCGGCCTCTCGGTCTCGGCCGTGCAGGCGCGCCTGCGCAAGCTCGAGAGCAGCGGGGTGATCGCCGGGTACCAAGCGATCCTCGACCCCGAGGCCATCGGCAAGCCGCTCGCGGCCTTCATCGAGATCACGCCCCTCGATCCCCGCCAGCCCGACAACGCCCCCGAGCTCCTGCAGTCGATCACGGCGATCGAGGCCTGCCACTCGGTGGCCGGGGACTCCGCCTACATGCTCTTCGTCCGGGTGGCCTCGCCGAAGGCGCTCGAGGCCCTCGTCAACGAGGTGCGCCACGTGGCCTCCGTGAACACCCGCACCACCGTGGTGCTGCAAACCTTCTACGAGCACCGGCCGATGCTCTCCCCTGTCGAGGCCTGACGCAGCTCTCAGAGGTCCCCCCTGTCCCGGGAGTCGTCCCCAAAAGTGTGACCACAACACGTTGCATGTATTTGCAATAGCGATGCCAGGATGGAGTGACGCCCGCGCCGGCGCCTCATCCCCCTTCCTGGAGGCCCCCGATGTTCCTCAGCATGCTCTTCCGTGCCCGCCCTTCCGGCGACGGCTCGCCCACTGTCGGCGGCCCGCTCCGGACTGCCGCGGCATCGGTGGTCGTGGCCGGTCTGGTCCTCGTCGGTGGTGCTATGCCCGTCGAGGCGGCGACGACCTACAGCGCCTCGTTGCGCACCGCAGTGAAGTCCCTGCCCGTGGCCGGGGAGAACAACGTCGGCTATGACCGGGCCAGGCAGTTCGGCGACTGGAACGACGCCAACCGCGACTGCCAGAACACCCGCGCCGAGGTGCTGCAGAACGAGTCCAGGGCGAGCATCAGCTTCACCACCAGCAAGCGTTGCACCGTCAAGGGCGGGCGCTGGATCACCACCTGGGACGGGAGGGTGCACACCTCGGCCACCACGGTGCAGATCGACCACACGGTGCCCGTCCACGAGGCCTGGGGCTCCGGGGCGCGGTACTGGACGAAGGCCAAGCGCGTGGCGTTCTACAACGACCTCGGCGACCACCGCACGCTCAGCGCCCAGACCTCCGCGCTGAACTCGGCCAAGCAGGCCCGGGGCCCCGAGGCCTGGATGCCGCCGCGGAACCGCTGCGGCTACGTCGGGGAGTGGGTGGCGGTGAAGATCCGCTGGGGTCTCAAGGTCGACAGCACGGAGAAGGCCGCCCTGACCCGGATCGCCGCCTCCTGCCCCAACGTCACCCTCACCGTCAGGAAGGCCTGAGCCGGGCGGACGGATCCCGGGCGGGCGCGGCGCGGAGGAGCGGCCGGGTCGTGCAGAGGGGTTGCTTCGATCCTGCCCGGGTGCAGCGGGCGCCGCAGCGCC
Organism: Kocuria sp. UCD-OTCP; assembly: GCF_000349605.1. Lineage (NCBI taxonomy): Bacteria > Bacillati > Actinomycetota > Actinomycetes > Micrococcales > Micrococcaceae > Kocuria > Kocuria sp. UCD-OTCP. The sequence goes on from NZ_AOSQ01000001.1 coordinate 159,112, forward strand.
ACGACGACGTCGTCGGGAACGGCGTGCTGCCCGTCCTGCTCGAGCCGGCTGTGGCCATCCGGGCTCGCCCCGGCGAGCATGGGGTCATGACACCACTGGGACGAACCCGCACCGCTCTGGTCACCGGCTCCACCAGCGGCATCGGTGCCGCCACCGCACGGACACTGGCGGCTCGAGGGTGGTACGTCGGCGTCACGGGCCGTGACCGCGCCCGCGGGGACGGCGTGGTGGCCGGGATCCGCGACCGCGGAGGGCGGGCGGACTTCATCGCCTCCGAGCTCACCGCCCCCGCGGACGACCTCCGGGCCTTCGCCCGCGCGGCCGCGCAGACCCTGGGCGGTCACGTCGACACGCTGGTCCACAACGCCGCCGTGTGCCCCGCCGTGGACACCCTCTCCCTCACCGACGCGGATCTCGAGGCCGCGCTCGCCGTCAACGTGCGTGCCCCGCACGTGCTCACGGCCGCCCTGGCGCCGGGGATGGTCGAGAACGGCAGCGGGGCAATCGTCGTCATCGGCTCGTGGATGGCCCACGTCGGCAGCCCTGTCGTGGGGCTGTACTCGGCGACGAAGGCGGCGCAGATCCAGCTCGCGCGCAGTTGGGCGGCGGAGTTCGGGTCGCACGGTGTGCGGGTCAACACCGTCTCTCCCGGAGCGACGCGGTCCCCGGTCAACGCCCCGGCCGACGACGTGATCGCCCGGATCACGGCCGCCACTCCCGCCGGGCGTCCCGGGACCCCGGAGGAGATCGCCGCCGCCGTCGCCTGGATCGTCTCCGACGACGCCGCCTACCTCCACGGCGCCGAGATCCACGTGGACGGCGGCATCACCAGCACCCGGCGGATCTGAAGCCGGCCGGTCCTCGGCCGCGCGGAGGGCCGACGACGTGCCGGGCGGGCGGCGGCCTCGCCGGCGATTCCGGCCCGTGCGCAGGGAGGGCCCCGCCGGTGCGAAGATGATCCGCATGAACTGGAGTCCGCGCGCCCTCGCCCGCTCGATCGACGGGCCGGGGTCGCGCCGGCTGCCCCGGCGGCTCGTGCAGCTCTTCGCCGGGCTGGTGCTCTACGGCATCACCATGGGGATGCTCGTGCGGGCGGAGCTCGGTGTCATCCCGTGGGACGTGCTGCACCAGGGGCTGTCCCGGCAGTTCGGGCTGAGCATGGGCACGGTGGTCATCGTGGTCAGCGTGCTGCTGCTGCTTCTCTGGATCCCGCTGCGCGAGCGGCCCGGGCTGGGCACCCTCAGCAACGCCGTGGTGGTCGGGCTGGTGCTCGACGCGACCCTGGCGGTGCTGCCTCCGGTCGAGTCCTTGCCGCTGCGGGTGCTGCTCGTGCTCGCCGGCGTGCTCCTCAACGCCGTAGCGACCGCCGCCTACATCGGGGTGCACCTGGGCGCCGGCCCGCGGGACGGGCTGATGACCGGCCTGGTCCGGCGCACCGGGGGATCGGTGCGCGTGGTCCGCACCTCGATCGAGGTGGTCGTGGTGCTCGCCGGGTGGGTGCTCGGCGGCACCGTGGGACTGGGCACGGTGCTCTACGCCCTGGCCATCGGCCCGCTGGTCCAGATCCTGCTGCCCCGGCTGAGCGTCCGTCTCCACCGCTGACGCCAGGCCCCGCTCTGCACGCCCGCACCGAGGTGGCCCCGGCGTCGGGGTCCGGAGCCGCCCGTCGCTGGTGAAGGGTCAGGCGCGGCGGTGGGCTCGGACCGCGGCGGAGGCCAGGCGGCGGCCGACCTCGATCGGTGAGCGCGGGGTGCCGCGGAGGAAGGCGGCCAGGGTCCCGCCGTAGGCCAGGAGGACCTCGTCGGCCAGGTCCTGGGCGCGTCCCCCGGCGAGGGGCCGGGAGAGGTGCAGGAGTCGCTCGGTGAGGAGGGCGGTGTCCGCGGCCAGGACGGCGCCGATCTCGTCCGCGGCCTCGGGAAGCTCGGTGGCCGCGGCCAGGAAGGCGCACCAGCGCGCCGGGTGGGGCTGGTCCCGCCGGTAGGAGGCCAGGGCATCGAACACCGCGAGCAGCCGCGCCGTGTCGTCGGCGGCCGCGACCACGTGCTGGTCCCAGACCGACCGCCAGTCCGCCAGCCGGACCCGCAGCGCCTCGGCCACCAGGGCGTCCTTGCTGCCGAAGTGCGTGTACAGGGTGGCTGCCGAGACCTCCGCCTCGCGCAGCAGCTCGTCGACGGGCGTGGCCCGGATGCCGCGGTCGAACAGCACGCGGTCAGCCGCCTGCAGCAGCCGGGTGCGCGCGGGGAGTCGCGGGACGGTGGTCACCCCACCACTGTATCGATCCCTCGTTCCAGAACGAGCGTTTTGGTGTAGCGTTACGATCGTTCTGGTAAGCGACGTGCGAGAGGGAGTTCCATGCGAGCTCTGGTGATCAGCGGGATGGCACTGATCGCGGCGACCTACGGGCTGGCGCGCTTCGGCTACGGCCTCTTCCTGCCCCGGTTCACCGAGACCTTCCAGATGGGCTCGGCCGTCTCCGGGCTCATCCAGGCCGGGAGCTTCCTCTCCTTCTGCCTCGCCGCGGTGCTCGCCTCGCGCCTGGCCGCCCGCCCGCGCCTGGTCGTGGTGTGCGCGGGGGCGACGGCCACGCTGGGCACGGCAGGCGTGGCGGCCTCGCCCACCGCGGTCGTCCTCGCGGTGAGTGTGGTGCTCGCCGGTGCCGGCGCCGGGTTCGCCACCCCGGGCCTGGTCACGCTCATCGAGCGCAACCTCGCATCGGCGCGCCAGGAGAGTGCCCAGACGGTCGTCAACGCCGGCACCGGGGCGGGCATCGTCGTCGCGGGCATCCTCATGCTCCTCACGATCGACCAGTGGCGCCTGGGGTGGGCGGCCATCGCCGTCCTGGTGGCAGCGGCCACCGTGGCCACCCTCCGGGCGGACCGGTCCGCGCACCGGTCTCCGGCCGCGGAGCGGCCCGCACGGGTGCGGGTCCGTGATCTGGTGCCGCTGACCCGGCCCATCGCCGCGGCGGCGCTCGCCGGTGCCTCGAGCGCCGCGATCTGGACCTTCGGGCGCACGGCCATGGCCGAGTCCGGCACGGGCGAGGAGTCCTATTCCATCGCGGCCTGGATGGTCCTGGGGGCGTTCGGCGTGCTGGGCGCCGCCGCCGGGAAGATCGTCCAGGTCTGGAGCCTGCGGACGGCGTGGGTCTCGACCGCGGTGGCCATGGCCGGCGCGACCGTCGTCCTGGGCGCGGCGCCGGGGGCGCCGCTCGCCGCGTTCGTCTCCGCGGCCGTCTTCGGGGCCGGCTACACCGCCCTGTCCGGCGTCCTCATCGTCTGGGCCGCGCGGGTGGTTCCCGATCGCGTGTCCGAGGGCACCGCCGTGCTGTTCATCGCCCTCGCCGTCGGTCAGGCGGCCGGCTCGGTCCTCCTGGGCATCCTGTTCGACCCCGCCGCCCCGGTCCTGGCCTTCGTCGTGGCCGGTGCGCTCGGGATCCTCGCGGTGCTGCCGGCCCTGAGCGGCCGGTCCGGGGTACGGTCCTCCCGCACCACCCCGGCACCGCACCCCGCGGGGGCCGGCAGCCCGCGGGCCTGATCCGGCGCACGCGGCCCACGAGGACGAGCACCGGGCAGCTCGATCCTGGTTTGCCCGTTGCAGCCCACGAGCCGGCCGTCCGGCGGATCCGTCACGGTGCGGGGAGCGGGATGACGGTGCGGTACTTGCCGCCGGTGCTCTGCTGCGGTGCCTCCGGGGCGCGTTCGACGGCGACGTGCCCCAGGCCCAGGTCACCGAGCAGGCCGGTGACGCCGCTCAGCACGGCGGCCCACACCTGCTCGGGGTCCTCGCCGGCCGCCGGGAGCAGCCGGACCCGCAGGCCGGCAGGGGCGGTCTGGGCGACCTGGAACAGCCCCACGCCCGGGACGCGGTCGATGACGGTCCCCAGCGCGAGCGGGGGCACCGCGACCAGGCCCCGCCCGTCGTCGTCGGGGAAGGCGAGGACGTCCGAGGCCCGGCCCTGCACCCGCAGGGCCGGGGCCGGGTTCCCGCAGCCGCACGGGTCCGGCTTCATCAGGACCCGGTCACCGACGTCGTAGCGGATGATCGGTTGGACCCGGTTGGCCAGGTTCGTCATCAGCACCGTGTGCGAGACGGTCCCGGGCGGGACGGGACGGTGCTCGGCGTCGACCGGTTCGAGGACGACCCAGTCCTCGACCAGGTGCAGCCAGCCCCGGGCGCAGCTCGAGGCCGCGTAGCCGATCTCGGTGCACCCGTAGACCTCCCGCACGGGCGCCCCGAAGGCCCGCTCGATCCGGGTGCGCTCGTCCGGCGGCAGGCCCTCGGCGGTGCTGAGCACCAGCACCGGGCGCAGGCGCAGCCGCCCGGCCTCCTGCTCGGAGGCCAGCAGGCGCAGCACACTGGCGTAGGCGCCGAGCATGAGCGGGCCGAAGGTGTTGAGCTCGGCCACCAGCTCGGGCAGCGGCCGGTGGATCGAGAGGATCCTGAGCCGGCGGTGGCGCCGCGGTCGCTCCCGCATCTCACGGGTGCTGGTGGCCACGGCCAGGAGGTGCCCGCCGGTGGCCACGACCGCGGCGAACCGGCCCCCGCGCACCGTGAGCCGCACCAGGTCCCGCCCGGACAGCCAGCCCGCGGACAGCCGGGCCATCATCCCCGAGGTCACCGCCCGGTACCGGTCGTCGAGCACGAAGAGACCCCGGGTGCCGGTGGTGCCGGCGGTGGTGGCCACCAGGTACCTCCCGGCGAACCGCTCACCGATCCTGGCCGGGTCCGCCACGAACTCCTGGACCGCCGTCAGGGTCACAGCCGGGTCCGTGGCGACCTCGTCGAAGTGGGCCATCAGCTGCCGTTTGTCCGTCACCGGCAGGGAGGTGACGTCCTCGACCCGCCCCGGCAGGCCCTGGTAGAGCCGCCGGTAGTAGGCGGAGTGCTCCCGCGCGAAGGCCACGAGCTCGGCCAGCCGCTCCCGCTGCCGCCGGCGGAGCGCCTCCGGACCCTTGCGGTGGGCCCGGCGGGCGTCCCACCACACCCAGGTCGCGCTGGCCCCCCGGGCGCCAGCCGCCGCGCTCCGTCGTGTCCCCATGGCACGACTCTAGGAATCCGGCGCCGGGGGAGACAGGGCCGCCGGGCAGGTGACGGAATCGGTCACCGGTTCTCCGGACGGACGGCAGTCGGCCAAGGCGCCCCGGCCCGCGGCGTGGTCCGTGAAGGTTTGGCGAAGATTCCCGCGCTGACCGCCCCCGGGTGCCGCCGCGCCGCGGCGGGGGAGGACACTGAAGTCATGAATCCTGGCACTGACGCGGCGGCCGGGCGGGTGCTGGTGGTGGATGACGAGAAGCCGCTGGCGCAGATGGTCGCCACCTACCTGGCCCGCGGCGGCTACGAGGTCGCCACCGTCCACACCGGCCCCGACGCCGTGGACGCCGCCCGCGACCGGAGCCCGGACGTGGTGGTGCTGGATCTGGGGCTGCCGGGGCTGGACGGCATCGAGGTGTGCCGCAGGATCCGGGGCTTCTCTGAGTGCTACGTGCTGATGCTCACCGCCCGCGGGGACGAGGAGGACAAGCTGGCCGGGCTGGCGGCCGGGGCCGACGACTACATCACGAAGCCCTTCAGCGTCCGCGAGCTCGTCGCCCGGGTGGCCGCGGTGCTGCGCCGGCCCCGCACCACGCTGGCCCCGGTCGAGCCCGCCCGGGAGTTCGGCGAGCTGACCGTCGACCTCGCGGCCCACGAGGCGCGGGTGGGCGGGGAGGCGGTGGCGCTGACCCGCACCGAGTTCGAGCTGCTGGCCGCCCTGACGGCCCGGCCGCACGAGGCGCTGACCCGCCGCCGGCTCATCGACACCGTGTGGGGGCCCTCATGGGTGGGTGACGAGCGGATCGTGGACGTGCACATCGGGCACCTGCGCCGGAAGCTCGGGGAGGACCAGGCCGCCTTCGTCGACACCGTGCGCGGGGTCGGCTACCGGATGGTGGCGCGATGACCCGACGACGGCACCCCCGCGGCCTGGCCTCCCGGTTCTTCCTGGCCCAGGCCATCGTGGTGGCCGCCAGCATCCTCGCCGCCGTGGCGGTCGCCTCCCTGGCCGGACCCGCGATCTTCCACGAGCACCTGATCATGGCCGGGCACGCCGAGAACTCCCCCGAGCTGCTCCACGTGGAGCGGGCCTACCGGGACGCCGGTCTCATCGTCCTGGGCGTGGCCCTGGGCACCGCCGTGATCTGCGCCGCGGCGGTGACCTGGCTGTTCACCCGCCGCCTCCGGCGGCCCCTCGCCGCGCTCACCGAGGCGGCGCGGGGCGTGTCCCGCGGCCGCTACGACACCCGGGTCCCGGCCCTCGGCGCCGGCGTCGAGGTGGACGCCGTGGCGGCCTCGTTCAACACCATGGCCGAGCGGCTGGAGCGCACCGAGGAGCTCCGGCGGCGGATGCTCTCGGACCTCGCCCACGAGATGCGCACCCCGATCTCGGTGCTCACCGTCTACTGCGAGGCGCTGCAGGACGGGGTGGCGCAGTGGGACGAGGCCACCGGCGAGCTCGTGACCGACCAGCTCGGACGCCTCACCCGGCTGGTCGAGGACATCCACGACGTCTCCCGGGCCGAGGAGGGCCGGATCGACCTGGACCGCGCCTCGCAGCCGGCCGGCGACCTGGCCCGCTCCGCCGCGGAGGCCCACCGGGAGGCGTACGCCGCCAAGGGCGTGCGGCTCGTCCTGGACGTCGACGACGACGCCGGGGTGGTGGACGTGGACCGGCAGCGGATGGGGCAGGTGCTGGGCAACCTGCTCACCAACGCCCTGCGCCACACACCGCCCGGCGGGCAGGTCTCCCTCGGCGTCGTCCGGCGGGGTCCGGGGCAGGTGGCCGTCACCGTTGCCGACACCGGCGACGGCATCGCCGCCGAGCACCTGTCCCGGGTGTTCGAGCGCTTCTGGCGCGGGGACAGCGCCCGGGACCGCGACCACGGCGGCTCCGGGATCGGCCTGACCATCTCCCGGGCCCTGGTCGAGGCCCACGGCGGGACGCTGACCGTCACGTCCCCCGGGCCCGGGGCCGGGACGGCCTTCACCGTGGAGCTGCCCTCCCGTCAGCGGGCGGGGCCGGAGCCGGCCGGGATCACCCGATGACACACCTTGCCTTATACCCCCTAGGGGTATATACCTAGGAGGAGCAGGCCCACCTCGGTCCCCACCGAGCGGACACCAGTTCTCGCAGGAGGAAGATCATGCGCTCCCCGCACCAGGACCACGGCCGCCCCGCCGCCCCGGAGCAGCCCGCGGACGCCCACGGCCACGAGCAGCACGCCGATGCCGGCACCCACGGACAGGCCATGCCGCACGAGCACGCCCACTCGGCGGTGGACGAGGACCACCAGGTCCACACCCACGGCGAGCACGCCGGGCACTCCACGGCGATGTTCCGGAACAAGTTCTGGCTCAGTCTCGTGCTGGCGGTCCCCGTGGTGGTCTTCAGCCCGATGGTCGGGCACCTGCTGGGCTACTCCGTCCCCGGGTTCCCGGGCTCCACCTGGATCCCTCCCGTGCTGGGCACTGTCATCTTCGTCTACGGCGGGGCCCCGTTCCTCAGGGGCGGACTCACCGAGCTGAAGAGCCGGCAGCCGGGGATGATGCTGCTGATCGCCATGGCCATCACCGTCGCCTTCGTCGCCTCCTGGGTCACCACCCTGGGGATCGGCGGGTTCGACCTCGACTTCTGGTGGGAGCTGGCCCTGCTGGTGGTCATCATGCTGCTGGGCCACTGGATGGAGATGCGCGCCCTCGGCGCGGCGTCCTCCGCCCTGGACGCCCTGGCCGCGCTGCTGCCCGACGAGGCCGAGAAGGTCGTCGACGGCGACACCGTCACCGTGCCCGTCGACGAGCTGGCCGTGGGCGACGTCGTGCTCATCCGTCCCGGCGCCCGGGTCCCGGCCGACGGGGAGATCGTCGCGGGGACGGCCGAGTTCGACGAGTCCATGATCACCGGCGAGTCCAAGGCCGTCAGCCGGGCACCCGGCGACACGGTGGTCGCCGGGACCGTGGCCACCGACACCACCGTGCGCGTGCGGGTGGAGGCCGTCGGCGCCGACACCGCCCTGGCCGGGATCCAGCGGATGGTCGCGGCCGCCCAGGAGTCCTCCTCCCGGGCCCAGGCCCTGGCCGACCGCGCCGCCGCGCTGCTGTTCTGGTTCGCCCTGGCCGCCGGCATCCTCACCGCCGTCGCCTGGACGCTGCTGGGCAGCCCGGACGACGCGGTGATCCGGACCGTGACCGTGCTGGTCATCGCCTGCCCCCACGCCCTGGGCCTGGCGATCCCGCTGGTCATCGCGATCTCCACCGAGCGCGCGGCGAAGGCCGGGGTGCTGATCAAGGACCGGCTGGCCCTGGAGCGGATGCGCACCATCGACGTGGTGCTCTTCGACAAGACCGGCACCCTCACCGAGGGCGCGCACGCGGTCACCGGCGCGGTCCCGGTCCCCGGCACCTCGAAGGGAGAGCTCCTGGCGCTCGCGGCGGCGGCCGAGGCCGACAGCGAGCACCCCGTGGCCCGCGCCATCGTCACGGCGGCCGCCCAGGACCCCGAGGCGCAGCGGCTGGGCCTGCGCGGCACCGACCTCCGGTCGGCCACCGGCCGCGGCGTCCGCGCCACGGTCGACGGCGCCGAGATCACGGTCGGCGGACCCAACATGCTGCGCGAGCTCGGCCTGTCCACGCCCGCGACGATCACCGGGACCACCCGTGAGTGGGTGGCGCGCGGCGCCGGGGTGCTCCACGTCCTCCGGGACGGAGCGGTCATCGGCGCCCTGGCCCTGGAGGACAAGGTCCGCCCCGAGTCCCGCGCCGCCGTGGCCGCTCTGCAGGACAGGGGGGTGCGCGTGGCGATGATCACCGGCGACGCCCGCCAGGTCGCCGAGGCCGTGGGCGCCGAGCTCGGCATCGACGAGGTCTTCGCCGAGGTCCTCCCGCAGGACAAGGACACCAAGGTCGTCGAGCTCCAGTCCCGGGGGATGACCGTGGCGATGGTCGGCGACGGCGTCAACGACGCCCCAGCCCTGGCCCGGGCCGAGGTCGGCATCGCCATCGGCACCGGCACCGACGTGGCCATGGAGTCGGCCGGGGTGGTCCTGGCCGGCAACGACCCCCGGTCCGTGCTGTCGATGATCGAGCTGTCGCGGGCCAGCTACCGGAAGATGATCCAGAACCTGGTCTGGGCCGCCGGCTACAACGTCGTCGCCGTGCCACTGGCCGCCGGGGTGCTCGCCCCGATCGGGATCGTGCTGTCCCCGGCCGTGGGCGCGGTGCTGATGTCGGCGTCCACCATCGTGGTGGCGCTCAACGCCCAGATGCTGCGCCGCCTCGACCTCGCCCCGGCCCATCTGGCCTCCGTCGGCACCGAGGACCGCCGGGCCCCCGAGCAGGCCGGCACCGTCCCCGCCCGCTGAACCACCCCGACCCCCCGAGACCGAACCCCCGAACCCCCGAACCGAAGAGAAGGACACCCACCGTGAAGCGTTCCACCACCCTCACCACCCTCGCCCTGGCCTCGGCCCTCGCCCTGGCCGGCTGCGGCACCAGCGGCGCCCAGGAGGGCGCCGGCACGGACGCGGAGACCGCTGCCCCCGCGGCCTCCGCCCCTGCGGCCACCAGCACCGGTGCGGCCTCCGGCGAGCCGATCGCCGCCGAGCACAACGACGCGGACGTGATGTTCGCCCAGATGATGCTCCCGCACCACGAGCAGGCCGTGGAGATGAGCGAGATGCTGCTGGCCAAGGACGACGTCCCGGCCGAGGTCGCCGAGTTCGCCCAGAGAGTCATCGACGCCCAGGGCCCGGAGATCGAGCGCATGAACGACATGCTCACCGCCTGGGAGGCCGAGCCCCTGGCCGACGCCGAGGACATGGACGGCATGGACCACGGCTCCGGGGCGGGCATGAGCGGGATGATGAGCGAGGAGGACATGTCCGCCCTCGAGGACGCCCAGGGCGCCGGGGCCGCCCAGCTGTACCTGGAGCAGATGACCGTCCACCACGAGGGCGCGGTCGAGATGGCCCAGGACCAGGTCGAGCAGGGGCAGAACCCGCAGGCCGTCGAGCTCGCCCGCCAGGTGGTCGCAGACCAGGAGGCGGAGATCGCCGAGATGGAGCAGATGCTCCAGGAGCTGCCGGACGGTTCCTGACCGCCCCGGTGACCGGCGTCGTCGCCCACGGGCGGCCGCCGGCGGAAGCCGACCGACCGATCGAAGGAGGACCGCGATGATGTGGGGCGACGGCATGGGAGGGGGCATGGGCTGGATGTGGATCTTCTGGCTCCTGCTCGTCGTGGGCACGGTCGTACTGGTCGTCGTGCTCGTGAAGCTGCTCACCGGGAACTCGGGCGGCGGGACCCGGCAGGGCGGTTCCGCGCCGCCGACGGGTGCCGGCCCGCGCCGGTCCCGGGAGATCCTCGAGGAGCGCTACGCGCGCGGGGAGATCAGCACCGAGGAGTTCCGGGAGCGGCTGCGGACCCTGGAGGAGGGCGACCGGTGAGCCCGCTGACCCGCCGGCAGCTGCTGGCCCTGGGCGCGGCCGGCGCCGGCGCCGCGGCCGTGGGCGGGGCCGGGCTGTGGTGGACCGGCGGCGGGGGTGAGGCCATCGGCGGCGGCCGGGAGCTGCTGCAGCCCGAGGTGCTGTCCAGCCGGGACGGGGCCCTGGACCTGGCCCTGGCGGCGGCCCCCGCCCGGGTGCGGATCGGGGCGCGGACCGCGCACGTGCAGGCGTTCAACGGCTCCCTGCCCGGGCCCACCCTGCGGGTCCGCCCCGGCGACACGCTCCGGGTGGCGATGACCAACGGCATGGACGACCCGACGAACCTGCACGTGCACGGTCTGCACGTCTCCCCAGAGGGCAACGGGGACAACCCCTTCGTGAGCATCGCCCCCGGGGACTCCTTCGACTACGAGTTCGCCCTCCCGGACGACCACCCGCCGGGCACCTACTGGTACCACCCGCACCACCACGGGCACGTGGCCGACCAGCTCGCCGCCGGGCTCTACGGGGCCATCGTGGTCGAGGACCCCGACCCCGTCCCGGTGGCCCGGGAGCGGGTGCTGGTGATCTCCGACCTCACCCTGGACGCCTCCGGGGAGCCGGCCGAGGTGTCCCCGCCCGAGCGGATGATGGGCCGGGAGGGGCAGATCGTGCTGGTCAACGGTCAGGTCCGTCCCGGGGCCAGCGCGGCACCGGGGGAGCGGGAGCTGTGGCGGGTCGTCAACGCCTGCCCGTCCCGGTTCCTGCGCCTGAGCCTGGACGGGCAGGGCCTGCGGCTCTCCGGCCGTGACGTCGGCCGGCTGCCCGAGGCGCTCGAGGTCACCGACGTGACCCTGGCGCCGGGCAACCGGGTGGAGCTGCTGGTGGACGCCCGGGCTGGCACCTCCGTCCTGGTGGCCACCCCGGTGGACCGCGGCAGCATGGACGGAATGATGGGCGGGGCCATGCCGGGGGACGGCCCCGGCAACGACGAGCCGATCGAGCTGCTCACCCTGGAGGTCACCGGGGACCCGGTCGAGCCGACCGGGCCCGTGCCCGCCGGGCCGGCGCTGCGGGACCTGCGCGAGGAGCCGGTCGAGGCCCGGCGCACCCTGGACTTCGCCATGGGCATGGGCATGGGCATGGGCGGGATGATGGGCGGCATGCGCGGCCCCGGGCAGATGATGTCCTTCACGATCGACGGCCGGGAGTTCGACGCCGGGCGCACCGACCAGCGGGTCCGGGTGGGCACCGTGGAGGAGTGGACCCTGACCAACTCCAGCCCCATGGACCATCCGGTGCACCTGCACGTGTGGCCGATGCAGGTCGTGGCCGAGGCGGGCCAGGAGGTCTCCGGGCCGCAGTGGCAGGACGTGGTCAACGTCCCGGCCTTCGGGGAGGTGACGGTCCGGGTGGCCTTCGACGACTTCGCCGGCCGCAGCGTCTACCACTGCCACATCCTCGACCACGAGGACCTCGGCATGATGGGCACTCTCGAGGCCCGCTGAGGCCCGCTGAGGCCCGGCGAGAGTGGGGAAGCCCGGTGCGCGGATCCGCGCCGCGCCCGGACCGGCGCCCCGCCGGGCTCAGCCCATCGAGGTGAGGAGGTCGGCGCAGGCCTGCTCGCAGCGGCGGCAGGCCTCGGCGCAGACCTTGCAGTGCTCGTGCATCTCGGCGTGCTCGGCGCATTCGTCCCCGCAGGCCTTGCACGCGGTGCGGCACGCCTCGAGCAGGGCCCGGCCGACCTCGGCGTTGTTGCCGGTCTGACGGGAGAGTGCCTTGCCGGTGGCGGCGCAGACGTCGGCGCAGTCGAGGTTCTTGCGGATGCACTCGGTCAGCTCCGCGACCATGTCCTCGGCCAGGCAGGCGTCGGCGCAGGCGGTGCAGGTCTGGGCGCACTCGAAGCACGCCGCGATGCACTCGGCCAGCTTCTGCCGGTCGATGTTCCCCAGGTCCTTCGGGTAGGTCTCGAGCATCGAGGTCACGTGGGTCATGGTCTCGCTCCTTCGTCCGTCCTGCCGTGGTGCGGACCGGTCGGAACCGGACCGCCGTGCAACCGACAGTAAACTGCCGATCCGGCGTCGTGAAGTCCTGGGCGTTGAAGATTCCGTGAAGAAACCCCCGGCCACGGAGGGGGCGGACGAACCGGTCGGCGCCGGCCGCCGCTGCCGGTCACGCCGGGGCCGTCTCTCCGTCTCCGGCGCGTGCTCCGGCCTCGCCGAGCCGAGCGTCCCGCCTCCGCCGCGCTGACGGCTCAGCGGGTGCGGCGGGACACGGCGGGCGGGGGGCCGAAGCCGCTCACGGCGTCCCGCAAGGACGGCGGTGCGCCGTGCTCGGGCTGGTGGATCCGCTGCGGACCGCCGGAGGCGACCCAGCGGTTCAGCGCCTCCGCCCGCTGGACGTCCTCCAGCCCGCTCAGCCACACGGTGGGACCCACGTGCCCGCTGGGCCCGTCCCGCCGTGCGACGGCGACCAGCGCGGCCATCTCGCACCGGCCCAGGCACGGGGACGAGATCAGGACGGCCCCGGCCGTGCCCCTGACCACCTCCTGGAGGTCCTCCGCCTGCTCGGCGGTCCCGGTCATCCGGCGCAGGCCGGCGCACCGGTGACCCTGGCAGACCGCGACCAGGGGACCGCTGGCGTCGGTGCTGGTCCTGCGCGGGGCGCTCTTGCGGGTCATCGGGTGCCCTCCTGGGTCGGCGAACGAGGTGGCGGACCGGCGGCTCCTAAACGCGCTGCCGCCGGTTTTGTTGTTGAGAATGAAACTCATTACCATAAGAACTCGTTGAGACCGGTTTTGGCAAGGGGGAAGCATGCGCGGTGCGACCGGAGTGGACGTGCGGGGGCTCGACGTGGCCCTGGCCGGACGGCCGCTGCTGCAGGGTGTGGGCTTCCAGGTGCCCCCGGGTCGGCGGGTGGCCCTGCTCGGCGCCTCGGGCTCGGGGAAGTCCCTGACGGTCCTGGCCCTGCTGGGTCTGCTCGGACACCACTTCGGCGTGCAGGGCTCCCTGCGCGCCGCCGGCCGTGAGCTGCCGTGGCGGCAGGCTCCCGGGCGGCGTCCGGGAATGGCCGCGGTCTTCCAGGACTCCCAGGCCGCGCTGAACCCCGTGGTGCGCCTGGACCGGCAGCTGCTGCCCGCCGTGGCCCGCCGGCGCCGGCTCGGTGCGGCGGCCGCCGGCCGGGTCGTGGCGGATCTGCTCCGCGAGGTCGGCTTCGAGGACCCGGCGCGGATCCTGCGGGCCCACCCCTCCCAGCTGTCGGGCGGGCAGCGGCAGCGGGTGTGCCTGGCGCTCGCCATGGCCGCCGCACCGGACCTGCTGGTGGCCGACGAGCCGACCACGGCGCTGGACATGATCAGCCAGCGCCACGTGGTCGAGGCCCTGCGCCGGTGCACCGGCGCAGGCCGCGGCGGGCTGCTGTTCGTCACCCACGACCTGGCGGTCGCCGCCGACCTGTGCGACGACGTCGTCGTCCTGGACCGGGGACGGGTCGTCGAGTCCGGTCCGATCCAGCAGGTGGTCGGATCGCCGCAGGCGCCCTTCACGGCGGCCCTGGTCGAGGCCGCCCGCACCGGTCTCCGTTCCGCTGCGGCTCCGCCGGTTGCCGCCCCGCTGGGCGTGGCCTCGTGAGCCGGGCGGCGGAACCCGCCGTACTGCACGGTGTCGGGCTCACCAGGAGCTACGGCACGCGCTCCGGCGCCGTGGCCGCGGTGCGCGGCGTCGACCTCGCGGTGCGCGATGGGGAGTCGCTGGGCCTGGTCGGCCCCTCCGGATCGGGCAAGTCCACGCTGCTGTCCCTGCTGCTGGGCGTCGAGCGCCCAGACCGGGGCGAGATCCTCTTCGACGGCGTTCCCCTGACCGGCCGGCAGCAGCTCCGGCGGGCCAGGCAGGCCGTGCAGTACGTCCCGCAGGACCCCGCGTCCAGCCTGGACCCGCGGCGCAGCGTCGAACGCCAGCTGCGGGAACCGCTGCGCCGCTTCGGCATCGCGGGCGACCACGCCCCAATGGTCCGGGACGCCCTGGAGCGGGTCGGCCTGGGCGCCGAGCACCTGGACCGGCGCGCCCACGAGCTCTCCGGCGGTCAGGCCCAGCGCGTGGCGATCGCCCGGGCCCTGGTGACCCGGCCGCGGATCCTCCTGGCCGACGAGGCGGTCAGCGGCCTCGACCTGCCGCTGCGCCACCAGGTGCTGGACCTGCTCAAGGAGCAGCACGTCCAAGAGGGACTGGGGCTGCTGTTCGTCTCCCACGACCTCACCGCGGTCCGCTTCCTGTGCCGCCGCGCGCTGGTGCTCGACCACGGGCAGGTGGTGGAGGAGGGCCCCGTCGACCGGCTCCTCGAGACGCCGCGCCACCCGACCACGCAGGAGCTGGTGGATGCGGTTCCGCACCTGGCCCCCTGAGCCGGCGGCCGCACCATCCCTGTCACCCACCACCGATCACCACACCGAAAGGGCCTCCTGATGCCACCCCGCCCCTCCGCTCCCGGTCCCGCCGCTCGCCGCACCGGCCTCGCCGCGGTCAGCCTGCTGCTGCTCACCGGCTGCTTCGCCGAGGGCTCCGGCACCTCCTCCGCCGGGGGAGCCGGCGGCTCGACCGACGGCCGGATCGAGCTCGCCATGCTGCAGCCGCCGCGCTCGGGGCTGTCCCCGCTGAGTGACGACGCCTTCAAGCTCTCCCGCTGGTCCACCGCCGAGACGCTGGTCCGGCTGGACGAGGCCGGGGACGCCCAGCCGATGCTGGCCACCGCGTGGGAGCAGCTCGACGACACCACCTGGTCCTTCACGATCCGGGACGGCGTCACCTTCCACGACGGCACCGAGCTCACCGCGGAGAACGCCGCCGCCTCCCTGGCCCGGGCGGTGGAGGCGGAGCCGGCCCCGCGCATCCTCGACGGGGTGGAGATGAGCGTGGCGGCCGAGGGCGACACCGTGCGGGTCACCACCGCCGGGACAGACCCGCTGGTCCCGCAGCGGCTGTCCAGCCCGCAGCTGTCGGTCCTGGCCCCGGCCGCCTACGAGGGCACCGCCGTGACCCCGGTGGGCCACGGCACGGGTCCGTTCGAGCTCACCGCCGTGGACGGCACCTCCGGGGCCACCCTGGAGCGCTACGACGACCACTGGGCCGGCGCCGCGGCGGCGGCCGGCATCGACGTGTCCTTTGTGCCCGACGGCACCGCCCGGGCCGCCGCGCTGCGCACCGGCGAGGCCGACGTCGTCGAGGCCGTGCCCGTGGGCCAGGCCGCCCAGGTCGAGGAGGACCTCCTCGAGGAGGTGCCGATGCCGCGCACCAACACGCTCTACCTCAACACCGAGGACGGGCCGTTCGCCGACCCCGCCCTGCGCGCCGCCGCCCGGGAGGCCCTGGACCCGCAGCGCATCGTGGACGGGGTCTACGAGGGCCGGGCCGACGCGGCCGCGGGACTGCTGGGCCCGGCGATCCCCTACGCCGCGGAGGGCCGGGACACCGACGCCTACCGCGAGGCGCTGGCCGACCGCGCCGAGGCCGGGGACCCGGCCGGGCGGAAGATCACCATCGGCACCTTCACCGACCGGGCCGAGCTGCCCGAGGTCGCCGTCCAGCTCCAGCAGCAGCTCGAGGCCGCCGGCTTCGAGGTGGAGCTCGAGGTGCGCGAGTACCAGTACATCGAGGCCGACGCCCTGGACGGCGACTTCGACGCCTTCGTCCTCTCCCGCGCCACGGTGCTCGACTCGGGCGACCCAGTGGCCTACATGGTGAGCGACTTCGGCTGCGAGGGCTCGTTCAACCTCTCCCGGTTCTGCTCCGGGGCCGTCGACGACGCCCTGACCGCCGCGGAGCAGGCCGCTCCCGGCGAGGAGCGCCAGGAGGCGATCATGGCCGCCGAAGCGGCGATCCTGGCCGAGGACGCGGCGATCCCGATGCTCCACGAGCGCGTCATCCAGGGTGAGCAGGACGGCGTGGAGGGCGCGGTCCGCGATCCGCGCGAGCGCGAGCTGATCACGGCCGAGACCGCCGTCTCCGAGTGACGGGCCGAGTGAGGGGACGGGGAGGGGCTGAGGCCCTGATCTCCCGCGCCGCGGCCTTCGCCGCCGTCGTCGTGCTGATCGGGGCCCTGCCGTGGCTCTCGGGCAGCAGCCCGGAGTACACGGTGCTGCGCGCCCGCTACGCGGACCGGCCGGCCACCCCGGAGGTGCTGGCCCAGATCCGGACCGAGCTGGGCCTGGACGGCGGCCCGGTGGCCGTCTTCGCCGACTGGGCGTCCGGCGTCCTCACCGGGGACCTCGGCACCTCCTGGATCAGCGGGCGCCCGGTCCTGCCCGGCGTCCTGGAGTCCATGGGGGTGTCCCTGACGCTGATGGGCGCGGCCCTGCTCGTCGCCCTGCTCGTGGCCGCCGTGACCTGTGTGCCCACCGTCCGCAGCGGGCTCGCCGGGCGCCCCGTCCGCGGGGCCGGGGCGGCGGCCGCCGCGCTGACCGCGCTGCCGGAGTTCCTGCTGGCGGCGGTGCTGCTGATCGTCGTGGCCGTCTGGGCGGGCTGGCTCCCGCCCTACGGATGGCAGGGGCCCGAGCACGTGGTGCTCCCGGCCCTGGCGCTCGGCCTGCCCGGGGGCGGGCTGATCGGCCGGCTGCTCTCGACCGCCCTGGCCGGCGCCTTCACCGAGCGCTGGGTGCACACCTGGGCCGTGGCCGGGCACTCCCGGCCGCGGATCGCGCTCGCGGCGCTGCACCGGGCCCTGCCCGGGGTGATCGGGCAGATCGCTCTCGTCGTCGTCGGGCTCACCGGCGGGGCGGTGCCGGTCGAGGAGGTCTTCGCGATCCCCGGCCTGGGCCGGACCCTGCTCGGGGCCGCGGCGGCCCAGGACATCCCCGCCCTGCAGGCGGGGATCCTGCTCCTGCTCGTGCTCGCCGCGCTGTGCGGTGCCCTGGCCGCCCTGGCCCGCCGGGCGCTGCTGGGGCCGGCCGCCCGCTCCGGGGACCTGCCCGTCCCCGGGCCGCCCCCGGGGCGGCGCCGGGCGTGGTGGACGGTGCCGGTCGTCTCGGGGGCCCTGCTGCTGTGGCTCGTCGTCGCCGGACTGCTCCGGGACCCCTACGCCTCCGCCCACGGGCGGCTCGAAGCGCCCTCCTGGGCGCTCCCGCTGGGGGCCGACGCGTCCGGCCGCGACGTGCTGGCGCGCGTGGGCCACGGCGCCCTGGACACCCTGGGCCTGGCCCTGGTCGTGGTCGCCGCCTGCCTGGTCATCGGTCTGGCCGTCGGGATGACCGGGACGTGGTCCACCGGGCCGGTCGAGGTCACCAACGCGGCACCGCCGATCATCGCCGGCATCCTCGTCGTGGCGGTGGCCGGCCCCTCCGCGGCCGGAGCCGCCCTGGCCGTCACCCTGGTGAGCTGGGCACCGCTGGCCGCCCACACCGCCGCCCTCGTGGCCGAGATCTCGGCCCGGCCCTACGTCCGGGTGCTGCCCCTGCTCGGGGTGGGCCGGACCCGCATCCTGGCCGGGACCGTCCTGCCCACCCTGCTGCCGGAGGTGACCCGGCACGCGGTCCTGCGCCTGCCCGGCACCGCCCTGGCCATTGCCGGCCTCGGCTTCCTGGGCCTGGGGCAGCAGCCGCCGGCCCCGGAGTGGGGGCTGCTGCTGGCCGAGGGCATCGGCTACGTCGAGCGCGCCCCCTGGACCGTGCTCGGGCCCGCGGGTGCCCTGGTGCTCGCCTCCGTCCTGGCAGTCTCACTCTCCAGCGCCGACGTCGCGAGGCGGACGGTCCGTCCTGGGCGGGGGCCTGCCGAGGCGGGACCTGCCGAGACGGGACCTGCCGCCACGGCGTCTCCTGCCGCGCTGTCCGTTCCGCGCCGGGGGGAGGACGCCGTGCGGTCCGCCGTGCAGCCGGCGCGGCGCTGATCCCGGCGGCACCGGTCCGCCGCGGAACCGGTGCCGAATTGACCATCGTTCTCATTTTCTTGAGAATGGCTCTCATGAAACTTCGATCCACGCCGGAGGCACCGGCCCCCGCGGACCGCTCGGCGATCCGCACGGAGGACCTCACCGTGGTCCTCGGCGCCACTCCGGTGCTGCGCGGGGTCGACCTCGCTGTGGCCGAGGGCGAGGCCGTGGCCCTGATGGGCGGCAACGGCTCCGGGAAGTCGACCCTCATCAAGTCCCTGCTCGGGATCGTGCCCGTCGACTCCGGCGAGGCCCGGCTGTTCGGCGCCGACGTCACCGGCGCGCGCCGGGCCGTGCCGTGGTCGCGCATCGGCTACGTCCCTCAGCGCGTCGGCGTCGGCGCCGGGGTGCCGGCCACCGCGCTCGAGGTCGTGGCCTCGGGGCTGACGGGACGCCGGCGCCTCCGCCCCGGCCCCGGGGCCCGGCGCGCGTGCCTCGACGCCCTGGAGCAGGTGGGACTGGCCGACCGGGCGGGCGAGAGCGTGGCGATCTTCTCCGGCGGCCAGCAGCAGCGGGTGCTGATCGCCCGGGCGCTGGTGCGGCGGCCCCGGCTGCTGCTGCTGGACGAGCCCCTGTCCGGGGTGGACCAGGTCTCCAAGGAGGCCATGGCCCGCATCCTGGCGCAGCTGCAGGCCGACGGCACCACGCTCCTGGTGGTGCTCCACGAGCTGGGCGAGCTGGCCCCGCTGCTGGACCGCGCCGTGGTGCTGCGCCACGGGCGCATCGTCCACGACGGCAGCCCTCCGCTGCCGGCCCCCGGGCACGACGCCCCCGATCACGAGCACCTGCACCCCCACGGGGACGAGCACTCCGCCGTCCCGACCGCCCCCGATCTCCACGGAAAGCCCCAGTGACCATGATCGAGACCCTCGCCGCCATGCTGGCCAGTCCGCTGATGCAGCGCGGCCTGCTGATCGCCGCCCTCGTGGGCGTCTCCGCGCCGGTCATCGGCACCTACCTGGTCCAGCGGCGCCTGGCGCTGCTCGGCGACGGCATCGGCCACGTCGCGCTGACCGGGGTGGCCATGGGCTGGCTGGCCGGCTCGGCGGCCGGACTCACCCCGCACGACGCCCTCGCCGTGCCCGGGGCGGTGGTCGCCGCGGTCATCGGCGCGGTGCTCATCGAGGTGATGCGCACCAAGGGGCGCACCAGTGGCGACGTGGCGCTGGCCCTGCTGTTCTACGGCGGCATCGCCGGCGGCGTGCTGCTGATCGGGCTGGCCGGCGGCACGTCGGCGAACCTCACCGGCTACCTCTTCGGGTCCATCGCCACCGTCACCCCCCTGGACGTCTGGCTCACCGCCGGGCTGGCCGCGGTGGTCCTCGGCCTCGGGCTCGGACTGCGCCCGGCGCTGTTCTCCCTGTGCCACGACGAGGAGTTCGCCCTCGCCACCGGTCTGCCGGTGCGGGCGCTGAACATCATGGTGGCCGTCATGGCCGCCCTGACCGTCTCCGTGTCGATGCGCGTGGTCGGCGTCCTCCTGGTCTCCGCCGTGATGATCGTCCCGGTGGCCGTGGCCCAGCTGGTCACCCGCTCCTTCGCCGGGACCATGGGGACGGCCATGGCCGTCGGGGTCGGGGTCTGCGTCACCGGCCTGTCCATCACCTACTTCCACCCGCTGTCCCCCGGGGCCACGATCGTGGTGCTGGCCATCGCCTGCTACGTGCTGGCGCTGCTCCTCCGCCCCCTCCTGGGGCGCGCCCGGCGCCACGGCGCGCCGGATCGCCTCCACGACGTCGAGGACGACCTCCAGCTGCGAGGGGCGTGACCGTGTCCCGGACCACCCGGCAGCGCTCCGCCCTGGCCGAGCTGCTCGAACGGACCCCGGAGTTCCGCTCCGCCCAGCAGCTCCACGCCCTGCTGGGGGAGCAGGGGGAGTCCGTCTCCCTCGCCACCGTCTACCGCAACCTCGGCGCCCTGGCCGAGGCCGGGGAGGTCGACGCCCTCGCCGCCCCCGGCGGGGAGACCCGGTACCGCCGGTGCCGGCGCACCGAGCACCACCACCACCTGGTGTGCCGCCGCTGCGGCCGCACCGTGGAGGTGGCCGAGACCGCCGTCGAGCGGTGGGCCGCCCAGACCGCCCGCCGGCACGGGTTCACCGAGGTCTCCCACGCCATCGAGCTCCACGGGACCTGCGAGGCGTGCCGGCACGACGTCTGAGGGTCGGCCCATCGCGGCCGTTTTGACAATGATTCTCAGATTAACTGAGAATTGTTCTCATGACCCTGTCGCGTGCCCTCGCCGTCCCGCTGTCCCTGACCGCCGCTCTCGCCCTGTCCTCCTGCGCCTCCGGCTCGGGCGACCCGTCGGCCGCCGGCGGGGGATCGAGCGGGACCCTGAGCGTGCAGGCCTCCTTCTACCCGCTGCAGTACGTCACCGAGCGCGTCGGCGGGGACCTCGTGCAGGTGGACTCGTTGACCCCCGCCGGGGCCGAGCCGCACGACCTGGAGCTGTCCCCGGCCGCCGTCGACGGACTGCGCACCGCGGACGCCGTGGTGTACCTCTCCGGTTTCCAGCCGGCGGTCGACGACGCCGTGGCCCAGGCCGCCCCCGAGCACGCCCTCGACGCGGTGCACGCCGGGGTGGAGGGCGAGGAGGCCCACTCCGCCGAGGAGCACGGGGCCGCGGAGGAGGCGCACAGCGAGGAGGCCCACGGCGACGAGGCCTCCGCCGAGGAGCCGCACGCCGAGGACGACCACGGGCACGACCACGGCGGGGAGGACCCGCACTTCTGGCTGGACCCCGACCGGCTCGCCGCGGTGGCCACGGAGGTCGCCCACGAGCTGGCCGAGGTCGACCCGGACAACGCCGAGACCTACGAGTCCAACGCCGAGGAGCTGGCCACGGAGCTGGCCGCCCTGGACGAGGAGTTCGTCGCGGGGCTGGCCACCTGTGAGCGGGACACCATCGTGGTCTCCCACGACGCCTACGGATACCTGGCGGACAAGTACGACCTCGAGCAGGTGGCCATCGCCGGGCTCGACCCCGACACCGAGCCCTCCCCGGCCCGGCTGGCCGAGATCGGCAAGGTGGTCGAGGCCGAGGGTGTCACCACGGTGTTCTCGGAGTCCCTGGTCAACCCGAAGGTCGCCGAGACCCTGGCGGCCGAGCACGGGATCGAGACGGCGGTCCTGGACCCGGTGGAGAACCAGTCCGACGAGAACGCCGACTACCAGCAGGTCATGCGCAACAACCTCGAGGCGCTGCGCACCGCCCTGGACTGCGCCTAGGGCTGCGCAGCCGCCTCCGCCGGGACGCCCGCGAGGTGATGGACCGTCCCGAGACGGATCCGGCGGTCCCCCACCGCGCACGGGCGCGGTGGGGGAGAATGGGAACCGTGAACAGGACGACGGGGACCACCGTGGGCGCAGCCTCTCCGCACCATGACGCGGTGGACCCGGGCCCCGCCCGGACCTGAGCGGGCGCCGCCGACGAAGGAGCCACGATGTCCTCACCTCCCGCGGGTCGTGTGCTGGTGGTCGACGACGAGGTCGACCTGGCGCAGCTCGTCGCGGGATACCTGCGCAAGGCCGGACTCGACGTCGCGGTGCGGCACGACGGCACCGACGCGGTGGCCGCCGTGCGGGACTTCGCGCCACAGGTCCTCGTGCTGGATCTGGGGCTGCCCGGGATCGACGGGGTCGAGGTGTGCCGTCAGGTGCGGACCTTCTCCGACTGCCACGTGCTGATGCTCACCGCCCGCGACGACGAGATCGACAAGATCGTGGGCCTGTCGGTGGGAGCCGACGACTACGTGACCAAGCCGTTCAGCCCGCGCGAGCTCGTGGCCCGGGTCCAGGCCATGCTGCGCCGGGCCCGCACCGGCCCCGCACCCGCCCCGGCGGGGCCGGACCGGGAGCTCGTGGTCGGGGACCTGGTGGTGGACGAGGCCGCCCGGGAGGTCCGCGTGGGCGGGGAGCCGGTGGCGCTGACCCGGATCGAGTTCGACCTGCTGGCCGCCCTGGCGGCCCACCCGCAGGTGGTGCTCTCGCGCCGGCAGCTGGTGGAGATGGTCTGGGACGCCGCTTGGACCGGTGACGCACACCTGGTGGACGTGCACATCGGGCGGATCCGCAAGAAGCTCGGCGACGAGGCCGCCGGCCCGAAGTTCATCCAGACCATCCGCGGCGTCGGCTACCGGATGGGGGCCGGACGGTGAGCACCAGTGCCCCGTCCCGGACCCGGTCATGGAGATCGCTGACCGTGCGGTTGATGCTGGCACAGACCTCGGTGCTGCTCAGCGGGCTGGTGATCGTGATGATCACCGCGGTCCTGGTCGGGCCGGACATGTTCCACGAAGAGCTCATCGACGCCGGTCACTACGACGAGGCCGACGGACTGGATCACCTGGAGGACGCCTTCCGCTCGGTGAGTCTGATGGCCCTGGCCATCGGCGGGCTCACGGCCCTCTGCATCGCCGGGCTGCTCAGCTTCTACCTCTACCGCACCATCGGGCGGTCCCTGGCGTCCTTCAGCACCGCGGCCGAAGAGGTGGCCGCGGGCAATTACGGCGTGCGCGTGACCTCCGCCGCGCTGGGGCCGGAGTTCGACGCCCTGGCCGGCTCCTTCAACGGGATGGCCGCCAAGCTCAGTGCGGTGGACACCACGCGGCGCCAGATGCTCGCCGACCTGGCCCACGAGATGCGCACCCCGCTGGCCAGCCTCAAGGGCCATCTGGAAGGAGTCGAGGACGGGGTGGTCGCCCTCGACGAGCACACCACCGGGATCCTCAACGCCCAGATCACCCGCCTGGAGCGCCTGGCCCGCGACATCCGCCAGCTCACGGCCGCCGAAGAGGGCATGACCCGGCCGCAGCTCACGCTCCAGGACCCTCAGCACCTGGCGGACCTGGCGGTCGCGGCCATCGAGCCCGACGCCGCCGGCAAGGGCGTGTCCATCACCGCGCTGAGCACCGGCCCGGAGGCCGCCCCGGTGCCGCTGGACCCGGAGCGGATGGGCCAGGTGCTGAGCAACCTGCTGGAGAACGCCCTGCGCCACACCCCGGCCGGGGGCACCGTCGTCCTGAGCACCGACCACACCCCGGAGGCGGTCACCTACACCGTCACCGACACCGGGGAGGGCATCGGCGCGGAGAGCCTCCCGCACGTCTTCGAGCGCTTCTACCGCGCGAACACCGGCCGGGAGGCCCACCGCGGCGGCTCGGGGCTGGGCCTGGCGATCAGCAGGGCCCTGGTCGAGGCCCAGGGCGGAACGCTGGAGGCCACCAGCGACGGTCCCGGCCGCGGCGCCAGCTTCCGGATCCACCTGCCCCGCCGTCGCCCCGCCGGCTGAGCCCGCCGGACGCCGGCGACCTCCGGGTCCGCCGCCGGCCTCTCGGGGACCGCGCGTGGGGCTGGTGCCTCCGCCCGCAGGCTCAGACGGTCCTGAGCGTGCGGCTGTCGTCGCGGATCTGCCCGACGAGCTCCTCGAGCATGTCCTCCAGGGTGACGATGCCCTCGGTCCTGCCGCGCTCGTCGAGCACGAGGCCGAGGTGGGCCCCGGAGTTCTGCATCAGGGCCAGGGCCCGGCGCAGGGGCATGTCCCGCTCGATCGTGGGCAGCGCGCGAATCAGGGACGGGTCGATCGGGGTGTCCCGGGCGGCCTCGTCGATCTCGATCAGGTCCTTGATGTGCACGTACCCGGCGAGCTCCCCGAAGACGTCGAAGATGGGGAACCGGGAGAACCCTCCGGCGGCCACCGTCTCGGCCTGGGCGGGCGTGACCCCGGCGGGCAGGGTGGTGACCCCGTCCAGCGGGATCACGATCCCGGTCACGCTGCGCTGCTCGAAGGTCAGGGCCCCCAGCAGCAGCCGCTCGTCGTTGGCCTCCAGCAGGCCGCCGTGGTGGGACTCCTCGACCAGGGCCGCGACCTCGTCACGGGTGAACACCGAGGTGACCTCGTCCTTGGGCTCCACCTTCAGCAGCCGCAGGATCACGTTGGCGACGCCGTTGAGCAGCCACAGCAGCGGGCGCAGGGCGGTGACGATGCCGACCAGGACGGGGGCCAGGACCACGGCCATGCGCTCCGGGCCGGCCAGGGCGATGTTCTTGGGCACCATCTCCCCGAACACCACGTGCAGGTAGGTCACCAGGGACAGTGCGATCGCGAAGGCGATGGGGTGCACGAAGGCCTCCGGGACGCCGATCGCGGCGAAGGGCACCTCCAGCAGGTGGGCGATGGCCGGTTCGCTGATGTAGCCCAGGGCCAGGGAGCAGATGGTGATGCCCAGCTGCGCGCCGGCCATCATCAGCGAGACGTTCTCCATGGCCCCCAGGGTCACCTTCGCGGCCCAGGACCCGGACAGCGCCCTGGGCTCGATGATGGTGCGGCGGGCGGAGATCAGGGCGAACTCCGCGCCGACGAAGAACGCGTTGGCGCCCAGGAGCACCACGGTCAGGATCAGGCCGGTGACCTCGCTCATCGGACGGACTCCTTCTGGTGGGCGGGCACTTCCACGGCGCGGTCCTCCGCGCCGTCCTCGGGTGCCGTCCCGTCACCGGGGCGGTGGACGCGGGCGTGCACCGCGGTGATGCGGTGCGCCTCCAGCGCGGTGACCTCGAAGGTGATCGTGGCCTCCGGTTCACCCGGCGCGGGGGCGGCCGCCACCGTGACCCGGTCCCCGACCTCGGCCAGCCGGCCCAGGTGCAGGGTCACGAGCCCGGCGAGCGTCTCGTAGTCCTCGTGCTCGGGGACCGCCGCGCCGAGGTGCTCGGCCGCCTCGTCCGGGCGCAGCGCCGCGGAGAGGTCCCAGGACCCGTCCGCCTCCACCGTGACCGGCTCCGGCTCGGGGTCGTGCTCGTCGCGCACCTCTCCGACGAGCTCCTCGACCAGGTCCTCCAGGGTGACCAGCCCGGCGGTGTCGCCGAACTCGTCGATCAGCACCGCCATCTGCAGGCCCCCGGCGCGCAGGGTGTCCATCAGCTCGTCCAGCTCCACCGTGTCCGGGACGAAGGTCACCTCGTCCATGACCGCTCCCACGGTAACGGCGTTCCGCTCGCGGTAGGGCACGGCCAGGCCGTGGCGCACGTGCACCTGGCCCAGGACCGCGCCCTCGTCCGCGTCGAGGACGGGGAAGCGGGAGTGCCCCGAGGCCTTGGCCGCGGCCAGCAGCTCGTGCACGGACGCGTCCGGGGCCAGGGTGGTCATCTGACCCCGGGGGGTCATCACGTCGTGGGCGCGGCGGTCGCCGAAGGCGAAGGAGCGCTCGACCAGCTCGGCGGTGGCCGCGGCCAGCGCCCCCCGCTCGGCGGAGTGGCGCACCAGCCCGGCGAGCTCCTCGGGGGAGCGGGTCGAGGCCAGCTCCTCCTGCGGCTCCACCCCGAGGGCGCGCACGATGCGGTTGGCGTTGCCGTTGAACAGCCGGATCGGCCAGGCCAGGGCTCTGGTGAAACCGCGCTGGAACCCGCTCACCGCACGCGCGGTGGCCAGCGGCTTGGAGATGGCCAGGTTCTTGGGCACCAGCTCCCCGAAGATCATGGTCAGGCCGGTCGCCAGCACCAGCGCCAGCACGACGGAGGTGGAGCGGGCCGCCACCGGGGACAGCCCGGCGTCGGTGAGCGGGCCCACGATCAGGGCGGCGATGGCCGGCTCGGCCAGGAAGCCGATGCCCAGGTTCGTCACGGTGATGCCCAGCTGCGCTCCGGAGAGCTGCGTGGACAGGGTCTTCATCGCCCGCAGCACCCCGCCCGAACGGCGGTCACCCGTGGCCGCTGCGGCCTCGACGTCGTTGCGGTTGACGGTGATCAGCGAGAACTCGGCGGCCACGAAGGCCCCGCAGGCGGCGATCAGGGCCACCCCGAGGAGGATCGACAGGACTTCCATCAGCCCCACCACCTCGTCACATCTGCACGGCCCGAAGGCCGGGGTCTGTCACAGGGCGCGTCGCAGTGGGCGCTCATGATCTCCGTATCTCACTCGTGCACAGGGCGGTCCAGCAACAGGGCCGCAGGAACCAGGAAATCTAGCAATCCCAGCCGGGAGAAGGCTGGGAAAGATGAAAGGCGGATGAGAACCGGCGCAGCCCGCCAGTAGGCTCGGGCCGTGACCGGACTCAGTGGAGCGGCCCTGCTCGAGGTGCTCAGCGCCGCCGCGACCAACGCCGGTCTGGCCCTGGTGGCGGCGGCCGTGATCATCCGCTGCCTGCACGTCCGGTGGCACCGGACCGAGGCGATCCACGTCCTCCGGGACGGGGCGCACTGCCTGCGCTGGCACACCACGCGCTATGAGATCCACGAGGAGCCCTGGCACCACCCGCCGGTGCCCGCTCCCGACTCCGGGGCCGAGGTCGTCGTCTGGTTCCACTCCCGGCACCCCGAGCAGTGGAGACTGAGCACCCCGCACCGCCCGGTCTGGGCGCTGGCGGTCTGCGGGGCGGGCCTGGTGCTCCTGGGACTGCTGATGCCGGTGTTCCAGTAGGCCCCGGCCCGATGCCCCGGTGCACCGCCGAACCTGTGCGTCAGCCCGGAATGTGGGGCGTCGTCACGTGGGGGCGTCCGACGGCAAATAGACTGTGAGGCGTTCCAGACCCCCGATCATGGAGAGCGTGAACCAGCCCGATGGGCCCATCGCCTGCGAGACCCGGGTCGTCCGACGACCCGGGCGACAGTTGTCCTTTTCCCGCAACAGCTGACCCCCGCCGCAGGCTCCGGCCCGGCTCTCCCGATCCAGGAGTGAGCCCCCGATGATCGGAGCGATTCTCACCCTGCTCCTCGGCATCGTCGTGATCCTGGCGATCATCGCCGCCAACGGGTACTTCGTGGCCCAGGAGTTCGCCTACATGTCGGTCGACCGCGTCAAGCTCGGCGCGCGCGCCGAGGCCGGCGACAAGGCCGCCCAGCGCGCCCTGAAGGTCACGCGCCGCACCTCCTTCATGCTCTCGGGCGCCCAGCTGGGCATCACCGTCACCGGTCTGCTCATCGGCTACGTGGCCGAGCCCATGGTGGGGGAGTCCGTGGGCGTGCTGCTCGGCGCCGCCGGGGTGCCGGCCGCGCTGAGCATCTCGGTGGGGACGGTGGGCGCGCTGGTCGTGGCCGCCGTCGTGCAGATGATCTTCGGGGAGCTGTACCCGAAGAACCTGGCGATCGCCAACGCCGAACCGCTCGCCCGCGGACTGGCCCGCTCCACCACGATCTACCTCGGCCTCTTCGGGTGGCTGATCACCGTGTTCGACCACGCCGCCAACGCGCTGCTCCGGCTGTTCCGGATCGAGCCGGTGCACGACGTCGACACGACCGCGACCGTGGAGGACCTCGAGCGCATCGTCGCCGACTCCCGCGAGAGCGGGGACCTGCCCGAGGAGCTGTCGGTGCTCATCGACCGCATCATCGACTTCCCCGACCAGGACGTGGAGCACGCCATGATCCCGCGGTCGCAGGTCGGCACGGTCTCCCCGGACACCACCGTGGGCGAGCTGCGCGTCCTCATGGCGCAGGAGCACACCCGCTACCCGGTGATCTCCGCGACCGAGGAGCCCCTCGGCGTCGTCCAGCTCGCCGATCTGCTGCGCGGCGGCGTGCCCGATGACGCCGCGGTCTCGACCATGATGGCGCCCCCGCTGGTGCTGCCCACGCTCATGTCGCTGCCGGACGCACTGGCGCAGCTGACGGAGTCGCGCAACGAGCTCGCCTGCGTGATCGACGAGTACGGCGGCTTCGCCGGCATCCTGACCGTCGAGGACCTGGCCGAGGAGCTGGTCGGGGAGATCACCGACGAGCACGACGACGAGCCGCCCGCCACCATCACGCCCGAGCACGGGGACACCTGGCGGATGACCGGCGACATCCACGTCGACGAGGTCGAGCGCGCGGTCGGCCACGAGCTGCCCGAGGGCGACTACGAGACCATCTCGGGCCTGCTCATCGCCCAGCGCGGTGAGCTCCCGGTCTCCGGGGAGGTGGTGCGGGTCGAGCTGCCCGACGACCCCCGCGATCTCGTCCTCGACCGGCCCGTCCACCGGGTGCTCGACGTCGAGGTGCTCGAGCTCTCCCGGCACGTGCCCAGCGAGCTGCTCGTGCGGCTCGTCGAGACCACCGCCGAGGGCGCCGACCCCGCGGAGAACACCACCGCCCGGACCGGCGCCGAGAAGGAGGAGGACCGATGAGCGATCCCCTGGTCGTCACCGCCGTGACCGTGCTGCTCATCGTGCTCAGCGCGTTCTTCGTCATCGTCGAGTTCGCCCTGCTGGGCGCGCGCCGCCACCGGCTCGAGGCCGAGGCGGCGACCAACCGCGCCGCCCGCGCCGCCCTGCGCGGCATCAACGAGCTGACCATCATGCTCGCCGGCGCCCAGCTGGGCATCACCGCGTGCACGTTCGCCCTCGGCGCCGTCACCAAGCCGGCGGTCGACGCGTGGCTCAGCCCCGTGTTCGTTTCCTGGGGCGCGCCCGAGGGGCTGGCCGACGGCGCCGCCTTCGGTCTCTCCCTGCTGTTCGTGACGTTCCTCCACCTCGTGGTGGGGGAGATGGCGCCCAAGTCGTGGGCGATCGCGTACCCGGAGACCTCGGCCAAGCTCATCGGCGTGCCCTCGCGCGGCTTCATCTGGGTCGTGCGGCCGCTGCTGGTGTGGGTCAACGCGATCGCCAACCGGCTGGTCGCGGCCAGCGGCGTCACCCCGGTGGACCGGGCGGCCGTCGGCGGCCAGGACGTCGACACGATCCGGCACCTCGTCGAGCACTCGGCCTCCGTGGGCGCGCTCGACCCGTCCTTCCGCACCCAGCTCTCCGGCGTGCTCGAGCTCGAGCAGCTCACCGTCGAAGCGCTGGTCGCACCGGGCGCGACGCCGACCACCGTGCCGGTCCGGGCCACCGCGGCCGACGTGCAGGCGGCCGCCGCCCGCTCGGGGCACCTGCGGATCCTCGTGGAGGACCCCGGCGCCGGCACGCCCGGAGTGGTCCACGTGCGCGACACGCTGCTCGAGCCCCCGGACCGGCCCGTCCGGGACCTGGCCCGCCCCGCGTTCGTGCTCGACGCCGACACCCCGGTCTACGAGGCCCTGGCCCGGATCCGCGCGGCCGGGGAGCAGTTCGCGGCTGTCGTGCACGAGGGCCGCTTCGTGGGAGTGATCACCCTCTCCGACGTCCTGCGGCGGGTCCTGCCCCGGGAACTCGCCGCCGACAGGCCCACGGGCCGGTGAGGAGGACGGGACCGTCCCACGACCGGGCGGCGGCGGCGTAGCGTAGAGCGTCCGGGCGCGACCGCCCCGTCGTCGTCCCACCGCCCCGCCGCCCCGCTAGGAGACATCACCCGTGGAACCCCTGCTGCTGGAGCCCCTCACCCGCTTCCTGACCGTGGAGCACGCCGCGGACCTCACCGGGCTGGCCGCGCGCATCCCGGGCTCGGGGTTCCTCTGCTTCTACCCCAACGACGAGGAGTACACGGGCTTCGTCGACGGCACGGGCCGGCTGTGGCTGCGCGGCGACGACGCCACGCCCGCCCGGGAGCTGCTGGAGGTCCTCGAGCCGCCGTTCCGCATCGCCTATCCGGTGGCCCCGGCCGTCACCGGCGACGAGGAGGCGGTCGTCTCCGCCGGGGTGCTCCAGACCCCCGAGGAGCTGGAGGCCTACCGGGCCCGCTTCGCCGACGTCGAGGGCGAGGCGGACCTCGACCACCAGGCCCACGCCGTGGACGCGGTCGGCCAGCACTGGACCCTCATGGCCGGCACCGAGCCGGGGGAGGTGCTCGCCCTGTGCTTCGGCCGGGACGAGGCGGGGGTGCCCTTCTCCGAGCAGACCACCTTCACCGCCGAGTCCCTGCCCCTGCCGGTCACCGTGGTGGAGCTCGACTGACCGCCGGCCCCTCGGTGACGGGGGCCGGTGCCGCTCCCCGGGCGTGACGGGTCAGGCGGCGTGCGGGACCGCGCCGGTCCGCGCCGGCGCGCCGGCGGCCTCGAGCACCGCCCGGACCGTGCCGAAGTTCGCCGCCGTCTCCGCCAGCGCACCGTCCACGGTGGAGGTGGCGTCCAGCTCCGCGGCGGCGTGCAGCCGGGCGCGCGTGCCGTACAGGTGGACGCTGCGCAGGACCGGCACCCACTGGCCGTGCCCGGCGGCGTCGGTCCAGCCCACCAGGCCCGCGAAGACCCCGCGGGGCCGCGGCTCCAGCTCACGGATCAGGGACAGGGTCTCCCGGTCCGGGGCGCCGGCGGCCGCACGGTGCAGCGCCACCGCGGCGTGCAGCGCGCTGGTGCCCCGGTGCAGCCTGCCGGTGAGACGGGTCGCCAGGTGCCAGGCGGCGTCGGTGCCCGGCACGCTGGGCTGCCCGGGCACGTGCAGGGACGCGGCGAGCGGTGCCAGGCGGCGGGTCAGGTGCTCGACGACGTGCTGGTGCCGCCGCCGGGCGGCGGGGGAACGCAGCAGGGACTGCTGGGCGGCGGCGTCGCCGGAGACCGTGGGGTGGCGTGCGGCGCTGCCGGTGTGGGGGTGGGAGGCGAAGCCAGTCGGGCGCACCTCGGCCGTCAGCTCCGGGCCCGCACCGAGGACCGTGCCGCCGTCCCGGGGGTGCATCAGGAAGGCGTGGCCGTCGGCGGCGCGGGCCACCAGCTCGTCCCACAGCCGGTCCAGATCCGCGGGTGCGGGGAGTTCCAGGTCCAGGGCGCGGGCCAGCACCAGGTGTGGGGCGGCGCCGCGGCCGATGCGGTCCAGGGCCTCGGCGAGCGCCTCGTGGTGGTCGGGGGCCGGCGCCGGGGCGGCGGGCACGAGCTCCCGCGCCAGGGGCACCGGGGCCGTGGGCGCCGGGCGGGGCGCCCACACGGGCCGCTCGGCGAGGAACAGGTCGGCCGGCTCGTCCGGGTCGAAGGGGATGGTGCCGCACAGCACCGGCCGGGCCTCCCCGCCGGGCCGGGTGCCGGCCATCGCGCGGGTGACCTCGTCCAGCCGGGCCAGGACCGAATCCACGCGGCCGTCCGTGATCCGTCCGGCGGGCAGCTCCCGGTCCCGGCAGGCGAGGAGGAGCCCGTGGCGGCCCGCGAACGCGAAGTCGCCCTCGAGGCCCCGTGCGCCGCTCCCTGCCTCGTCCCGGGGCAGGGGGACGGGCGTGCCGGCGGGGGGCGTCGTGCCACGGAGCATGGGTGGGGCCTTCGGTCGAGCGGACGGGGTAAGGGTACCCTCAGTGGTTCGTGGCTCGACTGTAGCAGTCCGTCCACGGATTAGCTGACACTTCTCTGCTCTAATTCGGCCACCCGGGCCGCGTGCTCGGTGGCGCGGCTGTGCCGCCGCGGCGTCCCGCGGTCCCCGGTGCCCGGTGCCCGGCGGCGAGCTGCTCGTAGGGGAGTGCCCCTATCGGCGGCGGGTCTCCGC
The DNA here is from genome assembly GCF_000349605.1 of Kocuria sp. UCD-OTCP. Taxonomy (NCBI): domain Bacteria; kingdom Bacillati; phylum Actinomycetota; class Actinomycetes; order Micrococcales; family Micrococcaceae; genus Kocuria; species Kocuria sp. UCD-OTCP. The sequence goes on from NZ_AOSQ01000001.1 coordinate 190,768, forward strand.
GACCGCCAGGAGCCCTCCGACCAGGAACACGACGGTCGCGGCCAGGACCACCAGCAGCGGGACGGTCCACCCCCCGGTGCCGGAGTTCAGCGCCCCGATCAGCGGCGGGCCGACCGTCGCGGCCAGGTAGCCGCTGCCCTGGATGCGGGCGGAGGTCGCCGCGGCCTCGGCGTCGGTGCGCACGATGCGCGCGACGATCGAGAAGATCGTGGTGAAGCCCCCGCCCTGGGCGACGCCGCCGACGGCGGACCACACGAGGTAGCCCTCGGGGGCGATCAGCAGCCCGACCGGGAGGGTGATCCACAGCGCCCCGATGACGGTCACCGGCACCCACGACGGGGCGCGGGCGGCCAGCAGCGGCACCCCGAGGGCCCCGGCGATGGCGGCGACCTGGAACAGGGAGGCCCCGGCCCCGGAGGCCGCCAGGCTCAGCCCGCGGGTGTCGGCCAGCAGGGTGGGCAGCCACGCGGTGACGGAGTAGTAGGAGATGGCCTGCCCGCAGAAGGCCAGCGTCAGCCACCAGCCGATGCGCCGGATCTGCGTGGTGCCCCGGGCCTGGCGCAGCGCCCCGGTGGCCGTGTCGGGTTCGGCCGGGGCGGGGGTGGCGCGCGGCGTGCCGGCCCGGCGGCGCGCCACGACCAGCCAGAACACCAGGGCCGCCAGCGTCAGCACGCCCCAGGAGACGAGCGCCCAGCGCCAGCCGACCACCGCGGCGAGCGGGGCGGTGCCCAGGGCGGTGATCATCGACCCGAGGTTGAGGGCGGCGGTGTAGGCGGCGGTGACCGTGGGGATCCGGCGCCAGGGGACGTCGCGGCGGATGATCACCGGGACCACGATGTTGCCGACGGCGATCGCGGCGCCGATGACCACGGTGCCGGCCAGGACCACCGGGGCGGGACCGGCCGAACGGACCACGGTCCCGGCCAGCACGCCGCTCAGGCACACCAGGACCGCGGCCTCCGGGCCGAAGCGTCCGATGAGCTTCGAGGCCAGCGGGGTGGCCAGGGCGAACAGCAGCACCGGCAGCCCCGTGAGCAGGCCCGCGGTCGCCGCCGAGAGCCCGAGGTCGGACTGGAGCTGGGTGATCACGGGGGTCGGGGCGATGATCGGCCCGCGCAGGCTCAGGGCGACGAGCACGATGCCGACGACGACCCACGGCAGGGCGTGCGCGGGCACGGAGCGCTGGCTCATCTCGGTCCTCCCCGACAGTGCGGTGATCTGGTGCAGTGATCTCCTGCCGGCGGGGCAGGTGCTCCTGTCAGCCTGCCAGATCCGGCCCCGGCCTCGGGACGGGTTCCCCTGTTCCCGCATGCATCGGCCAAAATGAATGTGATGTGGATCACATAAATGGACGGGAATGGGATACCATGTCAGGTATGTCTCACCTCAGCCGGCTGCTGGACCTCGGATCGATCTGCCTGGACGAACCGGCGGAGGACTGGCGGGCCGCCATCGCGCTGGCCGGTGGGCTCCTCGAGCGCCAGGGCGCCATCAGTGCCGAGTACACGCAGGCCATGATCACCAGCGTCGAGGAGAACGGCCCGTACATCGTGGTGGCGCCGGGCTTCGCCTTCGCCCACGCCCGGCCCTCGGAGGCGGTCCACCGCACCGCGATGTCCTGGGTCCGGCTGGCCCGGCCGGTGGAGTTCGGGCACGCGGCGAACGACCCCGTGACCCTCGTCGTCGCCCTCTCCGCGAAGGACCAGAAGGAGCACCTCCAGGCCATGCGGACGCTGGCCACGCTGCTGGGCTCGCCGAGGACCCGGACCGCCCTGGACGAGGCGAGGACCCCGGAGGAGGTGCTCGCCGTGCTGACGGAGGAGGCCCCGGCGCCGTCCGGGAGACCGTCGACGACGGACGAGGCGCCGGCCGCGGAGCCGGCGGCGACGACAGCGGCGGAGGCGGGCCCGGACAGTCGCAACAAGATCCTCACCGTCTGCGGCAACGGTCTCGGCACCAGCCTGTTCCTCAAGAACACCCTGGAGCAGGTGCTCGACCACTGGGGGTGGGGCAAGTACCTCACGGTCGAGGCGACCGACACCATCTCGGCCCGCGGCAAGGCCAAGGAGGCCGACCTGATCCTCACCTCCGGGGAGATCGCCCGCACCCTCGGGGACGTCGGCGTCCCCGTGAAGGTGATCGAGAACTTCACCAGCACCACCGAGCTCGACGCCGCCCTGCGTGAGCTCTACGACGTCTAGAAGCAGGTGTTCCCGTGAACTGGCTCGTCAGCATCCCCGAGTTCCTGGTCAGCGAGATCCTCGCCGTCCCGGCGTTCCTCATCGGCATCATCACCGCCGTGGGCCTGGCCGCCCTGCGCAAGAGCACCGGCCAGATCATCGGCGGCGCCATCAAGGCGACCCTCGGCTTCCTGCTGATCGGCGCCGGGGCCACCCTCGTCGTCGCCTCCCTGGAACCCCTGGGCGCCATGATCCTGGGCGCCACCGGCGCTCAGGGCGTGATCCCCACCAACGAGGCCATCGCCGGGATCGCCCAGGCCGAGTACGGGGCCCAGGTCGCGTGGCTGATGATCCTCGGCTTCGCCGTGAGCCTGCTGCTCGCCCGCTTCACCCCGCTGCGCTACGTCTTCCTCACCGGCCACCACGTGCTGTTCATGGCCACGATGCTGACCATCATCCTCGCCACCGCCGGGTACGGCAGCTGGGTGACCGTGGTGCTGGGCGCCGTGCTCCTCGGCATCCTCATGGTCTCCCTCCCGGCGCTCGCCCACCCGTGGACCCGCAGGATCACCGGCGACGACAGCGTCGCCATCGGGCACTTCGGCACCGCCGGCTACATCGCCGCCGGNCAGCTGGGTGACCGTGGTGCTGGGCGCCGTGCTCCTCGGCATCCTCATGGTCTCCCTCCCGGCGCTCGCCCACCCGTGGACCCGCAGGATCACCGGCGACGACAGCGTCGCCATCGGGCACTTCGGCACCGCCGGCTACATCGCCGCCGGCGCCGTGGGCCAGGTCGTGGGGAAGAAGAGCCGGTCCACCGAGGACACGAAGCTGCCGGAGGGACTGCGCTTCCTCCGCGACTCCATGGTGGCCACCGCCCTGTCCATGGCCCTGATGTACGTGGTCCTCGCCGTGCTCTTCCTCGCCCGGGCCGGGACCGAGGAGGCCTTCACCGCGTTCGAGGGCGGCGCCACCGGGGTCGGCAACTACATCATGATGTCGATCACCCAGGGCCTGCAGTTCGGCGTGGCCGTGGCGGTCATCCTCTTCGGCGTGCGCACCATCCTGGGCGAGCTCGTCCCGGCCTTCCAGGGCATCGCCGCCAAGGTCGTCCCCGGCGCCATCCCGGCCCTCGACGCCCCGATCGTCTTCCCCTACGCGCAGAACGCCGTGCTGCTGGGCTTCATCTCCAGCTTCGTGGGAGGCCTGATCGGGCTGCTCGTCCTCTCCGTCTGGCTCAACCCCGCCATCGGCCTCGCCCTGATCCTGCCGGGGCTGGTGCCCCACTTCTTCACCGGCGGCGCGGCCGGCGTCTACGGCAACGCGACCGGAGGGCGTCGCGGGGCCCTCGCCGGCGGCTTCGTCAACGGCCTGATCATCACGTTCCTGCCCGCGTTCCTGCTCTCCGTCCTGGGCGCCTTCGGGGAGGAGAACACCACCTTCGGCGACGCCGACTTCGGCTGGTTCGGGATCGCCGTGGGCTCCGCCGCCAAGATCGGATCCGTCGGCGGCATCGTGGTCATCTCCCTGATCGGGCTCGGGGTGCTGGTGCTGGCGATCGTGGTGCAGCGCAAGGTGGTCGACGCCCACTGGGACCCGGCCGCCGGCCGCGCCTGGCCCGGGACCGCGGGCGCCCCGGAGACCGAGGACGCGGCGGCCCCGGGGGCCGCCCGCTCGTTCCCCAAGATCGCGCCGCCGAAGGGCGCGCCCGCTCCGCCGCCGCCCCCGCGCTGAGCCGCCGGGCCGGCTCCGCCGCAGCCTCGCGCCGATCCGCCGTGCCCGGGATCGTTCGGCGGTCGCCCGGCGGGCCGCGGGGTCAGGAGTTGCGGCCCCGCGCGGCCACGGTCCAGCGCTCCAGCAGGGCGCCCTCGCGCACCACGGCCACGTCGTCGACGAGGTTCATGGTCAGGCACACGTGGTTGGGGATGACGCGCAGGCGCTCGCCGAGGGCGGGCAGCGGGGCGTCCTCGGGCCAGACGACGGTGGCGTGGTGCTCGGACAGGGCCGTGATCCGGGCGTCCGGGTGGTCCATCAACCGCCCGCAGCCGGTGGCCCAGGCGGGCCGGTCGCTGCCGAGGACCTTGCTGCCGGCGTCCAGGACGGTCCGCCGCGGCACCCCGTTCCCGCCCTCGTGCCGGCTGACCACGGTCGCGGCCACGGTGAGGGCGATGTCCTCGAGGGCGCACCGGCCGAGCTCCAGCTGCTGGGCGTCGCCGAAGACGTAGACCCCCGGCCGCACCTCCGTGGCTGTGGCGCTGTCGGTCAGCAGCGCACTGGGCGTGGAGCCGCCGCTGCGGCGCAGCACCTCGAAGCCTGCGGCCGCCAGCTGCCCGGCCGCCCGGTCCAGGGCCTGCTGCTCCTGCGCGGCCGCCTCGACCGGCATGCCCGGGGCGTAGCTGTGGCCCGGGAAGGTGAAGACGCCCTCGACGCGCAGCCCGGCCCGGGCCGCGGCCCGGGCGACGTCCGCGGCGGCCTCCGGGCGGACCCCGCTGCGGTGGTGGCCGCTGTCGATCTCCACGACCACGGCCACGTCCCCCGCCGCGTCCCCCAGCTGCTCGCCCATGACGGCGGCGGCCTCGGCGGAGTCCACCCCCACGCTGATCCGGGCCGCGGCGCTCAGCCGGCGCAGGCGCTCCGCCTGGCGCGGGCCGACCCACAGCGGGTACGCGACGAAGAGGTCCTCGGCCCCGTGCGCGGCGAAGACCTCGGCCTCCCCGAGCGTGGCCACGGTCAGCCCGGCCGCGCCGGCGGCGAGCTGCAGCGCCGCGATCTCCGGGACCTTGTGCGTCTTGGCGTGCGGGCGCAGCAGCAGGCCCCGCTCGCGCACGGCCGCGGCCATCCGCGCGATGTTGCGCTCGAGCACGTCCCGGTCGATCAGGACGTCCGGGGTGTCGACCTCGTCGGGGATGCGGTGCATGGGGCTCCTCGTGCCGGGATGCTGATCTGCTGCGCTCTGCCCATGCTAGGACCTGCGGGCCCACGCTCCCGGCGCGGGCGTGCGGCTCAGGCGGCGGGCAGCAGCTCCGACCGGTCGACGACCTCCAGGCCGTGGGCCTCGCCGACCGAGCGGTGCGTCACGTGCCCGGCCATCGTGTTGAGCCCGGCGGCCAGGGCGGGGTCGGCCGCCAGCGCCGCGGTGACACCCTGGTCGGCCAGGGCCACGGCGTAGCGCAGCGTGACGTTGGTCAGCGCGTAGGTCGAGGTGTTCGGCACCGCGCCGGGCATGTTCGCCACGCAGTAGAAGACGGTGTCGTGCACCGTGAAGACCGGGTCCTGGTGGGTGGTGGGGCGGCTGTCCTCGAAGCACCCGCCCTGGTCCACGGCGATGTCCACCAGGACGCTGCCCGGCTTCATCCGCCCGACCATCTCGTTGGTGACCAGCTTCGGGGCCTTGGCGCCGGGGATCAGCACGGAGCCCACGACGAGGTCCGCCTCGGTCACCGAGCGCTCGATCTCGAACCTGTTCGAGGCGACCGTGCGCAACCGGCCGGCGTACCGGTCGTCGAGCTCGCGCAGGCGGTCCACGTTCACGTCCAGGACGGTGACCTCCGCGCCCAGGCCGACAGCCATCGCCGCGGCGTTGGTGCCGGCCACCCCGGCGCCGATCACGGTGACCTTGGCCGGGCGCACCCCCGGCACCCCGCCCAACAGCACGCCCTTGCCCCCGGCGGGGGCGGTCAGGGCGGCGGCCCCGGCCTGGACGGACAGCCGGCCGGCGACCTCGCTCATGGGGGCCAGCAGGGGCAGCCGCCGGTCGGCGGTCTGGACGGTCTCGTAGGCGATGGCGGTCACCCCGGACTCCAGCAGCGCCGCGGTGAGCTCGGGCTCGGCGGCCAGGTGCAGGTAGGTGAACAGCACCAGGCCCCGCCGGAACCGGTGGTACTCGGAGGCCACGGGCTCCTTGACCTTCAGCACCAGGTCGGCGCGGGCCCACAGCTCGTCGGCGTCGGCCACGAGCTCGGCCCCGGCGGCGGTGTAGTCCTCGTCGGGGATGCCCGAGCCGGTGCCGGCGCCGGCCTCCACGAGAACGCGGTGGCCGTGGGCGACCAGTTCGTGGACCCCGGAGGCGGTGATGGCCACGCGGTGCTCGTTGTTCTTCACTTCACGGGGGACGGAGACGATCATCGGGGTCCTTCTTCCGCAGGAAACGTAGACTGGGTGGAATCAAGCTACGGTTTGCGGCCGTGTCCGTGGGCTTTTTCGCCGATCCTTCGGCAATCGACCGAGAAGTGGCGGAATGATGGACAATGTGAGCCACGACACGCGGCGCCCGTCGCAGGATCTGCGCCCGGCCCCCGAGCTGGACGACCTCGACCGGCGCCTGCTCGCGCTGCTGCGGGAGAACTCCCGGATGACCAACCAGGCGCTCAGCGAGGCCCTCGGCGTGGCCCCGTCCACCTGTCTGGCCCGGATGAAGGGTCTGCAGCGCTCGGGCGTGATCCGCCGCTTCACGGTCGAGGTGGACCCCCGGGCGCTCGGGAGCACCATCGAGGCCCTCATCAGCGTGCGCCTGCGGCCGGGGGCCCGGCACCTGATGTCCGCGTTCGGCGAGGGGCTGAAGTCGGTGCCGGAGGTGTCCCAGTTCTTCTTCCTGGCGGGCTCGGACGACTTCCTGATCCACGTCACGGCGCGGGACACCGACCACATCCGCCAGTTCGTCCTCGAGCACCTGTCCTCCAACCAGGCGGTGGCGGCCACGCAGACCAGCCTGGTGTTCGAGCACGTCCAGGGGTCCGTGCAGATCTGACCGCCCCCGAGACTCTCAGCCGCGGCGGGGCGTCCCGGCCGCGGCGCCCTGCGCGCGGGCCCGCACGGCGGCGGCCGCCTCCTCGGCCACGAGGTCCGCGTTGATCGCGGCGGCCGCCCCGACCCCCGCTCCCGCCGCGGAGGAGACCATGGCCGAGAGGTCGCCGGCGTTGCCGGCCGCCCACACCCCGGGGATCCCGGTGCTGCCCATCGGGCCCGTGGCGATGAGCGCCCCCGCGGGGTGGTCGGTCAGGGTGCCGCCGAGCTGCTCGTACAGCTCGGCCCGGGCCGCGAAGCGGGGCGCCACGACCAGGGCGTCCACCGGGACCTCCTGCCCGTCGTCGAGGACCACGGCGCGCAGCACGTCCCCGTCGGTGCGCAGCCGCTGCACGGGCCCCTCGACCACCCGGATCCCGAGGGCGGAGAGCTGCTCCCAGGCCTCGGGGCCGGGATCGGGCATCCGGTGCGGGAAGAAGGTGACGTCCTCGCTGAGCTGCCGGAACAGCAGCGTCTGGTGGATGCTCATGGGTCCCGCGCCGAGCACGCCGATGCGCCGGCCGCGGACCTCCCACCCGTGGCAGTAGGGGCAGTGCAGCACGCTCCGCCCCCACAGCTCGGCCACGCCGGGCACGTCGGGCAGCTCGTCGACCAGTCCGGTGGCGAGCAGCAGCCGCCGCGCGCGCAGCACGCCGCCGCCGGCGAGACCGACCGTGAACCCCTCCTCCTCCGCCCGGGCGGTGACGGCGCGGTCCCGGAGGATCTCCGCCCCGTACTGCTCCGCCTCCCGCCGGCCGGCGGTCAGCAGCTCGAGCGGCGGGACCCCCTCCCGGCCGAGCAGGTTGTGCGCGCCGCCGGCCGGGGCGTTGCGGGGTTCGCCCGCGTCCACCACGACCACCGAGCGCAGGGAGCGCGCCAGGGCGACGGCGGCGCTCAGGCCGGCCGCACCGCCTCCGACGACGACGACGTCGTACGCGGAAATGCTGTTCATGGTCCGTGTCCTCTCGTGCTGGTGGTTCATGGCCGGTGCGCCGCCCAGACGATGCGTCCGGCGCGCAGCACCAGGTCCTCCCGGTGCAGGACCGCGCCGGGGGAGTCCTCGGTGAGCAGGTGCTCGAGGGCGAGCAGATCGCCGGCGGCCAGCCGGCCGGCGAGGACCGGGAGGGCGCGGCGCAGCCAGTGGTCCGCCCAGCGCCCCGTGCCGGGCGGGGCCGGCCGCGCCTCGACGCCGAACCGGCGCCGCCCCGCCGGCCGGAAGCCGGCCTCCTCCAGGCGAGGTCCCCAGTCGGGCACAGCGTTCCAGTCCGCGCGGGCGAGGACCTCGTGGCAGCGGCGCTCCAGGCCCGGGCGGCCGATCCCGATGTCCTCGGGCAGGAACCGCGGCAGCGCGTCCATCTCCACGACCGCCAGGAGCCCGCCGGGGCGCATCCCGGCATGGAGCTCCCGCAGCAGCCGGTCCGGCGCGGCGAGCTCGTGCAGCGAGGAGGCCGCCCAGGCGAGGTCGACCGCCCCGACCTCGGGCCAGGCGGTGTCCAGATCGGCCTGCACCGTGCGGATCCGCTCGGACGGGCCCGGTGCGCCGGCCGCGGCGCGGAGCCGCTCGAGCCTCGGTGCCGACCGGTCGATCGCGACGATCTGCGCCGACGGGAAGCGGCGGGCCAGGAGCCGGCTGCCGGGCCCGGTCCCCGCGCCGATGTCCGCGACCGTGTCCGGCGCGCCGCGGACCTGCTGGGCGACCCAGTCGAGCACCTCCTCCAGCAGCGGGCCCAGGATCTCGGCGTCCAGCTCGAGCAGCTCGGCCAGTCCGTCGTCGTGCTGCTCGGGGTGGGTGTGGTGCCCCGCCGTCGGGTGCGGGGAGTCGTGCGGTGTCATGCCTCCACGGTAGGCGCAAAATGCCTTTGAGGCATACACTCTTGCCCATGACGCAAGAACTCGACCTGGACGCCGTGATTCGCCGCCGTATCCGCGGTCTCCGGCTGGCGCGCGGCTGGTCCCTGGACGCGCTCGCGGCCCGGTGCCACCTCAGCCCGTCCACGCTGAGCCGGCTCGAGACCGGGCACCGCAGGATCGCTCTCGACCAGCTGGTGCCCATCGCCCGGGCGCTCGACACCTCGCTCGACCAGCTCGTCGAGTCCCCCGAGGACGAGGACGTGGTGATCCGCCCGCAGCCCAGCAGCACGCCGGGGCTGACCATGTGGTTGCTGTCCTCCGAGCGGGCCCTGCACGGGATGACCGTGGCCAAGATGCGCATCCTGCCGGGCCCGCCGCCCGCACCGGACCGGCTGGCGGTGCACCCGGGCCGGGACTGGTTCACCGTGCTCTCCGGGACCGCCCGTCTGTATCTGGGCGAGCGGGTCGTGGTGGTCGAGGCCGGTCAGGCGGCGCAGTTCTCCACGATGGTCCCGCACGCCATCGTGGCGCAGGGCGGGCCGGTGGAGATCCTCACCGTGCTCGACCACGACGGCGAGCGCGCCCATCTGCACGCGGACGAGCCTGCCGAGGACCGGAGGGCGCCGGCGCCGGCCGACCGCCCGGCACCCGGCCAGGACGGACCCGACCCGGCCGGGTGAGGTGCGGCCGGGGCCGGGCCGGGGCGCCCGGCCGGCGGGCCGCTCGGCTCAGGCGCCCGGTGCCGCCGGCGCCGTCTCGGCGCGCCCCGACCGCCCGCGCCGCGCGGCCGGACCGGCCGGGCCCGGGAACTGCGGGATCAGCGCCACCGACCCGGCGGCGACCAGGGCCACGGCGGCGAAGACGATGAAGTTCCACTGGAACGGCAGGGCCATCGAACCGATCCAGCCGCCGATGAGCGGGCCCGAGATCGCGCCGATCCGGGCGAAGGACAGGGCCCAGCCGGTGGCGGTGGCCCGGGAGTGGGCGGGGTAGTACTCGGCCACCCAGCCGGTGAGCACGAGCGAGGTGGAGATCGAGCCGATGCCGGCCAGGGCCACGAACACGTAGTTGACCACGATGCTGTTGGGGAACATCAGCAGCAGGATCCCCGCCCCGCCCAGCAGGTAGAAGACCACCAGGATCAGCTTCTTGCCGTAGGCGTCCGCGGCGCGGCCCAGGGCGATGCCGCCGGCGGCCGAGGCGAGGCTGAAGACCACCAGGAACGTCAGGGCCGGGCCGAGCTCGTAGCCGGCCGAGCGCATGATCGAGGGCAGCCACGTGTTGAGGCCGTAGACCAGGACCATGCCGCAGAACAGGGAGACCCAGAAGAACACCGTGGCGGTCAGGTAGCCGCCGGAGAACATCGCCGCCAGGGACTGCTTCCAGCCGACGGATCGCGCCTTCGCCTCCTCGGAGCGCACCGGCGTCCAGTCGCCCTCGACGAACGGTGTCACGTGCAGCCGCGCGGCCAGGCGGGCGGCCTCCTCGCGGCGGCCCTTGCCCATGAGGTACTCGAGGGACTCGGGCAGCAGCCTGGCCACCAGCGGCAGCAGGACCACGGGCAGGAACCCGACGCCGACCACCCAGCGCCAGCCCAGCGTGGGCAGCAGGACGATCGCCACGAGCGCGGCGGCCAGGATGCCGAGGGAGTAGCCGGAGTACATCACGCCGTAGTTGAAGGACCGGCGCCGCGGTGCCGAGTACTCGATGGTCAGGGCCGCGGCCACCGGGATGATCCCGCCCATGCCCAGGCCGCCGAGCAGCCGGAAGAGCCCGAAGACCTCCGGGGTCGGGGCCAGCGCGGCGCCCAGCTGCATGGTGGTGAAGATGGCCATCGAGACCAGCAGCATCCTCCGCCGGCCGATCCGGTCCGAGAGCGTGCCGATGACCATGGCCCCGATGAGCATGCCGACGAGGGCGTAGGAGCCGAGGCCGCCGAGCTCCAGCGGGGTGAGGTCCCACTCCCGGTGCTCCGCGAGGGCGGGCAGCACGGCGCCGAGCACGCCGACGTCGTACCCCTCGGCCAGGATCGCGAGCCAGCAGGCGAGCAGCACCCGGTTGGTGGTCCTCGGCGGGACGGGCCACGCGGCGGTGGTGGGACTGGTCATGCGGGGAAGTCCTTCGAAAGGCGGCGGGACGCCGGGGCGCCGGGCGGGGCGCGGGCGCTCGCCGGGGTGACCGGGACCCCTCGATTCTAGGGAACGCCCGGGGCGGGACGGTGGCGCCGGACGGGTGGCGGGGCCGGTGCGAATAATTGCCGTCCCCGCCCGGTTGTACAGTCGAACAGGCGCCGCCCGCTCGAGGGCGCGCCGTCCCCGCCTCGATCCAGGACCGTGAGATGACCTGTGCCCTGCCGTCCGTCCGGACGCCCCCGACCGTCCCGCCCGTCTCCGCCGGGGGCGACGACGACGCCCGCTGCCTCGGGGTGGACATCGGCGGAACGACCATCAAGTACGCGGTGGTGGACCCGGTCCGCGGCACCACCGTGGGCCCGGTGCGCCGGGTGCCCACGCCCGCGCCGGCCACCCCGGCCGCGGTGGTGGCCGTCCTGCGCGGGGTCCTGGAGAAGCTGGAGCGCGCGCCCGGGCCGGGCGGGCCCCTGGCCGGGGTCGGCGTGGGCGTCCCGGCGATCATCGACCACGGCATCGCCCGCTCCGCCGCCCACCTCGACGACTCCTGGATCGGCACGGACGCCCGGGAGCTGCTCGCCGCCGGACTGGGGCGCGAGGTCGCGGTGCTCAACGACGCCGACGCCGCCGGGCTGGCCGAGGTGCGCTTCGGCGCCGCCCGGGGCGCGAGCGGGACGGTGCTGGTGATCACGCTGGGCACCGGGATCGGCTCGGCGCTGTTCCTGGACGGGGAGCTGATCCCCAACAGCGAGTTCGGCCACGTGTGGCTGGACGGCCGGGACGTGGACGGCTGGGCCGGCGCCTCCGCCCGGATGGAGGAGGCCCTGGACTGGCCGACCTACACGGACCGGCTCCAGCGCTACCTGTCCCACCTCGAGCGCCTGATCTCCCCGGATCTCATCGTCCTCGGCGGAGGCATCAGCGAACGGCACCAGGAGTTCCTGCCGCACCTGCGGCTGCGCGCCCGCGTGGCCCCCGCGCAGCTGCGCAACGCCGCCGGCATCGTCGGCGCCGGCCGCCAGGCCCACCTCGGCGCCCTGCGGGCGTCCGGCCTCGTCGGCAGCCGCTGAGCCGGATCGGGGCATCAGCCCCTGGTGTGCTCCGGCATCGGGGGAGCCTCATCGGGCCGCCGGGCGGTCTCCCGGGCGTCCCGCGGGCCGGTGCCCGCGGCGGTGGACCGCCGTTCCGGCAACGCACCGGGCCGCCCCCGGTCCTGCTGCTCCAGCCGGCAGAGCGCGGCGTTGTTCATGTTGATCGTGATCACGGCATCGACCCCTCGTAGCTCATGTCAGTGAATGTAGGCGCGCGGCGGGGCCGCACCGCAGACCGCGGGGCGTTCCGTGCGTCACACTCGGCTGTGCCGTCTGTCCGCCCAGGTCAGAAGAGGGTCGGGGGCTCGGTGACTGTGACTCTGTGACGCCCCGCGACGCCCGGGGCGCCGGAGTCTGCAAGTTCGTGCACCGCGGCCGGCGGGCCGTGGACCGATGCGAAGGACTCTTCCCCTGTGTGACGTGGCTCTCTATCATGGGAAGGGACAGCGTGGTCGAGCACACCCGCCCGGCACCGGGACCTTCTGCAGCTCCCGATGCGCTCGCACGACTGGAGATCCCCGCCATGAGCCTTTCCGAACTGACCCCTGTTCCCGACGACACGGGACCCCTCGACGTCCTCCCCGGCATCGGCGTGGGTCCGGTGGTCGACCCGATCTCGTCCATCACCGTCTCCCACGTGGCGCGCTACCGGATGCGCACCGACCGCGCGGGGCTGAACCTGCGGGCGGGCGAGATGGTGCTGTGCGCGCCCTACGACCCGGTCGAGCTGGGCATGGTCGTCCTGGTGCGCTGCGAGGCTGACGGGTACAGCCCGGGCGCCCTGGTCCCGGCGTCCGACGTCGAGTACCTCGAACCGGCCGGCCCGTCCTTCGGCCCGTTCGTCTGGGGCACTCCCGGCGTCCGCGGCTGAACGCCGCGTCCCGCCCGACTGCCGCCGCGCCCGTCCTCGGGCCCGCGGCGGGGCAGGTCTCCGGCTAGGCCTCGGTGAGGGCGTCCGCCTTGTGGGTCGCGCGGGCCCCGGAGCTGTCGGACTCCACGATGTAGTGCGGATCGTCCGTGCTCGCGCGGTACGTGCGTCCGTCGAGCTCGAAGTCCTCGGTCTTCTTCTCGACGACCTTCCCCTCGGTCCTGCCCTGCGGGGTGTTCCACGTGACCCTGGTGCCCTTGTTCAGGCTCATCCGCTGCTCCTCTGCTCGTCGGTTCCGGAGCTCGTCCGGTCCGGTGCGCGTGCGCCCCGGGGCCGCCGGCCGTGCGCCGTCCTCAGCCTACGGAGCGCTCCGCGTCCCGGCTAGCGCGCCGCGGCGGCCGGCTCGAGAGCGGCCGGGTCCTCGCGCGGATCGCGGGCGTCCCGCGCGTCGTCGTCGGCGTCCCGGTCCTCGTCGTCGACGCGCGGCGCGGCGGGCTCGTCGGCGGTGACCACGAAGCGGCCCTCGGCGAGGGCCTCCGGCTCGACGTCCTGCTCGATCGTGGTGGCCAGCGGCTCCTCGGCGACGAAGCACAGCACGGCGGCCGCCAGCAGGCCCAGGGGCATGATCCACAGGTAGATGGGCGTCAGGGCGTCGTTGTAGGAGGTCACGATCGGGTCCTGCAGCGCCTGCGGCAGGGACGCGACCACGGCGGGGGTGTTTTCGAATCCATTTTGGTGTCGTCGGCNGACCGCGTCGGGAAAAGGTGAGCGAAAATGGCCCCGCCGGCGCCGCCCTCGAGCGCGGCCGCCGGGACGCGCTCGGCCATCAGCTCGGCCAGCCGGCTCGCGAAGACGCTGCCGACCACTCCCGAGCCGAGGGTGGCGCCGATCTGGCGGAAGAAGTTGTTCGCCGCGGTGGCCGTGCCGACCTGGCGCAGGGGGAAGGTGTTCTGCACGATCAGCACGAGCACCTGCATGGACAGGCCCAGACCCAGGCCGAGGACCGCGATGTAGAGGCACACGTGCCACACCCCCTGCTCGGAGGTCAGGGTGGCGAGCAGCCCCATGGCCGCGGCCACGATCACGCTGCCGGCCACCGGCAGCCACTTGTAGCGCCCGGTCCGGCTCACGGCCTGACCGGCGAGCACCGAGGTGACGAGCATCGTGCCCATCATCGGCACCATCAGCAGCCCGGACCGGGTGGCGTCGACGCCGAAGACCATCTGCAGGTAGGTGGGCAGGTAGCCGAGGGCCCCGAACATCGCCACGCCGGTGAGCAGACCGGCGAGGGTGGTGAGGACGAAGTTGCGCTTGCGGAACAGGTGCATCGGGATGATGGGCTCGGCGGTGCGCCGCTCCACGGCCACGAACGCCGCGGCGGCCACGAGCGTCCCGGCGATCAGCCCGAGGATCACGGGGTCGGTCCAGGCGTACTTGCCGCCGCCCCAGGTGGCGAACAGGACCAGGCAGGTCGTGGCCACGGCCAGCAGCACCATGCCGCCGATGTCCAGGCGCGGCCGGCCGCTGTGCCGGGGCAGCTTGAGGAACAGGACGGCCCCGGCAAGCGCGAGCAGGCCGAGCGGGATGTTGATCCAGAAGACCCAGCGCCAGCCGGGGCCCTCGGTGAAGAACCCGCCGAGCAGCGGGCCGGCCACCGAGGACACCGCGAACACCCCGCCCATGACGCCCATGTACTTGCCGCGCTCCCGGGCCGGGACCACGTCGGCGATGGCGGCCTGGGAGAGGATGATCAGCCCGCCGCCGCCGAGACCCTGGATCGCGCGGGCCGCGATGAGGACCTCGATGGTGCCGGCGAGCGCGCCGACCACGGAGCCGGCCATGAACACCAGGATCGCGCCCAGGAGCAGGGGCTTGCGGCCCATCAGGTCCCCGAGCTTGCCGTACACGGGCATCATGATCGTCGAGGCCAGGATGTAGGCCGTGATCACCCACAGCATCTCGTCGACCCCGTTGAGCTCGCCCACGATCGTGGGCAGCGCCGTGCTGAGGACGGTCTGGTTCAGCGCGGCCAGCAGCATGGAGAGCATCAGGCCGACGAAGAGCAGCGCGAGGTGCCGGGAGCCGGAGCCCGGTTCGGCGCGGTGGGCGGGAGTGCGGGTCATGAGAGCTTCTCCTGGAGACGGTGGAGGAGGGAGAGCGCCGACTCATGGTCCTCGGTCGGCAGGCCGTGCGCCGGGGAGTAGCTATCGGCGGTGATGGCGAAGCGCAGCGGGACGCCGCCGAGCAGGACCAGCATCCGGGCGACCTCGTCCACGCGGTGCTCCCCGATCCCGGCCGACCACGCGGGGTCCCGGGCCAGCAGCTCCGCGAGGGTGTGGCGCACCAGGGCCTCGGCCTCGAGCATCAGCTCGTGCCGGCGGCGGCCCAGGCTCGGGTGGTCCTGCAGCAGCCTCCGGCGCCGCTCGGCGTCCCGTCCCGCGTAGGCGCTGCGGGAGACGGCCAGCAGCAGGCGCGAGACCTGGCCCAGCAGGTCGTGCTCGAGGGAGAAGCCGTCCAGCAGCTCGGGGTCCAGCGAGGGGGCCCGCATGCCCAGGACGGCGTCCTCCTTGGCGGGGAAGTAGTTGAAGAAGGTCCGCGGGGAGACGCCGGCCGCCGCGGCCACGGCCTCCACCGTGGTGCCCTCGACCCCGTGCCGCACCGCGAGGGCGGCGGCCGCCTCGTGGATCGCGGACCAGGTCTCGGCCTTCTTGCGGGCGCGCAGGGTGGGAGGGAGGTCGGCATTCATGCCCAAATTTTTGCACTTCTGCAAGTTTTGCACAACTGCAATATCTGCCCGGCCCGCCCGGCGGCGCCGGGCGGGCCCTCCGGCTCAGTCCTTCAGGGGGTCGTGGCCCCAGTTCATCAGGGAGTAGCGCCACCGGGTCTCGCGCACGTCCCCGTCGGGGCGCTGGGCCAGGTGGCGGTGGACGTAGCCGACCACCTTGCGCATGTGCTCGTGGTCGGCCTCGGTGCGCTCGCCCTTCGGCTTCTGCAGGATCTCCACGATCCGGCGCCCGGAGCGGTGGCCCACCGACTCCCCGCCGTCGTCCTGGCCCACCGAGGTGGACTCGTCGGTGTCCAGCCACGTCGACAGCTGCTTTGCGGTCATGTTGACGGCCTCGTCGAAGTCCTTGCCGGTGCTGTCGTCCTTCTCACCCATGCCCTGCTCCTCGCTCTCGGACCGGGCGGCCGCCGTGTCGCCGCACGCCCTCCGTGCCCGGGCACCCCGGGCACGAGGCCCAACCTACCGGCGGGCCGGGGTGCCGGCGAGCACCCGCGGGCGTCGAGCACGGCGCCGCCGGCGAGTGGGTGCGGACGCGGCGCCCGGCCGGGGCTACGCCGCGACGCCCACCTGGATCAGGGTGTTCCAGGGGTCCTCGAAGCGCAGCACGGCGCCGTCGTGCCGGGTGGGGATCCGGTGGTCCGCGAGCCGGGACGCCAGGGCCGCGACGTCGTCGGCGTCCGGCAGGTCGATGTTGACCTGGCCCAGCCCCAGCGAGGCCGCCCGCGGGCCGGCCCCGGCGCTCTGCCAGGTGTTGAGCGCGATGTGGTGGTGGTAGCCGCCGGCGGCGATGAACAGGGCGGAGCCGATGTCGCTCATCACTTCGAAGCCCAGCACGTCCACGTAGAACTGCCGGCCCAGCGGGATGTCACCCACCTGCAGGTGCACGTGGCCCAGGGTGGCCGGCGGCGCCGGGGGCCGCCCGCCCTGCTCGGCCAGGTGCTCCTGGAGGAACCCGTTCGGGTCCAGCGGGTTGGAGGCCAGGGTCAGCAGGCCGGTGGGCTCTCGCCGCCACGTGTCGCGGGGGCGGTCCGTGTAGAGCTCCACCCCGTTGCCCTCGGGGTCGTCGAAGTAGAAGGCCTGACTGTAGAGGTGGTCGGCGCTGCCGGTGAAGGAGCGGGGCGCCACGGTCGCCACGGACGCGAGCGCCGCGGCCAGGGCCGGCTCGTCGTCGAAGACCACCGCGGTGTGGAACAGGCCGGCCTGCCCGCGGCGGGCCGGCGGGAGCTCCTTGACCTGGCGCAGCCGCACGACCGTCCGGCCGTCCCGGCCCAGGACCGCGGTGTCCCCGGCGTGGGCGAGCACGTCGAGGGTGACGGCGTCCGAGTAGTAGGCGACCATCGTGTCCAGGTCGGAGACCAGCAGCTCCACCGCGCCCATCCGGGTGTCCGCGGACAGCAGGTCCTCGGCGGGGCGCTTCGTCAGGCTCTGGGGAGCGGGGTTCTGGGGAAAGATCGGCATCGCGGGGTTCTCCGTCGGCAGGGGCGGCGCATTGGTTGATATGTCCCCAAGAATAGCCTCAGAAGCTTTCCGGTGCAAGTAAATGATGGTGCGGTGGGCTCAGAGGATGAAGATCAGGGCGGCGATCACCGCCAGGATGCCCAGGAAGACGAATCCCCACGCCTTGAGGTTGTCGGAGTCGTCCTCCTCGGGCTCTGCCGGGCGCGGCGGCCACCCGCCGGGGCCGGGCCCGAACACCGGCCCGGAGGCGCCCTGGGCACCGGCGCCCGGTGCTCCGGGCTGCTGGTCCCCGGGACCGTACCCGGGGGTGCCGTATCCCGGACCGCCCGGGCCGGGTGCCCCGGGTCCGGGGTGCTGGCCCGGGAACTGCCCGGGCGGCGGCGGGGCCGGGCTCGCGGGGCTCACCCCCCACTGGGGGTTCTCGGGCGAGCCCGCCGGAGGGGCGCCGGGCGGGGGTGTTCCCGGGCGGACGTCACCGTCCGCGGCCGGGCCGGCCGTGGAGGAGGATCCCGCGGTCGGACCCGGCGCCGGGGGAGCCGCCGGCGGCAGGGTCTCGCCCGAGAGCACGGGCCCGTCCTCGCGGTGGCCCCGCTCCGCCTCGTTGAGCAGGGTCACGAACTGCTCGAGCGGCTCGGACCCGTCGTGCTCCCGCGCCAGGAAGCGCTCGGCGCGGCGGCGCACCACCTTGTAGACGCGCCCGTCGTCGGGGACGCCCAGGTCCCGGGCGGCCCGGGCCACGGCCAGCGGGGGCTGCTCCGGCAGGGGGTTGGTGCCCCACTCCAGGAGCCCGGTCAGCAGCGGGCGCTCGAGCACGGCGGCCAGGGCGGCCCGGGCGCCCGGCACCCGGGTCAGCTCCAGCAGCCCGCTCGGCGGCGCGGACGGGCACCCCGGCACGTCGCTGGGCAGCCGGGCGGCGCGCTCCAGCCAGAAGGTGTCGCCGAAGAGGGTGGCGAGCAGCACGGCGGCGGCGAGCCGGTCGTCGCTCGGGGCGGCGTCCTCCGGGAGGCCCTGCTCCCAGTGCGTGCCGAGGGCGCGGCGGGCGGGCTCACCGGCCAGCCGGACGCGCAGCTGCGCGTCCTCCGGGCCGCGGGCGGTCTCCGCGGGGCGCTCCACCGCGTGCCGCACCTGGGGGTCGAGCTCGGGGTCCATGGGCCACCTCTCCGTCGTCGTCCTGCGTCCATGCTCTCAGAACGTGCTGGACGGCGGCGGGGAGCCGACGGTGAGGCGGGCGGGGGACCGCCCCGGGCTCAGGCGGGGAGCAGGCCGCGCAGCTGCCCGGCGGCGGTGCGGGGATCGGGGGCCTCGGTGACGGCGCGGACGACGACGACGCCGCGCGCCCCGGCCTCCAGCACCTGCGGGAGCCGCGGCTCGTCGATGCCGCCGATGGCGAACCACGGCACGGGCAGGACCTCCGGGTCCGCGTCCAGCCGGGCCTCCGTCAGCTCGGCGACCGCGCGGACGAACTCCAGCCCGGTGGCCGGGCGCCCCGGCTTGGTGGGCGTGGCCCAGACGGGGCCGGTGCAGAAGTAGTCGACGTCCGGGTCCGCGAGCGCCGCCGTGGCCTGTCCGAGGTCGTGGGTGGAGCGCCCGATCAGCACGTCGGGGCCCAGGAGCCGCCGGGCCTGGGCGGGGCTGAGGTCGTGCTGGCCCACGTGGAAGACGTCGGCGCCCACGAGCGCGGCGATGTCGGCGCGGTCGTTGACCGCGAACAGGGTGTCGTACTCGGCGGCCACCCGGCCCAGCAGCTCCAGCGCGGCGATCTCCTCGTCCGCGTCGATGCTCTTGTCCCGCAACTGGACGACGTCAGCGCCGCCGGCACAGACGGCGTGCAGGAAGTCCTCGAGGTCGCCCCGGTCCCGGCGGGCGTCCGTGCACACGTACAGCCGGGCGGCGAGGAGTCTGGCCGTCCGGGTCTCTCGCAGGGAGGACTCGGCGGGGGCGGAGGCATCACGGGTAGGCTGGGTCACACGCTGATGATAGGTCAGCGGTTCTGCGGGAGCCCCACCGGGGGCTGAGAGGGCGTCCAGCGCCGACCGCCACACCTGATGCGGGTCATGCCGCCGGAGGAAAGGACGTTCCCTGTGACTGCCGCGCACCCCGCCCCCACGACCGCGCCCCACCCGCTGGTCGACCGGCCCGAGCACGTCCGCGCCGACGTCGCCGTCGTCGGCGCCGGGGTGATCGGCCTGGCCACCGCCTGGGAGCTGCGCCGCCGCGGCCGCTCGGTGGTCGTGGTGGACCCCGAGCCGGGCTCCGGCGCCAGCCGCGCCGCGGCCGGGATGCTCGCCCCGGTGAGCGAGGTCCAGTACCAGCAGGAGCCCCTGTACCCCCTCATGACCGCCTCGGCCGCCGAGTACCCGGCGTTCGTGGCCGCCCTCGAGCAGGCCGCCGGCGGGACGGTGGGCCACCGGGCCACCGAGACCCTCGTGTGCGGCGTGGACGCCGCCGACCGGCAGGCCCTGACGGACCTCCGCGCGCTGCAGGGCCGCCACGGCATGACGGTGGAGGCGCTGACCCTGCGCGCCGCCCGCACCCTCGAGCCGGCCCTGAGCCCGCGGCTGTCCGCCGCGTTCCGGATCCCCGACGACCACCAGGTGGACCCGCGCCGCCTCGTGGCCGGGCTGCTCGCGGCCCTCGTCGCCCCGGAGCTCCCGGACCTCCCGGAGCCCGCCGGGCTCCCGGCCGCGCGCGACGGCGGACCGGCCCGGCTCGTCCACGACCTCGCCACGGGGCTGCGCCGCAACGCCGAGGGCGCGGCGACCGGCGTCCGCCTGGCCGGCGGCGGGATGGTCTCCGCGACCTGGACGGTCCTCGCCCCCGGCGCCGGGCTCGGCGAGCTCGAAGGGCTGCCGGAGGACTGGCACCCGCCGCTGCGGCCGGTGCACGGGGACATCCTGCGCGCCCGGGTCCCCGCCGGGGCGCCGGAGCTGCTCGAGCGCACGGTCCGCGGCCTGGTGCACGGGGTGCCCGTCTACCTGGTGCCCCGCGCCGACGGGACCGTGGTGATCGGGGCGACCTCCCGCGAGGACGACCTGACCGGTCCCAGCGCCGGCGGCGTGTTCCGGCTGCTGCGCGACGCCCAGGCGCTCGTGCCCGGCGTCGCCGACCTCGAGTTGGTCGAGGTGCTGGCCCGCGCCCGGCCCGGCACCCCGGACGACATCCCGTACTTCGGCCGGGTCCGCGACCCGGACGGCTCGCCGGTGCCGGGGCTCGTGGTCTCCACCGGCTACTTCCGCCACGGCGTCCTGCTCGCCCCGCTGGCCGCCCGGCTCGCCGCGCAGCTGGTGGCCGGCGGGACCGGAGCCGATCCGGCCGCCGACGCCGAGCACCTCGCCGCCACCGACCCGCACCGCTTCGACCGCCCCGTCGAGGCCCGTCGAGGGGATCCCGCGCCGGCCGCCGCCGGGCCCGGGCCCCGGAGCAGGAGCACCCGATGACCGCCATCACCCTCAACGGCCGCCCGCACCGCGTGGCGGCGGAGGCGACCGTCGTCGACCTCGTCGCCGAGACCGTCGGCCGCCCCCTGGGCCCCGACGGCGCCCCGCTGGACGGCGGGCGCCTCGGCGTGGCCGTGGCCGTGGACGCCGCGGTCGTACCCCGCAGCCGCTGGCGGCGGACCCCCGTGGCGGAGGGCCAGTCCATCGAGATCATCACCGCCGTCCAGGGAGGCTGACGTGACCGCCCCGCACCCCGACCCCCTCGTGCTCGACGGCATCGAGCTGAGCTCCCGGCTGATCATGGGCACCGGCGGCCTGAGCTCGCTGCACACCCTGGAGCAGGCGCTGCTGGCCTCCGGCACCGAGCTGACCACCGTGGCCCTGCGCCGCTACGCCCCCGGCCAGGGCGACTCCCTCTTCGCGCTGCTCGAGCGCAACGACATCCGGATCCTGCCCAACACCGCCGGGTGCTACACCGCCCGGGACGCGCTGCTGACCGCCGAGCTCGGCCGGGAGGCCCTCGAGACCGACTGGGTCAAGCTCGAGGTCATCGCGGACGAGGACACGCTGCTGCCCGACGTGGTGGAGCTCCTCGACGCCACCGAGCAGCTCGTGGCCCGCGGCTTCAAGGTCTTCGCCTACACCTCCGACGACCCGGCCCTCGCCCGCCGGCTCGAGGACCTGGGCGCGGCCGCGGTGATGCCCCTGGGCGCCCCCATCGGCACCGGGCTGGGCATCCTCAATCCGCACAACATCGAGCTCATCGCCTCCCGGGCGTCCGTCCCCGTGGTGCTCGACGCCGGGATCGGCACCGCCTCCGAGGCCGCCCTGGCCATGGAGCTGGGCTGCGACGCCGTGCTGCTGGCCAGCGCCGTCACCCGCGCCCAGGACCCGGTGGCGATGGCCACCGCGATGCGCCACGCCGTGCTCGCCGGCCGGCTCGCCGCCGGTGCCGGGCGCATCCCGGCCCGCCGCCACGCCCAGGCGTCCTCGTCGATGGCCGGGCGGATCGACACGGACGCCGCCGGTGCCGGGCGGGCCGACGGGTCGTCCGCCGGCTCCTCAGTCGGCCCGGCGGACGTGCCGCGCGGGGACTGGGCGCCCGTGGGGGAGCGGCCGTGAGCCCGCTGCCCCCGCTCGTGGAGCCCGGCCCCGAACTGACCCGCGAGGAGCTCGAGCGCTACGCCCGGCACCTGACCCTGCCCGGGATCGGGACCCGCGGCCAGCGGCGGCTGCGGAACGCCCGCGTGCTCGTCGTCGGCGCCGGGGGGCTCGGGTCCCCGGCCCTGCAGTACCTCGCCGCGGCGGGGGTCGGGACCCTCGGGATCGTCGACGACGACGTGGTGGCGGTCTCCAACCTGCAGCGCCAGGTGGTGCACACGACCGCCGACGTCGGCCGCCCCAAGTCCGTCTCCGCCGCCGAGGCCGTCACCGCGCTCAACCCGCTGGTGGAGGTCCGCACCCACCCCGTCCGGCTGGACGCGGACAACGCCGTGGACATCCTCGGCGGGTACGACCTGGTCCTGGACGGCGCCGACAACTTCGCGACCCGCTACGTGGTCAGCGACGCCGCCGCCCTGACCGGCACGCCTTGCGTGTGGGGCTCCATCCTGCGCTTCGAGGGGCAGGTCAGCGTCTTCTGGGCCGGGCACGGGCCCACCTACCGGGACCTCTACCCCGAGGCCCCGCCGGACGGCGAGGTGCCCAGCTGCGCCGAGGGCGGGGTCTTCGGCATGCTCCCCGCCACCGTCGGCGCGGTCATGGTCACCGAGGCCGTCAAGCTCGTCACCGGCACCGGGGAGCCCCTGCTCGGGCGGGTGCTGCTGCACGACGCGCTGGCGATGACCTGGCGCGAGATGCGGCTCACCCCGGATCCCGACGCCGCCCCGGTCACCGCGGTGGCCCGGCCCGCCGCGGTCTGCGCGCTGCCCGGCGCGGACCCCTCCGAGACCGTCGGGGCGGCCGAGCTGGCCCGGCTGCTCGAGCGCCGGGAGCGCGGGGAGGCGTCCTTCGCCCTGGTGGACGTGCGCGAGGACTGGGAGCGGGAGCTCGTGGCCATCGACGGCGCCGTGCCCGTCCCGCTGCAGGAGATCCTGGACCGCGGCGCGGACGCCCTGCCGCCGGAGGCCCGCGGCGCTGACCTCGTGCTGCACTGCAAGGCCGGGGCCCGCTCCGCGACCGCGCTCGCCGCGCTGCGGTCCTTCTACGCCGGGCGGGAGGAGCGGGTCCGACACCTCGAGGGCGGGGTGCTCGCCTGGGTGGCGCAGGTGGACCCGGGCCAGCCGGTCTACTGATCCGGTCTCCTGCGGCACACCGCTACACCACCGCGGAGGACGTGACCTTCTGTGACGCCGTCGTGACATTCCATGACGTGCGCCCGTCATCCGGTTGGTCCCGGACCGGGCGGTCTGATGCCATGGCAAGCGCCCCATTCAGAGCGGCTGAGAGATCTGGCTCGACGACGCCGCAGCAACCCGCCCTCCTCCGGGGTCAGGGTGCTAATGCCAGAACCGATGGAGATCCCGGATCTGCAGTCGGCCCGTGACGTCAGCCTCCGGCGCTGACGCCACCGGGCCCGCCCCCGGCGCGACTGGCCGACCGGCAATCCTCGGTGCGACCGAGAGGACCACCGCATGACCCCGAGCACGGTCGAGGAGACCACCGCCCATCCCCGCGCCGGCACGGACCTCCCCGCCGGCCTGCCCGGGGACTACGCCGGGCTGCGGGAGCACTTCCGGCCGCTGTTCGCGGAGATCGCCGCCGGCGCCCTGGACCGGGACCTCCGGCGCGCGCTGCCCTACGCGGAGGTCGGCCGGCTGGACCGGGCCGGGTTCGGTGCCCTGCGCGTCCCGGCGGCCCACGGCGGCCCCGGGGTCAGCCTCGAGGACTTCACCCGGCTGCTGGTCGACCTGGCCGAGGCCGACTCCAACATCGCCCACCTCTACCGCTCCCACCACGGCTTCGTGGAGTCCCTGCGCTTCCTGCCCCGCGAGTTCCAGGAGGTCTGGTACCCGCGGGTGCTGGCCGGAGCCACCGTCGGCAACGCCTCCACGGAGAAGGGCGGCAACGCGCTGGGCACCCTGAACACCGTGCTGAGCCGGACCGCCGAGGGCTGGGAGCTCACCGGCCGGAAGTTCTACGCCACCGGCTCCGTCTTCTGCGACTACACCCGCGTCTCGGCCGCCCTGGACGGCCGCGACGGGCGGCGCTTCGCCGTCGTCGCCACGGACGCCGAGGGTGTGACGCTCGAGGACGACTGGGACGGCTTCGGGCAGAAGCTCACCGGCACCGGCACCGCGGTCTTCGACCGGGTGCGTGTCCCGGAGGACGCCGTGCTGGACCGCACCGCCGGCAGCGCGGAGGCCGTCCACGAGGCCGCCTTCTTCCAGCTCGTGCTGCTGGCCGTGCTGGCCGGCATCGCGCGGGCGGCCCGGAGGGACGCGGTGGAGACCATCGCCGGACGCCGGCGGACCTTCAACACCGGGCTCGGCCTGCCGTTCCGCGACGACCCGCTGATCCAGGAGGCCACCGGGCGGATCTCCGCCAAGGCCTTCGCCGCCGAGGCCACCGTCCTGCACGCCGCCCGCACCCTGGACGCCGGGATCGCCGCCGCCGCAGCGGCCGGCGCCGACCGGCCGGACTTCACCGGGGCCCTCCCGGCGGCGCTGCACGAGTCCGAGATCGCCGTGGAGCACGCCCAGGTCACCGTGCCGGAGCTGGCGCTCGGCGCGGCCCAGGACCTGTTCCTCACCGTGGGCGCCTCCGCCACGTCCACGGCCAAGGGCCTGGACCGGCACTGGCGCAACGCCCAGACCGTGGCCACCCACAACCCGATCGCCTTCCGCGCCCGAGCCCTCGGCGACTACCTCATCAACGGCACCCTGCCGGAGGGCCTGAACGCCATCGGCGACGCGAAGACCGGCGCCACGACCGATGTCACGGCCGACGCCGACCGAACCCCAGGAGCCTGACGCATGAGCACCACGACCACGGCCGCCCCGGGCCGCAGCAGCATCGTCCACGGCAAGAAGCGCGTCCTGGCCTCGGCCTTCGCCGGGACCACCATCGAGTGGTACGACTTCTACCTCTACGGCACCGCCGCCGCACTCGTCTTCAACGTCCAGTTCTTCCCCATGGCCACCGAGCTCGGCGGCATCGTGGCGTCCTTCGCCACGCTCGCGGTCGGGGTGATCGCCCGACCCTTGGGCGGGATCATCGCCGGGCACCTGGGGGACCGGATCGGCCGCAAGGCCCTGCTGGTGGCCTCGCTGCTGCTCATGGGCGTGGCCTCCACCCTGATCGGCCTGCTGCCCACCTATGAGGTGATCGGCTGGTGGGCCGTCGTCGGCCTCGTGGTCCTGCGCATCCTCCAGGGCCTGTCCGCCGGTGCCGAGTGGGGCGGCTCCGCGCTGCTGAGCGTGGAGCACTCACCGGCCCGCCACCGCGGGTTCTTCGGGTCCTTCACCCAGATCGGCTCCTCCGCCGGCATGCTGCTGGCCACCGGCGCGTTCTTCATCGTGCAGAACGTCATGAGCGAGGAGCAGTTCGCCGCCTACGGCTGGCGCATCCCCTTCCTGCTCTCGGCCCTGCTCGTGGCGGTGGGCCTGTGGATCCGCCTCGGGGTGGCCGACGCCCCGGAGTTCCTGGAGCACCGGGCCTCGGGGAACGTGGCCAAGGCTCCCCTGCGGGAGCTGCTGGTCCACCACCGCCGCCCGGTGCTGGTGACGATCGGCCTGCGCCTGGCCCAGAACGCCGTCTACTACCTGGTGACGGTCTACATGCTGACCTACCTGCGGGACGTGCGCGGGGACAGCGCCGCGGGCGTGACCGCGGTGATGATCGCCTCGGCCATCGGCCTGTTCTCCACCCCGTTCTGGGCCTGGCTGTCCGACCGGGTGGGCCGGAAGGTCGTCTCGGTGACCGCCTACGCGGCGATCGGCGTCTTCGGCTGGGTGCTGTTCGCCTTCCTCGAGGCCGGCCCGCTCGCCCTGCTGCCGCTCGTGGTCATCCTCGGCATCAACCTCGTCCACGACGCGGTCTACGGACCGCAGGCGGCCTGGTTCGCCGAGCAGTTCCCCGTGCACGTGCGGTACTCGGGCGTGAGCTTCGGCTACCAGGTCGGCACCGTCCTGGGCGGCGGGCTGATGCCGATGATCGCCGCCCTGCTCTTCGCCGCCGGCGGGGACACCCCGTGGCTGATCGCCGGCTACCTCTCCGTGCTGGCCGTGCTCTCCGTCGTCGCCGCCCTGGCCGCGAAGGATCCCGCCCGGGACCGGCGCGGCACCGAACTCACCGATCTGCACGCCGGCCGGACCGCGGCCGCCCCGGTCCTCGCGACTCCCGCCGCCGCGAGCGCCACCCAGCCCACCCCCGAGAGGACCACCGTATGAGCCGCCCCCTGCTGCTGAACGCCTTCGACATGATGGTGCCCGTGCACCAGTCACCGGGACTGTGGCGCCACCCGGAGGCCGGGGTCGCCGGCTTCGACACGCTCGAGTACTGGACGTCGCTGGCCCGCACCCTCGAGGAGGGCGGCTTCACCGCGCTGTTCCTGGCGGACGTCCCCGGCGTCTACGACGTGTACGGCGGCGGGGCAGAGGCCACGGCCCGCGGGGGAGTGCAGTACCCGGTGCTCGACCCGCTCGTCGCGGTGCCGGCGATGGCCGCGGCCACCGAGCAGCTCGGCTTCGGGGTGACCGCCTCGGTCACCTACGAAGCCCCCTACCTGCTGGCCCGCACCTTCGCGACCCTCGACCACTTCACCCGCGGCCGGGTGGCGTGGAACGTGGTGACCTCCTACCAGGACTCCGCCGCCCGCAACCTGGGCATGGACCGGCAGATCCCGCACGACGAGCGCTACGACCGCGCCGACGAGTACATGGAGGTCATGTACAAGCTCCTCGAGGGCTCCTTCGAGCCCGGGGCGGTGAAGGCCGACGCCGGCGCCGGGGTCTTCGTGGACCCGGAGCTCGTGCATCCCATCGGCCACGAGGGCACCTGGTTCTCCGTGCCCGGCCAGGCGCTGACCCACCCCGGACCCCAGGGCACCCCGTTCCTGTTCCAGGCCGGCGCCTCGAAGCGCGGACAGCAGTTCGCCGTGGACCACGCCGAGGCCATCTTCTTCATCGGCAACACCCCGCAGCTCGTGCGCCGGTGGACCGACGGCGTCCGGGCCGAACTGGCCGCGCAGGGACGGGCCGAGGACGCCGTGAAGACCTTCGCCATGGCCACCGTGGTGGTCGCCGAGACCGACGACGAGGCCCACGCCAGGCTCGACGGATACCGCCGGCACGTGGACATCGAGGGAGCGCTGTCCCTGTTCGGCGGCTGGACCGGCGTCGACCTGGCCGGGGCGGACCCCGACGCTCCGCTCGAGTACGTGGCCACCGAAGCCAACCAGTCCGCGCTCGCGGCGTTCACCTCGCTGTCCCCGGACCGGACCTGGACGGTGCGGGACCTGGCCGAGTTCGTGGCCATCGGCGGCCGCGGGCCCGTCATCGCCGGGGCCCCCGGCACCGTGGCGGACGAGCTCGAGCGCTGGCGCGAGGAGGGCGGCGTGGACGGCTTCAACATCTCGGCGGCCGTGCGGCCGGCGGACCTGGAGCGGTTCAGCACGATGGTGTCGCCGGAGCTGCGGCGCCGCGGCCTGCTGCCGGAGCCCGGGGCTCTGCCCGCCGGCAGGACGCTGCGCGAGGCGCTGGCGGGCGCCGGGCCGAGGCTGGCCGACGACCACCGCGGGGCCTCCTACCGCCGGTGACCGCAGGGCTCTTGGGGTTCGCCGCTCGACCGGCCCGGGACGGCTGTCCGCCGTCCCGGTTCCTCGGCACGGAGCGCTCCTGCCCGGGAGAGGGCAGGAGCGCTCCGCCGCGCCGAGGCGCAGAAGGCGGCCCCCGACCGCCGGGGAACGGATCATGGGGGTCGCTGCACCGGCGTGGGGGCCGGTGCCACCCGAAAAGTACCAGACGGTAATATCGCGGTGCACCATCCTGTGCGGATGCATGAATTGTGCTCCTCGGGGTCTCCCGACTGCCGACCCTCATTTCTCCCGGCTCGTGCCGCGACGACTGGGGGCGCGGGCCATCACGTGCCATCGGAGCGGGGAACGAGGCGCCACGGATGTGTGCACACATGGTCCGCTAGCTAGAAGCCCCGGAGGATCACGTTCCAGTAGTCCCGGGGGAGGACCTCGAGGTCGAAGAACCAGGAGGCGCGGTTCGGGGCCAGCAGCGGCACGCCGGGGATGCTGGGCGCCAGTTCGTTGTCCCGGTCGAACTCGGCCAGCACGGCCCGGCCCCGCTGCACCGTCACGGGGGTCACGGTGTACCCGTCGTAGGAGGCCGTGGGCTCCCGGCCGTCACGGGTGGCCAGGAGGTTCTCGGTGAGGATCTTCGTCTGGTGGCGCAGTGCCCCGCCGGACGAGGCGGTCTCCAGTGCGGCAGCGTCCCCGCAGGCCCACACGGTGGGCACACGGCGGTGGCGCAGGGTCTGTGCATCCACGTCCGCGTAGCCCGCCCAAGCGGTGCCCGCGCCCGGCGCGACGCCCAGTCCCGCGTCGGCGATCCAGGCCGGGGCCCGGTGGACTGGGCTGTGGTGCAGCAGGTCGTAGGGCAGGTCCCGCGGCGTCCCCTCGATCGTGGCCCGCAGCCGGCGGGAGGCGGCGTCGATCGACTGCACGTGGGCGCTCGTCAGGACCGTGATGCCGTAGCGCCGGACCCAGGGCTGCAGCACCCGGTCCACGTCCGGCTGGCCGAACACGGTGGCGGTGGGCGTCAGCAGGGTCACCTCGATGTCCTGCAGGACACCCTGGCGCTGCCAGTAGTCGCAGGCCAGGTAGAGGATCTTCTGTCCGATCTGCGGCGTGGGCGCCGGGCCGTCCGGGATCGTGAACAGTGCCCGGCCGCGGCGCAGCCCGCGGATCAGCTCCCAGGTCTTGGGGGCCAGCTCCACGGTGTAGTTGGTCGAGGCGTGCGGGCCGGCCATCGCCTCGGCACTGCCGGGGACACGGTCCCAGTCCGGGGTGGACCCCGCGCAGATCACGACGTGCCGGTAGCCGATGTGCTCGCCGGAGGACAGTGTGGCCATCCGTGCCGCCGGATCCAGTGCCTGGACATGGTCCTGGACCCAGCGCACGCCGCGGGGCATCACGCGGTGCTGGGCCCGGGACATCTGCGGCACGCTCTTCAGTCCGGCGCCCACGTAGGAGAGCATCGGCCGGTAGTGGTGCGTGGACTTCGGCTCCGCGATCACGATGTCCGTGATGCCCTTGCGGCGCAGTCGTGCGGCCAGGGAGATCCCGGCATTGCCGCCGCCGATCACGAGGACGTCAGCGGCGTGATCCGAGGGTGCAGTGGTCATCGTGACTCCGTGGGACGAGGATGGCTCCACGGCCCCGATCGGGGCCGCCCGACCATTCGACCACGAGCCGCGGCGCCCACGCCCGGGCGGTGGGCATCCGAGGATTGAGAGGTTCCCTGGATGTCGATGTCGAGGAACTTGCCGGTCAGGGCGGCTGATCGCCGGAGCGAGGTCGGTGCCTGTTCCGCCAAGCGTCCGGATGAAGCGGCGTCCTTCTGCCGAATATGAATGGCGGCGCACCCTGTCCGGTGGGGAGGCATTCTGCGCATAAATTCTCGGACCATCGCTCACTGACAAAGTTGGGCAGCACTCGGGCCGTCTCATCGTCACTGAGCTGCTCCGGACGGTGCCCCGCGGGTTCGTCATTCCGGTTGGGGTGGCCGAAGAACTCACCGCACCGCCACGCAGCGGTCTCAGCGTGCCCCTTCAACTGAAAGCACCCTCCCTGAAGGCTGTGCGGTCCCTCGCCGTGCACGGCCACCGGCCACCGGAGACGCCCGGCTTCACCGAGCAGCGTGGCCGGCTTCCCAGGGCTGGCGACTGTTGAACCTGTACTGCGGTTGAGCTCGCCTCGGGAGTCCTATTCGTAGTACTCGAAGTGCGGCTCACCCTGGACGCCTGCGCGTTGCATCGCCTCCTGCAGTTCCGGCAGTGCCGTGAAGGCGCGGGCCTCGTCGACTGAATCGAAGTAGTGGAGCACGAGCACGTTGTCCGGATCATCGACCA
Source organism: Kocuria sp. UCD-OTCP (assembly GCF_000349605.1). Lineage (NCBI taxonomy): Bacteria > Bacillati > Actinomycetota > Actinomycetes > Micrococcales > Micrococcaceae > Kocuria > Kocuria sp. UCD-OTCP. The sequence continues at coordinate 220,430 of NZ_AOSQ01000001.1, forward strand.
TGCGGTGCACTGACTCGCCGGTGATGTTGCTGAATGCCGGTACGTCCGAGACGGAGTCGTAGACCTTTCGCCAGGCGTCGTAGTCGGCCACGCGGTGCCGGATCAGGAGCAGTGCCATAGTGGTCTCCCCGAGGACTGGATTGACGGGCGCGCCCGACCCAATGGTGGGAGGGCGCTGGTGACTACGTGCCACGCTACGCCCCGCTCGGTCGCCCCGGAAGGGGCGACCGAGCCGGGTCCGGGGCAGGACGCGGATGACGCGTCGACACCTGCCGATTCATCAGTCTCTTATGAGCGATTCTCGGTCAGTGGTGCCGCTCGACGCCGCCAAGTGTCGCTTTCAGGAGCCGACCGCACTCTCGGGCCAGTTATCACGTGGATAGTGCGGTCGACCTGTGCTACTGAGACGAAGGATTTTGCTACAAACTCGCCGACCGGCCCAAACCGTCCATTCGGGTGTGAGCCGCGGCGACAAGTGGTGGTGTTGTGACAGAGCTATACGGCGGCATCGAGGTCTTGCCTCTCGATCGGAGTCGTCGGACCGGCCGAGCTCGAGGTAATCAACGGGTTGACCGGCCGCGGGCGACCGTCCCACTTCCTTGGTAGTGGGACGGTTGGTCGCAAGAGCGTCAGATCGAGGTTGGCATCGGCGATTCCTGTTCCATAAGTTGGGTCAAAAGTACAGTTCCGTTTCAGCTGTACGGATCCGACCTTCGGTACGCTGTCGTCGTGGATTTGGGTTATGCGCGGGTCTCGACGGCCAAACAAGACCTCGATCGGCAGATCGATGCCCTCCGACAGGTGGGGATCGCGGCGGAGCGGATCTATGTGGACAAGAAGTCCGGGGCCACGACTGACCGCCCCGGGCTGACCGCGGCGCTGGCTTATGCCCGGGAGGGTGATGTGATCGTGGTGCATACCTTGGACCGGCTGGGGCGCACCGTGCGCGACACTCTGAACCTGATCCATGATCTGGCCGAGCGGGGGGTGGGGGTGCGCAACCTGGCGGATCCGATCAAGGTGGACTCCACCAACCCCAATGATCCGATGGCGCAGTTGGCGGTGGTGCTGCTGGCTTTGTTCGGTCAGATGGAACGCACCTACACCCTGGAGCGGGCCGCCCACGCGAGGGCGGTGGCCACGGCCAAGGGGCGGCGGATCGGGCGGCCCTCCGTGGTGGATGCGGACAAGCTGGCCTACGCGGTGCACCTGCGCGAGACCGGGCACACCATGGCGCAGATCGTGGCGAAGACCGGGATCACCCGCACCACGCTCTACCGGCACCTGCCGCCCCGGCCGGTCGAGTCGGTCACGGTCGAGTCGGTCACTGCTGCCGAGGCCGAGCGGGGTGCCGCGGGCTGATCAGGTTACGGCGGTGGCTGGGGGTGGGCAGGGTCCGGTGTGGAGGTTGCGCTCCGGCCACGGGGTCAGCCACAGCTTCAGGTGGATCTCGTTCCACCTCGGGGTTGGTGGCCGGTCGATAGGTGATCGGGGTGGTTTCAGCAGTCCAGGTGCTGGAGATCGTCGAGCAGCCATTCCGTCAGCTGTGCGGCCGGCACCACGGTCGTGGCCGCACGCAGCTGCCGGGTTTCCTCGGGCGAAAGAGTCGCACCGGTGGTGTTCGCGGTTTCGGTGGTGTGCACGACTCGCGCGGTGGCATAGCCGGCGGCCAGGGCCGCACTCCAGAGCGGGTGGCGGTCGTATCCCGGGTGCGCCGGATCGGAGCTGCCGAGCTCCAACCACCGTGTCGAGGTCAAGGGGTAACGGGCGAGGGGCATCAGACACTGGTGCAGCACCCAGGTGACATCGGCCCAGCGGCCCGCGGGAGTGGCCACCATGGGGTAGTAGGTGGCGACCCAGTGGGTGGGGGAGTGCGGGTACAGCTCAACGGCGAGAGTCCCGGAGGCGGAGGCGTCCATGCCGGCTTCCTGGTTGCTGGTGAAGAATCACGTCGCGAAAGCGGCCAGGGATGAACCCCACTGCGGACGAAGACGAAACCCGATGGTGATGGTCCACGGTAGACACCACACGGACACCGAGGGAAGCACGCTGATCCTTGTGACCTGCGGCATCTTTCAACTGAGGGGATGCTTGACGTCTCATCCACGGTGGGTCGGCTGTTCGACTCGTGTGGGAGTGATGCCGGCCATAGGTCATGTCGCGGGATCCCCATGGGTGGTGCGATCGGGAGCCAATGCGACCCTCACGGCCAGCGTCACAGGATGTTGCGCGGCGCCGGCTGCCCGGTGTTCCCGCCCCACACCATTCCGGTGCGGTGGAGCGCCGCTGTGGTTGGTTGTGGCTTAGCACTCCCAGATCGGATCCCTTGCGCCTGAGGTTTCGCTCCCTCGGGGCCGAGTCGCTCATAGGGTCGAGGCACTCATGGGGTCGAGGTGCTCACCAGGGCGAGGTAGTGACGACTGCTGTCCGGGTCTGGCTTGACGGGTGTCACCTCGTCCGGAGGACAGGAACGGGGGGCCTGCCCCGGGGTAGGGACAGGCCCCCGTCAAGGATGGGTTTGAACTCAGGAGCGCTGTTTGAGGGAGTCGCGGATCTCGGTGAGCAGCTGCACCTGCGGGTCGACCTCCTCCTCGGCCGGGGTGATGCCCAGGCGCCGGTTGCGGGCCTCGATCAGCTTGTTCATGGGCATGATGATCGCGAAGTACACGGCGGCGGCCACGAGCAGGAAGTTCACCAGCGCCGTGAGCAGCACCCCGAACTTGATGTCGTTGCCGTTGAGAGTGACCATCGCGAACGAGTCGAAGTTGGGTGAGCCCACCAGTGCGGAGATGGCGGGCATGAGCACGGACTCGACCAGGGCGTTGACGACCTGGGCGAAGGCGGCGCCGATGATCACGGCGACGGCGAGGTCCAGGACGTTGCCCTTCATGATGAATTCTCTGAATCCTTTAAGCATGCGCTCAGACTACCGGTGTTGAGCTCCCCCGGAGCCGCTCCCATCCACCTTTAGAGACGCTTTCGAGAACTTGCGATGCGCCGGTGGCGGCATATCGGTCTGAGCGGCCACTACTGTCGGCACCCACGGGTTCTGTATGCCCGTCTCCTGCGGGTGGACAGGGGGGTGGCACCGGGTGCAGGGGGCGGGTCTTGACGGGGAGAGCGGTAGTAGCCGGCTCGGAGTGCGCAGCAGCGGGTCGGCCCGATGTCGGGGGATCCGCCTCCCGTGCCCGGGTCGGGGCGCCGGTTCTTCGAGCTCAAGGGGGCGGGCACGGCGCGGGCCTCGGTCCCCCCAGGGGGGGCCGAGGCCCGTGATACCCCGTCTGGATCAGCCTTGCTGGTCCTCAGGGTTCTGCCCGCCGAGCAGGCCGCCGGCGTGTTCCTGAGCCTGGTCCACCTGGTCCTGGAACTTGTTGCCGGTGTGGTCATCGACCATGTCGCCGCCGCGCTGGATGCCCTGCTCCACCTTGTCCGGGTTCTCGCCGGCGAAATTCTTAGCCTTGTCCGCAAAGCCTCCGATATCCACCATGCTGACTCCTTCCTCGATCGGTCAGGGCGAATCCTCTCCGCCCGGGAACTCCCCAGCCTGGAGCACCGCTTCGATTCATGTCAATCGATCGCCGAAAAGACCCAGGGTGTGGAAGTGCGCACGGTAAGGGGTGCGCGATGACTCGTCCGGGAAAAGGGATCAGCCCCTCCAGCCGGGCAAATGAGGTGGCTGCTCCTGGCTGTCCTGTTCCGGAAAAGGGAACGTCTGAACCTCTACACGCCCTCAGCGATGGCGCGCAGAGCCTCGAGGTGACCGGTGTAGGCGGTGCGCCCGGTGGGAGTGAGCGAGAGCCAGGTGCGGGGGCGTTTGCCGACGTAGCCCTTGCGGATCTTCACGTAGCCGGCGGCCTCGAGCTGGGCCGCCTGTTTGGAGAGCACCGAGTCGGAGACCTCCACGGTGTCGCGCACCCGGGCGAACTCGGCCTCGTCGACCTGGGCCAGGGCCGCGACGATGCTCAGGCGCACCGGGGCGTGAATGAGCTCGTCCAGCCGGTGCCGGGCGTGGCGTCCTGCCCTGGTGCTCATCTTGCCCCCCAGCGGATCACGACCGCAGCCACCAGAGCGGGAACGGCGGCCACGGTCGCCCCGGCGGCGACCATGGGCCAGGTATTGGGGGAATTCTGGGCGGAGAGGTTCAGCCACGGCAGCACCACGGTCAGCGTCAGCACGAAAGAGGCTGCGATCCCGCCCCGCGACCACGCCTTGGCCCGGCGCGGCACGGTCCGCGCCACCCGCTCGATCCAGCACACCGCTACCACCCAGGCAACTACGAACACCGCGGTGGCCACGGTATAGCTCACCCGGTCGGAGCGCATGTTCTGGGCGGCCATGTAGAGGACCGTGATCACCCCGAACACCGCCGTCGCCCCGGCATGCACCGCACGGTCTCGGGAGGTGACCAGGGGACGGCTCCGGATAGCGTCCAGCCGCTGCCGGGCTTGGTCGGGGGTGAGGTGATGGCCCACGGGGTCCTCCTGCAGAAAAGACATGATGTCACGATCAAAGCAAATACTTTCCACTCTCACAAGTATGTGCCTTGGACCAATTGCTGCTCATCAGCCCACCGCCCCTCCCAACTCATGGGATGCGAGACGTCTCGTCCGAGAAATTTTCGCCCGCATGTTTCCGCGGTTCGGTATGTCTCGCATCCTTGTGCTTTATCACTGCCCCTAGAATCGGATACTCAACGTTAGTTGCGAGACAAATGAGGTGGACATGGGGAAGATGATCGGCTATGCACGCGTGTCTACGCGTCAGCAGGACGCAGACCGTCAAATGTCTGACCTGCTGACCGCTGGCGTGCGACGCGATGACGTTTACACGGACCATGGAGTGTCTGGAGGGCGCGCGTCCCGTCCCGCCTTCGACAAGGCAGTGGCCGCCCTCGAGGAGGGTGACACGCTGGTCATCACTACGCTGGACCGACTGGGTCGGTCGACGCAGAACATGCTGGCCTTCGCAGAAGCGCTGCGGGGGAGAGGGGCCGGGCTGCGGGTACCCAACCTCGGTGGGGGAGACGTTGATACGGCCACCCCGATGGGGTCGATGGTTTTCACCGTCATGGCGGCGCTGGCCCAGATGGAGCTGGAGATCAAGCGGGAGCGGATCACCGACTCGGTGGCCAAACGTAGGGCGGCCGGCAAGGACCTCGGCGGCCGGCGCCAGACCTTCACAGACTCCCAGATCCGCAACGCCCTGCGCCTGATCGAGTCCGGGGAGCCAGCCACCCAGGTCGCCCGCGATCTCAGCATGTCCCGCGCGACCTTGTACCGGCGGATCCAGGAGCTCCCGCAAGCGACCATCATTTGAGGCCGTCGTTACCTGTGGACACCGTGGTGCGTATGACGCAGCTGTGCGGGCTTTTCATCGCGCGGGGTAAACGGGCATGACAACCACGCCTGGTTGCGGGCCCTCCACACGGGCGCATCCGGGCCCGCTTGGGGTCCCCGTTGCGCACTACTTATTCAAAGTCTTGGGGACCTCATGCGATGAAGAACCCGATGATCCCCCTGCCGGGGCTGGCGGCTCAGGTGTCGTGGGACGACCCTAAAGGTCTCTCTTCGGCTCTGCGCTGGGCGGCAGGTCTGCATATCGCCAGGACGACCTTCACAGCCCACAGTCGATCGGTGAATCGAGGCTTAGGGCTGAAGGAGTATTACCAGGCTGACTTCCACGACGGCTCCGTCGGGGAGGCTCGTCACGCCAACGGCGGCCCGTGACGGACGACCGCTCTCTCCGAAGGCGGCCAGCAGCTCGTCGGAGGCTCCGTCGAGCACGGCAGGGTGGGCGGTGAACTCCGGCACTGCCGCCACGTATCCGGTCATGGACACCACGCGCTCGACACGGTCGAGGCCGCCCAGGTGGTGGGCGAGACTGGCAAGGCAGTTGCGCACGGCCAGCCGCGCACAGCCGCGGGCGTCTTCAGGGGTAGGTCCCTTCGGTATGCCAATCATTCCTCGATGAACAAGAGTTCCCTGCACCGCGTGGGTGTGACCGGCGGTGAACACCAGGAGCCCGGCCTCTGTGACTGGCACGTAGGCGCCGGCGGGTGTGGGCGTGGGTGGGAGCGTCCGAAGGTAGGCATCAAGGTCGGTGCGGGCGCGGCCCTGGGTGGGTGGCTGAGTGGGTGGAAGATCAGGAATCACGGGATTCTCCTTATCATCAAATTATTGTCGACGATCAGACACTATGGGAAGATGAGACATGCCTAACATCCAAAGGTTCGTTCCCGAAGGCCCCGAGCCCGATCGCGTCATCGGCGTGGTCAATCCCTATGACATGGCGTTGGACCGGGAGCTGTGGCGCTGGATGCCCGACAACGTCTCTCTGGCTGTTGCCCGGACCCCCCACCACCCCATGGTGGTGGACGAAATCATGGCAAGTGCTCTCGGCGACGACGCCGAGATCCGCTCCACCGCCCGATGCCTCACCGCAGTCGAGCCGGAGGCTGTGGTCTTCGCCTGCACCTCCGGGAGCTTCGTCAATGGGATCGAGGGGGCGCGGAAGATTTCCGCGGCCATCAGGGAGGAGACTCGTGCCCCCGCGGTGACCACGTCCGAGGCCCTGCTCGAAGCGTTGGACGTCCTAGGGATCACCCGGCTGGCCATCGCCACGCCCTACGTCCCCAAGTTGACGGAGCGGCTCGAGGACTTTCTGGCCGCCGACGGGCGCACCGTCGTGGGGACTGCGGGCCTGGGCCTGGACCGCCTGATCTGGCACGTGCCCTACAACGTCACTGCCGATCTCGTGCGCCAGGCCGACCACCCGGATGCGGAGGCCGTGTTCGTCTCCTGCACCAACCTGCCCACCTTCCACATCATCGCGGCCCTCGAGGAGGAGCTCGGTAAGCCCGTGCTGACCGCGAACCAGGTCACCGCGTGGGCGGGCCTGCGACGGCTCGGGCTGCCCTTGGTGACAGAGGACCAGCGCCTGGGTGAGGTGGGGCGCGCCGCCTGAGGCGGAGTGGCCCGCCCAACGATGACGGATGAAAGGCGACGACGGCGCCCCTGAGGTGGGGCGTCGTCGTCGGCGGAACCGCTCGGCGACTCGGCGACCTGCTCAGCGTCCCGCTTAGTGACTGAACAGGGCCCCGAGCCCCTCGGTGCGGGCCGGGTGGCCGGCTAAGCGGAGCCCCTGCCAGGCGGTGACCTGGTTGGCGGTCAGCACGGGCACGCCGAGGATTTCCTCGAGCCGGGGCAGCGCGGCGACCGTATGCAGCGCCGTGTCCGGGATGAGCAGGCACTCCGCGCCGGTCAGGTCAGCGGCGCGGGCGGTCTCCAGCACCCATTCCTCGTCCAGCAGGCCCGCGTCTTCGCCGCTGGGAACGTCGTAGGTGGACAGGGCGGTGACCGTGATCCCGTCCTGCTCGAGGAGCCGTGCGAAGTGTGAGGCGACGTCCTCCGGGTAGGTCGCGGCCACCGCGACTCTGCTCAACCCCAAGTGATGCACCGCCTGGACGAAGGCCAGGGAGGTGGAGGAGGACGGGACGCCGGCGGCTTCCTGGATCCACCCCGCCTGTTCGCGGCACCCCTCCGAGCCGTAGACGAAACTGCCCGAGGTGCACGCCCACATCGCCGCGTCGGGAGAGAGGCTCCGGGCCTTTTCGGCCGACGGCACCAGGTTGGCTCGGGAGCCTAGAGCCAGCAACGCCTCGACGTCGTGGTCGGTGCTGCCCTCCCAAGTGTGGATCACGGGGAAGGAGGTGTTCGGGATGAGCTCTTCAAGGGCGGGGAACTCGTCCTCCGCGCTGTGGCCAGGATAGAGGATGGCGACGGTGTGCATGGTGGTAGAGATCCTTTCGTGGTGTGTTGCGTGCCTCACAAAAAAGCTTACAGTTGGATTGTAGACAATCATAGGGTGCCGTTTCGTGGCGCCTCTGCCTTCGACCGAACGGGGACGATCCATGAGCCGATACATCACCATCACCTTGGAGAAGCGGGGCGTCACCGCCCGGGCGCGCCTGCTCGACGATGAGGCGCCGCGCACCGCCGAGGCTGTGTGGCAGGCCCTGCCCCAGTCGGGGCAGGTGTTCCACGGCAAGTTCGCGCGCAACGAGATCTACGCGCTCGTTCCCGCCTTCGCCGCGGAAGAGCCCGGTCCGGAGAATCAGACGATCACTCCAATCACTGGGGACCTGTGTTACTTCACGTTCGAGGGTGTACTCGACAATCCCGCCTACGGATACGAGGCCTCGGCGGGGACCTCTGAGAACCGCCTGCTTATCGACCTGGCCGTCTTCTACGGGCGCAACAACCTTTTGGTGAATGGCGACGTGGGATGGGTGCCGGGCAACGTCTTCGCGACGATCGAGGAGGGGATGGAGGAGTTCGCCGCCGCGTGCCAGGACGTCTGGATGGGCGGTGCGCGCGGGGAGACGCTCAGCTTCGCCCGCGCCGAGACGGTCTGACTCGAAGCCCCACGTCGGCGGGACGGGGTGTCCTCGGAGGATTCAATAACGTAGGATTGTAAACAATCAGGCACGTGCCTGGTTGGTTCCGAATCCCAGGACACGAGGTCAATGACGACGACAACCGCACTTTCTGTCCCCGCCGAGCTCTCGGCCAACCCGCTTGACGACGCCCTCAGCCAGCTGAAGGCCGCCGTCGAGACCCTCTCCTACGGGCCGGGCCAGCACCAGATGCTGGCCCGGGCCCGCCGTGAGATGTCGGTGAGCATCCCGCTGCGGCGTGATGACGGCACCGTGGAGGTGTTCACAGGGCACCGGGTGCAGCACAACTTCTCCCGCGGGCCGGCGAAAGGAGGGGTGCGGTTCAGCCCCCACGTGACGCTGGACGAGGTGCGCGCGCTTGCCATGTGGATGACCTGGAAGTGCGCCCTGCTGGACGTCCCGTACGGCGGGGCCAAGGGTGGAGTCACCATCGACCCCCGTAACTACTCCCCGGCGGAGCTGGAGCGGGTCACCCGTCGGTACACGAGTGAGATCCTGCCGATCATCGGTCCGGAACGAGACATCCCCGCCCCGGACATCGGCACGGACGAGCGCACGATGGCGTGGATGATGGACACCTATTCCACCAGTGTGGGCTTCACCGTGCCCTCTGTCGTCACGGGCAAGCCGGTCAGCCTGGGTGGGTCGCTGGGCCGCTCTTCGGCCACGTCCAAAGGAGTGGTGCACATCGCCCTCGCAGCCCTGGCCCACCGCGGCCTGCGGCCACACGGGAGCACTGCCGCGGTCCAGGGCTTCGGCAAGGTCGGGGCGGGCGCGGCCGAGTTCCTCGCCGAGGCCGGGGTGAGGGTGGTGGCCGTGGGGGACCAGTACGGATCGGTCCACGCGGCCAGCGGGCTGGACGTCCCGCGCCTGCTGGCGCATGCGGAGCGGACGGGGTCGGTCATCGGTTTCGAGGGAGCTGATGCGATCGGCTCCGATGAGCTGTTGGAGCTCGACGTCGATCTGCTGATCCCTGCCGCGGTGGAGGGCGTGCTGCACGTGGGCAACGCGCACCGTGTGCGTGCAGGAATCGTCGTGGAGGGAGCCAACGGTCCGACGACGGCCGCAGCCGACCGGCAGCTGCACACCCAGGGCGTCCTGGTAGTCCCGGACATCCTCGCCAACGCGGGAGGCGTCATCGTCTCCTACTTCGAGTGGGTCCAGGGCAACCAGGCGTACTGGTGGACGGCTGATGAGGTGGACGAAAGGCTCGAGCGCCGGATGCTCCAGGGGTGGACGAGCGTCCTCGAGACCGCCCGCCGCCGTGAGGTCACGCTGCGCGAGGCTGCCACCCTGACCGCCGTTCAGCGCGTGGCCGAGGCGCACACCACCCGGGGCCTCTATCCCTGATCGGCTGGTAGGCCGAGTGTGGCCTGCCGAGTCGGCTACCAGCTACGTCCTGGTCAAGTAAGTGCGCAATCCGACCTACACCTCGGGGAACACTCCGTACCGGCACGCCATGGCATGGCACGATGCTTGTCTCCGGCAAGCTGGGAGCGGAGGTTGGCATCGCCGAGAACCGGCGCGCCACCGAGGTCACCTCCGCTCAACCGCCTGACGACCCCTGTCCCAGCATCCCAGCTCCCTCGAACGGATCAGCTCGATCGTGAACCTGACGGTGCGCATCACCTCGGCCGGGGAAGTCCGCGACCGGTTCTCACTCGCCAAGGAGGTCTCCGGCGGCTGGAGGAGGTTTTCGGCGTGGCCGGCGGGGACACACGTGCTGTGTTCAGGGTCTACGAGCTCCCGCTCAGGGTCGCGGTCGAGTGACCATGATGGTTGAGGCGTGATCGGCGGTTCAATGTGAAGAAGCGGGGCCGGGAGGATTCCCGGCCCCGCTCTCGTTTCGTCTTTCTGCGCGCTCTACTGTCATTCAGGTCTGCGCGGGGATACTAGCTCCCGCGCCTCAGGCCCGGCGCACGTAACCCAGCTGCTTGTCCACCTGGTTGACCAGCTCCTCGCCGGTACACCAGCGAGTGAGGTTCTGTACGAACTGGTCCGCCAGCGTGTTTCGCCAACCGACGACGTCCCCGCTCATGTGCGCGGACACATGCACGTTGTCCATCTGCCAGAACGGATGCTCGACAGGCAACGGCTCCTCATCGAAGACATCCAGCGACGCGGCCGCAATCTGGCCCTCTCGCAGGGCCTGGACCAGGGCCGGCTCGTCAACCAACGCGCCCCGGCCCACGTTCACCACATGGGCGGTGGGCTTCATCCGGGCCAGCACATCCGCGCCGAGCAGACCGCGGGTGTCCTCCGTCAGGGGAGCGATGAGCACGAGGTGGTCCGCCCATCCGGCGTGCTCGGCCAGCTCCGCGCTGGGGACAACGGTCCCGAAGTCCGCGTCCTCCCCCCGCGCAGTGCGCCCGGCACCTCGCACCTCCAGGCCGAGGGCGCGCAACAGCCGGGCCGTGGCACGCCCGATCCCGCCCGTACCGACCACGAGCGCGTTTTGCCCCGCGCTGCGCCTTACCTCGCGATGCTGCCAGACAGACCGGCGCTGAAGCTCCTTGCTGGTGTGCAGCTGCTTGTCGTGGGCGAGCACCGAGGCCAGGACGAATTCCGCGATGGGCCCGTCGAAGGCGCCGTGGGCGTTGGTGACTTGGACGGAGGAGTCCCGCAGCTCGTCGAAGAGCAGGGAGTCCACGCCCGCGGCGGCCACGTGGACCCACTCCAGGGAGTCGGCGTAAGACCAGGCGTCACGCAAGGCTGGGGAGAAGAAGTCCCAGACGAACAAGACCTGGGCCCCGGGCAGGGCCCCAGAAAGACCCTCCGCATCAGTCCACACCACATCGGCGTGATCCTCGAAATCCAAGGCGTTGTAGGGGGCGCTCGTGCCGGGTGCCGTGAGCACGACAACTTTCGGGCGACGCTGAGAGGGCTGGGACTGCGCTGTCTCTTCCATGGGCCCACTGTAAGACCCCGGACGATTGTTGACAATAAGTCGATCCGTTGGGAAGAATGTGAGCCATGACATCTCTGAGCCCCGTACTCAAGCAGGCGACCCCCGTGGTCGTGGACCACGCCCTGGGCAGCTGGATCTATGGCACTGACGGCCGGGACTACCTGGACTTCACCACCGGCATCGGTGTCACCAGCACCGGTCACTGTCACCCCAAGGTGGTGGCGGCTGCTCGGGAGCAGGTCGGCAAGATCATCCACGCCCAGTACACGACCGTGATGCACCAGCCTTTGCTGCAGCTCACCGAGAAGCTCGGCGAGGTGCTTCCGGAGGGGCTGGACTCCGTGTTCTACGCCAACTCCGGCTCCGAAGCCGTCGAGGCCGCCATCCGTCTGGCGCGCATGGCCACGGCCCGGCCGAACATCGTCGTCTTCCAGGGTGGTTTTCACGGTCGCACCGTGGCCGCGGCCTCCCTCACCACGGCCGGCACGAAGTTCTCGGCCGGATACGCGCCGCTGATGGCCGGGGTGCACATGTCGGCGTTCCCCTACGCCTACCGCTACGGCTGGGACGAGGCCACGGCCGTGGCTTTCGCCCTCCAGGAGCTGGACTACCTGTTGAAGACCCGCACCGCGCCCAACGACACGGCGGCGTTCCTGATCGAGCCCGCCCTGGGCGACGGCGGCTACCTGCCAACCCCGCCGGCCTTCATGGAGGGGTTGCGGGAGCGCGCCGACCGGTACGGCATCCAGCTGATCTTCGACGAGGTGCAGGCCGGCGTCGGGCGCACGGGCAAGTTTTGGGGCCACCAGCACTCCACCGCCACTCCGGACATCATCATCACGGCCAAGGGCGTCGCCTCCGGCTTCCCCATTTCGGCCATCGCCGCCTCCACCGAGACCATGTCCAAGGCCTGGCCGGGCTCCCAGGGTGGCACCTACGGCGGCAACGCGGTCTCCGCCGCCGCCGGCGTGGCCACCCTCGAGGTGGTCAAGGAGGAGGGTCTGGTGGAGAACTCGCGGGTGCGCGGCGACCAGTTGCAGGCCGGGCTGATCCAGATCCAGGAGCGCTTCCCCGTGATCGGCAACGTCCGCGGCCTCGGCCTGATGCAGGGCATCGAGTTCACCGCCCAGGACGGCACCCCGGACGCCGCGACGGCCGCGGCCGTCCAGCAGGCCACCACGGAGCAGGAACTGCTCACCCTCACCTGTGGGCCGGAGGGCAACGTGGTGCGCCTCATCCCCGCCCTCGTGGTCACCGAAGAGGAAGTTTCCCTTGGGCTGGAGCGCTTCGAGGCCGCTGTGGCCGCTGTGGTCGGTGCTGTCCCTGCGGGCACGACGGGAGCCTGAAAGCACGCATGAGCGAAGCCACCGTTCCCGCCCTCCCCGACGTCGTAGCCTCTGGCACGGCAGCTGCTGCCGCCCGCAGGGAGGCCGCCGTCGACCCCGCTGTGCTGGGCCTCCTCGCCGCGGCGGGGGTAGCGGCGGACTCCTCGCCGCGCCGGCTGGCCGAGTACGCCTATGACGCCTCCAACTATCGGGTGCCCCCGCTGGCCGTGGTGTTCCCACGGACCGTGGAGGAGGTGCTGGCCGCGGTGGCGGCCTGCCGGGAGACCGGTACTGCGCTGATCGGTCGCGGCGGGGGCACGTCCATGGCGGGCAACGCCGTGGGCCCCGGGGTGGTGCTGGACTTCTCCCGCTACCTGAACCGCATTCACGGCATTGACGAGGCCTCGGGCACGGTGGACGTGGACCCGGGCGTGGTCCTGTCGGACCTCACTCGGGAGGTGGAGCGCGCCACCGGCAACCGTTCCACCTTCGCCCCGGACCCCTCCTCGAAGAACCGGGCCACCGTGGGCGGGGCCATCGGCAACGACGCGTGCGGCAACCACTCCGTGCGCTACGGTCGCACTTCCGACCACGTGGTGGAGATCGACGTTGTCACCACCGACGGCGCGCGGCTGACGGCCACCACCACGGGTCTGCGCGCCACCGATCCGTCCGACGACGCGTCGGCCGCCCGTGCGGCCGAGCTGACGGAGTCGCTGACGCGGCTGGCGCGGGAGAACCTCGCCGCCTTCCGCGTCGAGCTCGGCCGGATCCAGCGGCAGGTCTCCGGGTACCACCTGGAGAACCTGCTGCCGGAGAAGAAGTTCAACATGGCCCGCGCGCTGGTGGGCTCGGAGGGCACCTGCGCCGTGGTGGTCCGCGCCCGGATGAAGCTCGTACCCAAGCCTGCCAGCGCGCTGCTGGTGTGCCTGGGCTACGAGGACGTCGTGGAGGCCGCACGGGACATCACCACCATCCTCGAGTTCTCGCCCGCCGCGGTGGAGGGCACCGACGAGGCCATCGTGGAGACCATGCGGTTCCGGCGCGGAGCGGGCTCCGTGCTGGGCCTGCCCGCCGGACGGGCCTGGTTGTTCGTGGATCTCGACGGATCCGAGCCCGAGGCGGTGGCCGCCGAGGCCGACCGCCTGCTGGCGAGGCTGGCCGAGAACGGCCGACTTGTGGAGGGTCGGGCCGTGCCCGACCTCGTGGAGCGCGCCTCGCTGTGGCGCGTGCGCGAGGACGGGGCGGGTTTGTCATCCCGGCTGGCCAGCGGCGGGGAGTCCTGGCCCGGTTGGGAGGACTCGGCCGTGGCCCCGGAGGACCTCGCGGACTACCTCGCGGACCTGCGCGTCCTGCTGGCCGAACACGACCTGGACGGGGTGATGTACGGCCACTTCGGCGCCGGGTGCATGCACATCCGCATCACCTTCGACTTGCGCACCGAGGCCGGGCGGGAAGTCTTCCGCCGTTTCACCCGCGAGGCCGCCGAGCTGGTGGTCCGCCACGGCGGGTCGCTGTCCGGCGAGCACGGGGACGGGCGCGCCCGCTCGGAGCTGCTGCCGATCATGTACTCCCCGACGGTGCTCGCGGCCTTCGCCCGGTACCGCCGCCTGTGGGACCCGTCGGAGATCCTCAACCCCGGCTCGATGACGGCCCCGGACCCGATGGACGCCCACCTGGCGCTGGAGGGCATCCCGGCGCGGGAGTGGCGCACAAGTTTCGATCTGCGCCCGGTCGGCAGGCACGGCGGCGGATCGCTGGTGGAGACCGACGATCCGGCCACCGCCCATGGCGCGGGCACCGACCCGTGGGTGCACGCCGTCCAGGGCTGCATCGGCGTGGGTCGCTGCCGCGCGGACACCGGGGGGGTGATGTGCCCCAGCTACCGGGCCACCCGGGACGAGAAGGACTCCACCCGCGGCCGGGCGCGGGTGCTCCAGGACATGGTCCGCGGTGCGGCCACCGTGCAGGAGGGCTGGCGCTCGGAGGAGGTGCGGGAGGTCCTGGACCTGTGCCTGTCCTGCAAGGCCTGCGCCACCGACTGCCCGGCCGGGGTGGACATGGCCACCTACAAGTCCGAGTTCGTCGACCACTACTACCAGGGCCGACTCCGTCCGATCTCGCACTTCTCCCTGGGCTGGTTGCCGCGTTGGCTCAAGCTCACCGGGCGGATCGCCCCGCTGGTCAACGCGGTACTGGCCACGCCCCTGGCCAAGGTCGCCGCCGTCGTGGGTGGGCTCACCACGAAGCGCACCATGCCGCGCTTCGCCGGGGCGAGGGAGTGGCGCCGGGAGGTCACGGCCGCCGGCGCGCAGCAGCCGGGCGCCGGTACCGCGCTGCTGTTCGTGGACACCTTCACCCGGGGCTTCCGCCCCGAGGTGGCCGGTGCCGCCGCCCGCGTGCTCGCCGACTCCGGGGAGACCGTGGAGTGCTCCGCCGACGCCTGCTGCGGGCTCACCTGGATCTCCACCGGCCAGCTGGGCACCGCCAAGAAGCTGCTGTCCCGGGCCGCGGAGGCCCTCGACGACGGCACGGACCGCCCGATCGTGGTCGTGGAGCCCAGCTGCGCCGCGGCTCTGCGGAAGGACCTGCCCGAGCTCGTCCCCACGGAGCAGGCGCGGCGGGTCGCCGCCCGGGTGCGCAGCTTCGCGGCGCACACGGCCGAGCGCGCCGCGGGCGGGTGGACCCCGTCCCCGGCCCGCCCCGTCCCCGAGCAGGTGGTGCTGCAGACCCACTGCCACGAATACTCGGTGTTCGGTGCGGCCGGCCAGCGTGCCGCGCTCACCGCCGCGGGCGTAACCGATGTGGTCGACGCCGCCGGCTGCTGTGGCGTGGCCGGCAACTTCGGCTTCGAGAAGCAGCACTACGACGTCAGCATGCAGGTCGCCGAGAACGCCCTGGCACCGGCCCTGCGCGGCACGGGGGCCGAGACCGCCGTGCTCACCGACGGCTTCTCCTGCGCCATGCAGATCAACCAACTCGACGCCACCAGACCGGGCCTGCACCTGGCCCAGATCCTGGACCCGGGCCCGCCGCAGCCGGCCGCCTCCGACAGAACCCGCTCCACGACCCCGAAAGAGGACACCCCATGACCACCAATGTCAACGCCTCCCGCACCTCCCAGCAGGCCCTCGACGCCGTCGGCAAGGTCAGCACCGGTCTGTTCATCGACGGCCAGTGGTGCGAGGCCGCCTCCGGCAAGCGCTTCGACGTCGTCAACCCGGCCACCGAAGAGGTCATCGCCACGGTCGCCGACGGCGGCACCGAGGACGCCCAGCGCGCCATCGAGACCGCCGGCCGCGCCCAGAAGGACTGGGCGAAGACCCCGCCCCGGGTGCGCAGCGAGATCCTGCGCCGCGCGTATGACATCATCATGGACCGCCAGGACGAACTGGCCCTGATCATGACCACGGAGATGGGCAAGCCCTTCGCCGAGGCGAAGGGTGAAGTGGCCTACGCGGCCGAGTTCTTCCGCTGGTTCTCCGAGGAGGCCGTGCGCATCGGCGGCGACCAGACCACCACCGGTGACGGCAAGAACCGGATCCTGGTGTCCAAGGAGCCGGTGGGCCCGTGCGTGCTGGTCACCCCGTGGAACTTCCCGCTGGCGATGGGCACCCGCAAGATCGGCCCGGCCATCGCCGCCGGCTGCACCATGGTGTTCAAGCCCGCGAACCTCACTCCGCTGTCCTCCCTCGCCCTGGTGGACATCCTCGTGGAGGCCGGCCTGCCCGAGGGCGTGCTGAACGTGATCTGCACCTCCAAGGCCTCCTCCGTAGTGGGCCCCTGGATGTCCAGCGGCATCGCCCGGAAGATCAGCTTCACCGGTTCCACCGAGGTGGGCGTGCGCCTGCTCGAGCAGGCCGCCCAGCACGTGATGCGCTCCTCCATGGAGCTCGGGGGCAACGCCCCGTTCGTGGTGTTCGAGGACGCGGACCTGGACCGTGCCGTGGAAGGCGCCGTCGCCGCGAAGATGCGCAACATGGGCGAGGCCTGCACCGCCGCGAACCGCCTGTTCGTCCAGCGCTCGATCGCGGACGAGTTCTCGAAGCGGCTCGCCGCGCGCCTGGGC
Source organism: Kocuria sp. UCD-OTCP (assembly GCF_000349605.1). NCBI lineage: Bacteria > Bacillati > Actinomycetota > Actinomycetes > Micrococcales > Micrococcaceae > Kocuria > Kocuria sp. UCD-OTCP. The sequence continues at coordinate 237,187 of NZ_AOSQ01000001.1, forward strand.
TCGCTGTCCGTCGGCGACGGCGCGCAGGACGGCACCGACGTCGGCCCCCTCGTCGAGGAAAAGGCCCTGGCCAAGGTGCAGGAGCTGGTGGACGACGCGGTGTCCAAGGGCGCCACGGTCGTCTGCGGCGGGTCCCGTCCGGACGGGCCGGGCTACTTCTACTCGCCGACCGTCCTGTCCGACGTGGACCCCACCGCGCAACTCATGAACGAGGAAATCTTCGGCCCCGTGGCCCCCGTGATCCCGTTCGACACGGAGGAGGAGGTCGTCCGCATGGCCAACGACACCCCGTGGGGCCTGGTGGGCTACCTCTTCACCCAGGACATCGATCGCGGCTTCCGGGTGGGCGACGCCCTCGAGGTCGGCATGCTCGGGCTCAACGCGGGCATCGTCTCGAACCCCGCGGCACCCTTCGGCGGCATCAAGGCCTCCGGGCTCGGCCGGGAGGGCGGCCGCGTCGGCATCGAGGAATTCCTCGAGACCAAGTACATGGCCGTCCCCCGCGGCTGACGCAACGGCCCGGTGCGCCGGGCCCCGCACGCGCGGGTGCTCCTCGCCCGACTGTCCTGGCCGGGCAAGGAGCACCCGCGCGTTTCGGGTACAACTGGATGCGTTCTCGTCTGCCCTCTGCCCGGTGCCCACCCGTGGGTGACTCAGGGGCGGGCGGATGGGTCGGTCGGTGTCGACTGGACTAGGACCGGCTCCGGAGAGTCCCGGACGTGAGTGGTGCTCTCCTGTCAGCCCTCGGAGGGACTCAGGCGGCCGATGGCGTCCTCCATGTGGTCCAGGAGCAGCCGATCGGCGCGCTCCACATCGGATCGTCCGATCGCCTCGGCGATGCCCCGGTGCTCGTCCAGCCGGAAGATGTGGGAGTTGTACCGGCTCTCCAGCGCGGTGATGCACATACGGGTCTCCACCATGAGCGTGGTGTGCATCCGGGAAAGCCGGGCACTGCCGGCAAGGGCCACGAGCAGCGCGTGGAACTCCACGTCCGCCTCGGTGAGCGCGTCCGTGTCATTCTGCGCGACCGCAGCCGTCATCGTCCGCACCACCTCGAGGAGTCGTTCACCCGCGTGCTCAGCGTCGACCTGGATGGCTCGCATCGCGGCCGCCCGCTCCACCGCGGTGCGCGCCAGGTACATATCCCGCACATCGTCGTCCGTCACCTCGATGACGAACACGCCCCGGTTCCTGATGCTGACCAGCAGGCCCTCCTGGGTGAGTCGCTGCATGGCTTCCCGCAGGGGCCCGCGGCTCACACCCAGGCGGCGGCTGAGCTCGGCCTCGTTCAACTGCTGACCAGGCACCAGGTCGCCCTCGCCGATGGCCCGGCGCAGTTGCCGTGCGATGAGGGCAGGCGTCGTCTCCTGGACCACCGGTTGAAGTATGGAGCTGGTCATGGTGCCTCCGACCATGGGTAACCGTGCTGGACAAGGATATTGTTCACAATCATATCCCGAAGCGGACTAGAGCGAGGGCTGCACGGTGTCCCGATTTCGCTTCCCCTGCAGTGCTCCGCGCCTTCTGATGACCCGCTGGGCACCTTGACATTCCCCGTGCCCACCGCCTGTGACCTGCTCCGATACGCACGTCCGGGTGCCGGTTGTGGGCGACCCTGCGGAGGAAGGGTGTCGAGACTGCGGTAGGCGGTCTTCAGGCTCATTCTCAGTGGTTCCGGAGCCGTGCCGACACTCCGCGGCGCGCCTCATGCCTTCCCCTTGTTGCCTAGCTCACATCAACACCATATGCTTCTTGTAGACAATCGTACGACGGTGGGATGGTGATCGCGTGTTTCCCAGTGCGCTCCCCGATGTGCCCATCCTGGACCGCTCGTTCACTGCTGACCGTGCGGCCGAGGTCCCTGGGGCAGTCAGCCGATTTCAGGACGCTACTGCTGGGCTGTGGCCTATCGGCGACTGCCATGGAGGAGCATGCCCGTGCCGTGCGGGCGCCCGGCCCGGCCACGGGGACCTGGCGGGCGGCGGTGATCCGGGCCGGCGTGGTCTTCCCTTTTCTCTCGTGGCCTCTCAGCCTGACGTCCGCGGACCACGTCGTCTCGGATGCCTTGCTCTTCGTTCCGCAGGGCGGCAAGTCTCCCGCGACCACCCGGAGTGGCCCCATCGTGGTCCCCGTTCGACCGACTTCGACCTAAAAGGAAGACCATGACTGATTTGACGGAACTCACGGCGCTCGAGCTGTTGGACGGCTACCGCCGGGGCAGCTTCTCCCCGGTCGACGCCACGCGGGCCGCACTGCGAACCATCGACGAGCTGGACGGTGCAGTGAACGCCTTCGTGTCCGTGGACCACGAGCAGGCCCTGCAGGCGGCCGCCGAATCGGAGAAGCGATGGCACGCGGGGGAGCCGCTGGGCCCCGGCGACGGGGTCCCCACGTCCATCAAGGACATCTTCTACACCCGGGGCTGGCCCACGCTGCGCGGCACCCGGCTCATCGAAGCGAACCGGCCGTGGGAGGAGGACGCCCCCTGTGTGGCCCGGTTGCGCGAGACCGGTGCCGTGCTCCTCGGCAAGACCACCACCCCGGAGTTCGCGTGGAAAGGGGTCACCGACTCCCTGCGCCACGGCTCGACCGGCAACCCATGGGGCGCTGACCTGACCTCGGGGGGGTCCAGCGGCGGCAGCGCCACGGCCGTGGGTATGGGCATGGGGCCCTGGTCCGTGGGAACGGACGGCGGTGGCTCTGTCCGGATCCCTGCCGCCTTCACCGGCACGGTGGCGATCAAGCCCACCTACGGCCTCATTCCGATGTTTCCGGCCAGTCCTTTCGGCACGCTCGCCCACGCCGGTCCCATGACCCGCACCGTGGCTGATGCCGCCCTGCTGCTGGACATCATCACGGGCTTCGACTCCCGTGACTGGTCTGCCCTGCCGACGCCCACCTGGTCCTTCCTGGAAGAGCTTGAGGGCGGGGTCGGCGGCCTGCGGATCGCTTTTTCGCCCACACTGGGGTTCGGGCAGAACGATCCCGAGATCGAGCGGCTCGTCCGCCGCGCCGCCGAGAGGTTTGTGGAGCTCGGTGCCGTGGTCGAGGAGGTGGACCCGGGTATTCAGGACCCGGTCGAGGCCTTTCATACCCTGTGGTTCGCCGGTGCCGCGAAGGTCCTGGAGGGTTATGGTCCCGGCGCGATGGACGAGGTGGACCCGGGGCTACGCCGCAGTATCGAGGAGCAGGGCGAGATCAGTGCCTCCGACTTCCTGGACGCCACGGCTGTGCGGATGGACCTGGGCGTGACCATGGGGCGCTTCCACGAAACCTATGACTTGTTGCTGACCCCCACCCTGCCGATCCCCGCTTTCCCCCGGGGCCAGGACGCGCCGGAGGGTTGGCACTCCCCGAACTGGACCAGCTGGACGCCGTACACCTACCCGTTCAACATGACCCAGCAACCGGCGGTGAGCGTGCCCTGCGGCCTCACCGGGGCGGGCCTGCCCGCGGGACTGCAGATCATCGGGCCCCGGCACGCGGACCGGATGGTGCTCCGCGCCGCCCAGGCATACGAGCAGGCGACCGCCTGGGGCACCCAGCCGCCCGCGCGGGCGGTGGTCAGCGGTGGCTGACGGCCGCCTCAGTCCCGGAGCACCACTGCGTCGGGTACCGCGCGGCATCCGACCACGGCCGCGCACGAGGGGAGGGGGCAAGCACCCCTGACCCCGGTGCACCAAAAGCACCACGACACCTGACGAATTGTTGACCATCATTCACGCGGGCTGTTCCGTTCAAGGCAAGCCCAGCACAACCGGGGCGCCAGCCGGTGCACCATCCGCACTCTTGGAGGATTCCATGAATTCACACCACGATCCTGGCCATTCCGGCGCCCGGCAGGACGGCCTGCCCCGCAACCCGGCAACAGGACGGCCCGAACCGGACGCCAAAACGGTCAACCGCGCCGTCGCAGCCTCCGCCATCGGCAACGCCACCGAGTGGTTCGACTACGGCGTGTACGCCGTGTCGGTCGTCTACATCACCCAGAACTTCTTCCCGGGCGAGTACGGCACCATCCTGGCGCTGAGCACCTTCGCATTCTCGTTCCTCGTCCGACCTCTGGGCGGCTTGTTCTGGGGACCGCTCGGAGACCGCCTCGGCCGCAAGCGCATCCTCGCGCTCACGATTATCCTCATGGCCGGGGCCACCTTCTGCATCGGTCTGATCCCCTCGGTGGAGACCATCGGGATCGCGGCCCCGATCCTGCTGATCCTGCTCCGCGCCGTGCAGGGCTTCTCCACCGGTGGCGAGTACGGCGGCGCCGCGACCTTCATGGCCGAATACGCCCCGGACAAGAAGCGCGGCTTCCTCGGCAGCTTCCTGGAGTTCGGCACGCTGGGCGGCTTCGCCCTCGGCTCGCTCATCGTCCTGTCGGGCGAGGGGGTGCTGGGCAACGAGGCCATGAGCGAGTGGGGCTGGCGCATCCCGTTCCTGCTCGCCGGACCCATGGGCCTGATCGGTCTCTACCTCCGGTCCCGCCTGGCGGACTCGCCCATCTTCCTGGAGCTGGAGGAGGCCGGCCACGCCGAGTCCTCCGCCGGGACGGCGCTCAAGGACCTGCTCACCCAGTACTGGCGTCCCATGCTCACGATGACGGGTCTGGTGATCGCGCTCAACGTGGTGAACTACACCCTGCTGAGCTACATGCCCACCTACCTGGAGGGTCAGACCGGCATGGACTCCCGGACCGTGCTGACCATCATGTTCGTCGCGCAGTTCGCGATGATGCTCGTCATCCCCTTCGCCGGGGCCCTGTCCGATCGGGTGGGGCGCAAACCCATGTGGTACGCCTCGCTGATCGGACTGTTCGTCCTGGCCATCCCCATGTACATGCTCATGGCCAACGGGTTCTGGTGGGCCCTTCTCGGGTTCGCGGTGCTCGGTCTGCTCTACATCCCGCAGCTGGCCACCATCTCCGCGACCTTCCCGGCCATGTTCCCCACCCACGTGCGCTACGCCGGCTTCGCGATCACCTACAACCTCGCGACCGCGGTCTTCGGCGGCACCGCCCCGCTCGCCAACGAAGCGCTCATCGAGGCCACCGGCACCCCGCTGGTTCCGGCGTTCTACATGATGGCAGCCTGCGTCGTTGGACTTATCGCGGTCCGCACCATGAAGGAGACCGTCGGCGCGTCCCTGCGCGGCACCGAGATCCCGGAGACGAAGCCGCAGGACATCATTCGCGCCCGGGCCCGGGCCTGACCTTCCACCTGGAGACCCCCGCACCTCGCTCCGAGGTGCGGGGGTCTCTGCCATCTCCGCCCACGGGCCGTGACTGCCACCGGCGCAGCGCAGGGCCCCAGGCGCATCATCGACACGGGATGACAGCTTCGGTGCACGGGAACGGCCTGTGCTTGGACTTCGAGACGTGGTGCGGCGGGGGACGTGGGTGTCCCGGTGACGCCGGAAGTCCCCCGCAAGCCAGGGAGGGAACTTCAGTCAGGCGCCGAGGAGCCGCAGCGCGGTGAGGGCGTAGGCGCGCGCGGCGAGGAGCAGTTCGTCCACGCCCACGGACTCGTCGACCTGGTGGGCCTGGTCATGGAGGCCGCCGGGGCCCATGACCACCGTGGGGACGCCGTGGTCCCGGGCGATGAAGCCGCCGTCGCAGGCCGCGGTCCACCCGCCCACCGACGCGGGGCCGCCGAGGTCGGCGACGGCGCCGTGCACGGCGGTGACCAGGGGGTGGTCGAGGTCCGTGCGGAACCCCGGCATGGCCATGGTGACCTCGATGTTCACGGAGATGCCGTCCCCCGTGATGCCGGCCGCGTCCACGGCCGCCACCAGGTCCGCGGCGAGCTGGTGCGGGTCCTCGTCGGGCATCAGCCGGCGGTCGAGCCACACCCGGCAGGACGGGGCGACCATCGAGGTGGTGCGCCCGCCCTCGATCCGCCCGACGTTCCAGGTGCCGGCGCCCAGCAGCGGATCGAGGTCCTGCTGCCGGCGGTCGTGGTCGGCGCGGACGAGCTCGAGCACCCGGGCAGCGGCGTCGATGGCGTTGCGTCCGTCCGCGGGCCGCCCGGAGTGCGCCGGCACCCCGGTGACCTCGAGCTCCAGGTAGGCGTCGCCCCGGCAGCCCACCACCGTCTGGAGGTCTGTGGGCTCGGCGACCACACAACCGCGGAAGCCCCGCCCGAGTCCCCGCCGCGTCAGGTGCCGGATCCCGAGTCCCAGGTCCTCCTCATCCACGGTGCAGGCCAACCGCACGGGGCCGCGCAGCTCCGCACCCGAGCGGCGCAGGGCGTCCATGGCCACGAGCACGGCCGCGAGCCCACCCTTCATGTCGGTGGACCCCCGCCCGTAGACCCGGCCGTCCTCGACGACGGAGCGGAACGGCTCCCGGCTCCACCCGGGCCCGGCGGGCACCACATCGGAGTGCCCGAGGAAGAGCAGGCCGGGCCCGTCCCCGACCGGTCCGCCGGGGGTCAGCTCGACGTCCACGTTCGGCCGGCCCGGGGCGGCCGGGTCGGTGCGGACCTCCAGCCCGCGGGCCCGGCCGGCCCGCTCCAGGACACGCGCGGTGCGCTCTTCGGTGCCGCCGGGGTTCTCCCCGCCGGCACCGACGAGCGCGCGGGTCAGCGCCACGACCTCGTCCGGGTCGACGAGGTCGAGAACGGCGCGCTCGAGCTCCTGTGCAGTCTGCATGATTCCTTTCAGACCGGGCTGCGCCCGCGTCGTCGTTCAGCGGTCGAGCTCCGCGCGGGCGATGTCCAGGGCGCGCGCCAGACGCTGCAGCCCCACCTCCGTGCGCTCCGGGGTGGTCGAGGCGAAGCAGAGTCGGAAGGCGTCCTCGAACCGGCCCGAGGGGGACAGCGCCGCCCCGGGGATGAAGGCGACGCCCTCGGCGAGGGCGATCTCGAACAGCCGCGAGGTGGATACCCTGGCGTCCTCGCCCTGGAGGGTCACCCAGAGGAAGAACCCGCCCTCGGGATCCGTGGTGGTCACCCGGGAGCCCAGGTGACGGGCGATCGAGGCGTCCATGGCCTGCTTGCGGCGGCGGTACTCCGTGCGCAGCCCGGCCAGGTGGTCGTCGTAGCCGCCCTGGCGCACGAAGCGCTCCACGATGTGCTGGGCGGGGACGTTCGTGCAGGTGTCCATGGCCTGCTTGCCGGCGATCAGCAGCTTGCGCAGCTTCGGGTCCGCGTCCACCCACCCCACGCGCAGCCCGGGGGCGAGGACCTTGGAGAAGGTCCGCACCGAGAAGACCAGGGGGTCGTCCGGGCTGATCTCGCGGAAGCCCGGGACATCCTGGCCGGCGAAGCGCAGGCCCCCGTACGGGTCGTCGTCGAGGATCATCGATCCCCACCGATGGGCCAGCTCCAGGATGCGGACCCTGCGGGCCTCGCTGAGGGTGGTGCCGGAGGGGTTCTGGAAGTTCGGGATGGTGTAGATGACCCGGGGGGTCCGGCCGGATTCGGCCACCAGGGTCTCCAGCGCGTCCACGTCCATGCCGTTTCGGTCCATCGGGACCTCGAGGATGTCCGCGCCGTAGCTCAGGGCCGTGCCGGAGCCGTTCGTGTAGGTGGGGCTCTCGACCACCACGAGGTCCCCGGGGTCCACGAACAGCTTGAACGCCAGGTCGAGACCCTGCATGCCCCCGGAGGTGATAACGAGGCGCTCGGGGCGGGTCGGCTCCGGGGTGGTCGAGTGGTGCTCTACCACCGTCTCGATCAGCCCGGGCTCTCCCTCGGTGGCCCCGTAGGTGAAGGAACTGTCGTCAAGGACCTCCGCGGCGATGCGGCGGAACTCGGCGGTGGGGATCACCTCGGCGGCGGGGGCGCCCATCGCGAAGCGGACGATGTCGTGGGTCTGGGCGGCCAGTAGGGAAGTGGAGGAGTCGATCACGGAGCCGACGAGTCCGTCGGCTCGCCGGGCCAGGGGCAACAGCCCCTGGCCCGGGTCCCCACTGATCCCGTGAGTGGGCTTGACGGCGAGGTTCTCGACCGTGGTGAGGTGTGTGGTGGTGGTCGTCATGGGTTTCTCACTTCCTGATGAGTGCTCGGGGGAACGAGGTGAAAGTCTCCACCCCGGTGCGCGTGACGCGCACGGACTCGGAGACCTCGTACCCGTACCCGGTCATCCACATGCCGCAGATGACGTGGAAGGTCATGTTCTCGGTCAGCACGGACTCGTCCTCCGTGCGGATGCTGATAGTGCGCTCCCCCCAGTCGGGTGGATAACCGATGCCGATGGAGTATCCGAGCCGGCTGTGCTTCTCCAGTCCGCGCTCTGCCAGCGACCAGTTCCAGGCCCTGGCCAGCTCCCGGACCGGCACACCTTCGGCCACGGTGTCCAGGACGGCCTGCAGACCCTCGCCCACGGCCGCCTCCAGGCGCAGCAGCTCGTCCGTGGGCGGGCCCAGCATCACCGTGCGGGCCAGAGGGACGTGGTAGCGCCGGTGCGCGCCGGCCAGCTCCACGACCACGGCGTCGCCCTCCCGCAGGACACGGTCGGACCATGTCAGGTGCGGGGTGTCGGCGGAGGCGCCCGTCGGCAGCATGGGCACGATCGCGGGGAAGTCGCCCCACGCGTCGTCGACGCCCTCGGCCTGGGCCCGGGCGATCTGGGCGGCCACCCGGTTCTGCGGGACACCGGGCTCGATCGCGTCGATCGCGGCCTGCATCGCTGCCGTGGTGACCCGGGCCGCGGTGCGCATGTACTGGATCTCGGCCTCCGACTTCACGGCACGCGCCCAGTTCACAAGCTCGAAGCAGTCAACGAGTGTCCACTCCGGCAGCGCGTTGACCAGGGAGCGGTACCCCTTGGGGGAGAAGAAGTGGGAGTCCATCTCGAGGCCGACGCACCCGCGGGCGGCCGGGGCGATCTGGCCGCGGCGGCGCAGATCGAACGCCACCCAGTCGAAGGGATGCAGATGGGGACGGTGGACGTAGCGCTCGGGATAGCCGACGATCTGATCCGGGGGCAGCCACGAGGTGCGGAAGGCCCCGTTGGCGTCCATCTCCCGCAAATAGAGGAGCATCTCGCCCTGTGCCGGCACGAACAGCATCTGCGGGGTGTAGAACGACCAGGCATCGTAACCGGTGAGGTAGAAGATGTTCGCGGGATCCGTCACGATCAGGGCGCCGAGTCCCTGATAGTCCATGCGCTCACGCACCATCACCAGACGCTGTGCGTACTCCTCAGCGGAAAAGAGAGACGCACGGACATCGGCGTTGCCCTGTCGATCCGGGACACCGAGGCCCAACTCTGTGATGTTGCCGGGGCCATGCTGCGATGTGGTCATAGCTCATCATCAAATCTGTCGTTCTTATTGTCAACAATAGACGGCTGGTTATGCCCTGGGCGACCGGTGCGGAAGTCATGGTCGTAAAGCTCTGCCGAGTCCTTGCTCAGCCGACCCCGTCAAAGTCCCGCACCCTTACTGGTGCTGCTAAGCGCGAGGAGCCTGGCCGATGGGGTTCACTTCAGTTCTATCCCGTCAGGCCGCGACCAGATCCTGCCGGTCGGTGTAGTCCAGGCCGTGGGCCTCGCTCACGGAGCGGTGGGTGACCCGCCCGGCGTGAACGTTGAGCCCGGCAGCCAGGGCCGGGTCGGCGGCCAGGGCGGCCTCGGCGCCCTTGTCGGCCAGGGCCACGGCGTAGGGGAGGGTGACGTTGGTCAGCGCGTAGGTGGAGGTGTTCGGCACGGCCCCGGGCATGTTGGCCACGCAGTAGAAGACCGTGTCGCGGACGCGGAAGGTGGGGTCCTCGTGGGTGGTGGGCCGGGAATCGGCGAAGCAGCCGCCCTGGTCCACGGCGATGTCCACCAGCACGCTGCCGGGCTTCATGGCCGCGACCATCGCGCTGGTCACCAGCTTGGGGGCCCTCGCCCCGGGGATCAGCACGGAGCCGATGACCAGGTCCGCCTCGGTCACGGCGCGCTCGACCTCGTAGGCGTTGGAGGCGATGGTCGTGAGGCGCCCAGCGTACCGGTCGTCGAGCTGCCGCAGGCGGTCGACGTTGATGTCGAGGATGCTCACGTCCGCGCCCAGGCCCACGGCCATGGCGGCGGCGTTGGTGCCGGCCACTCCCGCGCCCAGGACGGTGACCTTCGCCGGTCGCACCCCAGGCACCCCGCCCAGCAGCACGCCCTTGCCGCCGGCCGGGGCGGTCAAAGCCGCGGCCCCGGCCTGGACGGCCAGCCGCCCGGCGACCTCGCTCATCGGGGCCAGCAGGGGCAGGCGCCGATCCGCGGTCTGGACCGTCTCGTAGGCGATGGCGGTGACCCCGGCCTTCAGCAGTGCGGCCGTCAGCTCGGGCTCGGCGGCCAGGTGCAGGTAGGTGAACAGCACCAGACCCTCGCGGAAGCGGTGGTATTCGGAGGCCACCGGCTCCTTGACCTTCAGGACCATGTCGGCGCGGGCCCACAGCTCGTCCGCGTCGGCGAGGATCTGTGCGCCGGCAGCGGTGTAGGCGTCGTCGTCGATCCCCGAGCCGATCCCGGCCCCGGCCTCGACGAGGACCTCGTGGCCGTGGGTGACCAGCTCGTGCACGCCCGAGGCGGTGATGGCCACCCGGTACTCGTTGTTCTTTACTTCGCGGGGAACGGAGACAATCATGACGGACCTTCCGAAGAAACATGGACTAGACGAAGAAATCCTGGCGTATTCATGCCATCGCTGGAGGTAGAATTGCAGATTCTTCGAGAGTTCGTGCCAAATCTACAGAATGGTAGAAAAGGTGACCGGCATCACACAACCTTCGCCGCAGGATCGACGCCCGCCCTACGAGCTCGACGACCTCGACCGTCGCCTGCTGGAACTGCTGCGAGCCAACGCGCGGATGACCAACCAAGCCCTGAGCGAGAACCTCGGGGTGGCCCCCTCCACGTGCCTGGCGAGGATGAAGACCCTGCAGCGGGCCGGAGTAATCCGTCGCTTCACCATCGAGGTGGACCCCAGAGCATCGGGGCAGACCATCGAGGCGCTGATCAGCGTGCGCCTGCGCCCCGGAGCTCGTCAGCAAATGGCCGCCTTCGGCGAGAACTTGAAGAAGGTGCCGGAAGTTACCCAGTTCTTCTTCGTCGGCGGAGTGGACGACTTCCTGATTCACGTCATCACGCGGGACACCGACCACATCCGCCAATTCGTGCTCGAACACCTGTCCTCGAACCCAATCGTGGCTGCCACCCAGACCAGTCTGATTTTCGAGCATGTGACAGGTCTCGATGCTCTCTGAATAACGAGCCACGACGACGGCAGGGCACGCCGTTCCTGTGCACAGGCAAGACGAAGTAGGTGTATCCGCGAGCTTGGAAGCCGGTCAGCCACTATCACCGTGTCTTGCTGTTTATGGCACAGCTATGGCGAGGCCGCCTGGTCCATGCGGACGTGAAATTAAGGATTCCCTGGGTGTCGCGTCAGCACTTCAGGGGCTCGACTCTACATATGACCTGTATTAGTCGCGGATTCGATTGAGGAATTGATCAGTCGACACTAATGCTGGTGTTCTGGGCGGTCAGGATGAGGTCCCATCCGGTGCTTCCGCGCACGACGGTGGCGTGCTTGATCGTGTCGTCACCATCCATCCAGTGCAGCTCGTGGCCGCTGACGGCTGCTTGGTAGCCGCACTGCCGGGCCACCCAGGCGCCTTCTGCCAATGCCTTGACGTGGCTTTCGGGCCAGGTCAAGTGAGCCACTGCTGCGCAGACGGCCACGACGAGACTGCTCAGCATGGCCACCACACCCAGAATTGGGGGAAGCCAGGGGAGCCAGGTGAGGCCCACGGACAGGGGCATGCCGATCAGTGCGATCGCGGCCGGGTTGTTCCACCATGTCGGCTCCGGCGATCGGGGGGTTGGCGCGATGTTGGGAAAGACCCGCACCGTCGTGTCGGTGGTGGGACGGTGCGGGTCGTCGAAGGACTGCTGCAGGCTCACAGGGGGCTCCAGAGGGCAAACGGGAACAAATGCAGATGGCGATGGGTCAAGGAAGCACGAGGATGATGGCGGCCAGCGGCACGGTGGCTGGCACGGACCCTCCCTTTCGGTTTATCACCGACTGCGGCCAAACTCCTCAGCGGGAGACCGTTGGTTTGCTCACACGTACCGGCCGGTCTCACCGACCCCTAGTCTCAGCATCGGCGCTTGAACAAACCGGCGTCGAGGTCGGGAAGGTGGGACGGGGCCAGAGCGACCATGCCATCCCGGACCGGGCACCGAATTCCCGCTTGCGGCTCAGCCCACCGCTTTACATATGGCCGGTTACCGGCCGGTCAGCCTTGGGGGCTGATGCTGGCGTGGGCTCAGGTGTCCTGAGCGGAGCGGTTTGACCCTGCAGTCGACTGGTGTGTCGGGTGGCTTCGGTTCGGTCTGTCAGCCGCACGGCCGAGCAGTATCTGGTGCTGCCACCGGTCAGGTGAGACTCGATCGGGCGAGGGCGGGCGGGCTTTTGGGCTCACACGGCGCCGGTGGTCTCGGCCGGTTGCGGGTGAGTGGCGGCCCAGCTGGCCAGGAGCTTGATTGCGTCCTCGGAGCCGGTGCCGGGTTGCGGGCTGTAGACGTTGAGGGACAGTCCGGTGTCGGCGGAGATGTCCATGGCCTCAAAAAGCAGATGGAGTTCCCCGACGACGGGGTGGTGGAAGTGCTTGGTGCCGGTGGTGTGGGCGCGCACGTTGTGGGCGGCCCACCGGGTGCGGAAGTCCAGGCTGCGGGTGGAGAGTTCCCCGATCAGATCGGTCAGTGCCCGGTCGTAGGGGTCCCGGCCTGCGGCGGTGTGCAGGATCGCCACGGTGTTATCAGCCGCCCACTGCCAGTCGTGATAGAAATCCCGTGCTCGGTCGTCGAGGAAGATGAAGCGGGCGTGGTTGGCCGGACGGTGCGCGGTGTCGTAGAGCGGAGCGAACAGGGCCGCCCCCAGCGGGTTGGTCGCCAAGATGTCCAGACGCCCGTTACCCACATACGCTGGAGCGCCCGTGATCGCGTCCAGGGCCAAGCGCACCCCCGGGCGCACCTGCTGCTTGGGGTCGGGGTGACGGCGGGGCCGGCCGCCCTGGCCGGCGGTGCGGGCCAGATTGAGCAGGTGGGCGTGTTCGGTCTCGTCCAGCTGCAGCGCACGGGCGATCGCCTCGAGCACCTCTTCGGAGACCCCGGCGAGGTTGCCGCGCTCCAAGCGGGTGTAGTACTCGATGCTCACCCCGGCCAGGGCCGCGACCTCCCCGCGGCGCAGCCCCGGTACCCGTCGGGTGCCCCCGTAGGCGGGCAGCCCGGCCAGTTCCGGGGTGATCCTGGCCCGACGGGTGGTCAGGAACTCGCGCACTTCGGCTCGGTGGTCCATGCCGTCAACGCTAGGTCTCCCGGGTCGGGTCAGGGAGTCCCTGCCAGTACCCCTTACCCGCTGTACCCCTCACAGCAGGGACTCCCACACCGGGCCGATCTGCGGTGTCGTAGACCGTGTCCCCGGGGAACCGGGCTGAGAAGCCCCACCCGGTGGGCGTCCGACACCACTTCCCACGAACGAAGGATCTGATGATCATGAGCGAGCAGAACACGACGCAGAGGCCCGGCCGGCAGGTCTGGTTCATCACCGGAGCCGGGCGCGGTATGGGCGTGGACATCGCCAAGGCTGCCCTGGCCGCCGGCCACGCCGTGGTCGCCACCGCCCGCGACGCCGCGAAGGTCACCGCGGCGATCGGGGAGCAGGCGAATCTGCTGGCCGTGTCGCTGGACGTCACCGACCCGGACGCATCGAAGGCCGCCGTCGAGGCCGCGGTGGAGCGCTTCGGGCGCATCGACGTGCTGGTCAACAACGCCGGGAACTTCTACGCCGGCTACTTCGAAGAGATCAGTCCCGAGCAGTTCCGGGCCCAGATGGAGACCAACTTCTTCGGCCCGCTCAACGTCACCCGCGAGATCCTGCCCGTGATGCGTGCCCAGCGTTCCGGTCACGTCATCACCATCACCTCGGCTGCGGGCATCATCGGCCAGGAGTTCTGCGCCGCCTACGCCGCCTCGAAGTTCGCCCTGGAGGGGTGGATGGAGTCCCTGCGCTACGACCTCGCCCCGTACGGGATCGACACCACCATCGTGGAGCCGGGCTTCTTCCGCACCGAGCTGCTCGTGGAGGGCGCCTCGTCGATCTGGCCGGAGCTGTCCATCGACGACTACGCCGAGCGGACCGCTGCGACCATCACCGCTTGGAAGTCCATGAACGGTCAGCAGGGCGGGGACCCCGCCAAGCTCGGGGCGGCTCTGGTCACCATCGCCGCCCTGGACACCCCGCCGCTGCGGTTCGTGGCCGGCGCCGACGTGCTCGCCGGTGTGGAGCAGAAGGCTCAGCTGCTTTTGGACCAGGTCGACGCCCACCGGGACCTGTCCTCGGCCATGGCCATCGACAACGCCTAGGAAACCATGAGGAGATCCCGGTCGATCATCGCCCTGGCCGCGACGATCGCGATCACCCGCACTGGAGTCGAGACTCGGTCCCTGGAGCAGCGTGTTGCAGTCGCAGTTCCTTGCGGGTGCTCTGCGACGGGAGCTGCGGTCACGCTTCTGCCGGGCGGATGATTGCTGATGGATTGTAGGTGGGTGAACAGCTCGACGCTATCCGCGTTACATATGGCGGATTTAGAGGTCGCTTCAGAGTGAGGTGCTTATGGCCTCTGTCATGGGTTCTTGCTGCTGCGCTTCGAGCGCCTATACCTGACGGTTACTCCTCGATCACTCCGCCGATGGCGCGCAGGTGCTGTCGGAAGGTGATTCCTGTGCCGGTGCTGCGGGCTGCCATGTACTCGTGCAGGTGGACCTGGTGTCTGAGGGCGCTGCCCTGGAGCATCCGCGCTGCCTGGGTCCGTTCCGTGTCACGGATGGCCGTGGCCGCCTCGGCCACCTCGGCTGCCCGGTCCAGGGGCAGGAACAGCACGCCGTCGTCGTCGCCGAGTACGACGTCGGCGGCGGTGACCTCGTGTGGGCCGCTCCTGGCCGAGGCGAGGGCGGCTGGATGCCGGGGATCGAGGCGCTGGGGGCCTGCGGGCAGTGCCCCCAGGCTGAAGACGGGCAGGCGGATGGTCCTCAACTCCGTCGTGTCGCGGTGGAGTCCCCAGATCACGATGCCGGCCAGGCCCGCCCGGTGTGCTTCCAGGGCCACCAGATCACCCACGCAGGCTTCGTCGCCCCTACCTGCGTTGTCGACCACGAGGACATCGCCGGGTCGGGCCTCGTCGATGGCTTCCAGGAAGACATCGACGCTGCCGGCGTGGCGGGCCGGACGTACCCGGCCCACCAGGTGGGTGCCGCTCCACAGCGGGATGGTGCCCGCCGGTGCGCAGCGCACCGCGATGCCCAGGCGCATGCAGGCATCGGCGACGTGCGGGGTGGTGAGGTCCAGAAAGGTCCGGTGCAACTGCTCAGGGTGCATGAGTGAGATCTCCTTGTACGTGACGGGATTCGAGGTTCGGGGCGGCGTGAGCGGTGACGCGAACCCGGCCGGTGGTGAGCCCGAAGGCGTCCTGCCAGTTCATCACCTGGGCATCGGCGCCTTCTGCCGGGGTGGTCAGTGGAGCAGTTGTTCGGCCAGGAGCACGATGCCGATGGCGATCATCGCCGCCCCGGAGGCTCTGGTCACCGCCCGTGCTGCGGCCGGGCGGGCTCGCAGCACCCGGCGGGCCCCGGCCCCGACCCCGGTGTAGACCACCGCGCAGCTGGCCACGTGCACCAGCCCCAGCACCAAAATCTGGGCCGCGGTGGGCCAGGGGGCGGCGGGGTCGACGAACTGCGGCAGCAGGGCGAGGAAGAGCAGGAACACCTTGGGGTTCAACCCGCTGATGCCCAGGCCCTTGACGGCCTGGCGCGCCCAGGACCCAGCCTCGACCCCGGCAGCGGCTCCCGGAGCCGGCGGATGGGTCAGCATCCCCAAGCCCAACCACACCAAGTACCCCGCCCCCACTACGGTCAGGGCGGTGAGCACTGCCGGGGCCCCGGCCACCAGGGCACCGACCCCGGCGGCCACCACCACGGTGGCCAGCAGGTGCCCGGTGAGCATTCCGCCCACGGCCGGGAGCAGGCAGCGGTGACGCAACCCGGCGGCAATCGCATACGCCCAGTCCGCCCCCGGGGTGAGCACGAACAGCACGGACACCGCCCAGAACGCGGCGAGAGTGGTCACGGCCATGGGTCTCCAGGTCTCCTTCACGGGGGTGGAACCCGGTGAACCCGGGATCCTGGAAGGAAGACTAGGCAAGAACACCCCGAAAGTGCTTCCAACTTCTTACTGCCAATGCCCCGTATGGGGAAGAATCGTGGCCATGGACGGTGTCGATCGGGAGATTCTTGCGCAGCTGCAGCAGGACGGGCGGATGAGCCTGACCGAGCTGGCCGGACGGGTGGGATTGAGTGTCTCGCCCTGCCACCGACGGTTGCGCGCGATGGAGGCCTCCGGGGTGATCAGCGGTTACCGGGCGCAACTGGACGCCCAGGCCCTCGGGCTGAGCTTCGCGTCCTTGGTGTTCGTCACCATGCGCTCCGCCGACCGCGAGACCTTGGAGGCCTTCGAGGGCGCGGTGGCCACGGTCCCGCACATCATCCAGGCCCAGCGGCTGGGACTGATGCACCGATAGGTGACAGGTTGGGTCAGGCAGCCTGAAGGGCTGGTGTGGTCATGATGGTCTCGTACTCGATGGGGGTCAATCTCCCGAGCGCGGCTTGGCGTCGCCTCCGGTGATAGGNGGGACTGATGCACCGATAGGTGACAGGTTGGGTCAGGCAGCCTGAAGGGCTGGTGTGGTCATGATGGTCTCGTACTCGATGGGGGTCAATCTCCCGAGCGCGGCTTGGCGTCGCCTCCGGTGATAGGTGCGTTCGATCCAGACCACGATCGCCATCCGCAGCTCCTGGCGAGTGGCCCAGCGACGGCGGTCCAGGACGTTCTTCTGCAGTAGTGCGAAGAAGCTCTCCATGGCCGCGTTGTCGCCGGCGGCGCCGACGCGGCCCATCGAGCCGACCATGTCGTGTCCGTGCAGAGCCCGGACGAACTTCCTGGATCTGAATTGAGATCCGCGGTCGGTGTGCAGGATGCAGCCGGCGGTCTGTCCTCGCCTCGCGACAGCGCTGCGCAAGGCGTCGACGGCCAGGCGGGACTTCATCCGGGAGTCGATGGAGTAACCCACGATCCGGTTGGAGTGCACGTCCTTGATGGCGCAGAGGTAGAGCTTGCCTTCGGCGGTCTTGTGCTCGGTGATGTCGGCCAGCCACAACTGGTTCGGCCGGTTGGCGGTGAAGTCGCGCTCGACGAGGTCGTCATGGACCAGCGAACCTGGCTTGCCGTTCTTGCCGCGTTTCTTGCCGAACGCCGACCACCAGCCATTGGCGGAGCAGATCCGCCATGCGGTGCGGTCGCAGGCGGTATGGCCGGCGTCGCGGGCCTCGTCGGCCAGGTAGCGGTAGCCGAACTCCGGGTCGTCGCGGTGGGCGTCGAACAGAGCGTTGGCCAGGTAGGCCGCCTCGAGCTCGGCGTCGGTCACCGGGTCGGCCAGCCAGCGGTAGTAGGGCTGCCGGGCGATCTTGAGCACCCGACACGTCACCGCGACGGGGATCCCGTCGGCGGCCAGCTCACGGACGAGCGGGTACATCATTTTCCCGGCAGATTGGCCTGCGACAGGTAGGCGGCAGCGCGGCGCAGGACCTCGTTCTCCTGCTCGAGCAGACGGATCCGCTTCTTCGCCTCTCGCAGCTCAACGTTCTCGGCCGCCGGCGT
>NZ_AOSQ01000012.1:0-72168 GCF_000349605.1 Kocuria sp. UCD-OTCP
CTGGATCACCGAACCGGGTCTGTGGCTGCAGTTCGACTGGGGCGAAGGCCCGAAGGTGCCCGGCGCGGACGGGGTGCCGCGGCGCACGTGGCTGTTCTGCGCATGGCTGGCCTGGTCACGCTACCGGGTCGTGATCCCGGTCTGGGACCAGACCCTGCCCACGCTGATCGGGTGCCTGGATGCGACCCTGGCCCTCATCGGCGGGGTGCCCACCTACGTGCTCACCGACAACCCCAGGACCGTGACCGTCGATCACGTGGCCGGGGTTCCGGTGCGCCACCCGCAGATCGTTCAAGCCGGCCGGCACTACGGCACCCAGGTGCACACCTGCGTGCCCTACGACCCCGAGTCCAAGGGCGGGTCGGAGTCCACGGTGCGCATCNAAGCCGGCCGGCACTACGGCACCCAGGTGCACACCTGCGTGCCCTACGACCCCGAGTCCAAGGGCGGGTCGGAGTCCACGGTGCGCATCGCCAAGGCCGATCTGGTGCCCACCGACGCGAACCTCCGCCCCGCTTACGGCTCCTTCGCCGACCTCGAGGCGGCCTGCGCGGCGTTCTGCGCCAAGGTCAACGGGCGCACCCACCGGGAGTCGGCCCGGGTCCCCGACCAGGCGCTGGTCGACGAGCGGGCTCGGTTGCACGTGCTACCGACAGCCCCGCACACCACCGCCCTGGGGGTGACCCGCACGGTGGGCACCGACCAGACCATCCGATTCGGCTCGGTGCGCTACTCCACCCCGCCCGGACTCGTCGGGGCCGAGGTGTGGGTGCGAGTCGCCGGGGAGGAGCTCGTGGTCGTCACCGACCTCGACGTCCTCCCCACAATGCCGGGCTGGGCCGCTGGCCGCGCCGGGCTCGCCGAGGTCGCCCGCCACCGCCTCTCGACCCCGGGGAATCCGCGGATCGACCTGGCCCACTACCCTGACCACCCGCAGGACCCCACCGGTGCGCCACGCCCGCCCCGGCCACAGGCCCGCAGCGCGGCGGAGAAGGACTTCCTGGCCCTGGGCGCCGGGGCCCACACCTGGCTGATCGAGGCCTCCGCGGCTGGGGCCACCCGGATCCGGGCGAAGATGGCCGCCGCCGTGGAGCTCGCCGCCCTCATCGGGGACGGGCCCGTGGACGCCGCCCTCGGGATCGCCGCGGCCGCCGGGCGCTTCGGCGAGGGCGATCTGACCGCGATCTGCGACCACCAAGCCACCGGGGCCACCGCCGCCGGGCTCGTGGCCGCCGACGAGACCCACTCCGCCCAGCCCGGCACCGCCGCCTGGGCGTCCTTCGGCGCGACCACGACAACCAGCACAACCACCACAACCGAGGAGACCGCCCGATGAACAGAGCCACCACCCCGACGGCGCCGCCGCTACCGGAAGACCTCGCCGCGGTGCTCAAGCGCATGCGGATGCCCTACCTGCGCGCGGCCGCCCCCGAGGTGTTGGCCACCGCCCGTTCCCAGCGCTGGGACCCCACCGAGGTCCTGCGGGTGCTGCTGGCCGAAGAGGTGCGCGGGCGTGATGAGGCCACTCGGGCCGCCCGCCGCAAAGCCGCCGGACTGCCCGCCGGGAAGACCTTCGCCTCCTGGCGCGAAGCCGATTCCTCGATCCCGGTCCCGACCCAGTCGGCNCGCGGGCGTGATGAGGCCACTCGGGCCGCCCGCCGCAAAGCCGCCGGACTGCCCGCCGGGAAGACCTTCGCCTCCTGGCGCGAAGCCGATTCCTCGATCCCGGTCCCGACCCAGTCGGCCCTGGCCACCCTGGAGTGGGTGGGGCGGGCGGAGAACCTCGCCATCTCGGGGCCCTCGGGCACCGGCAAGACCCACTTCCTCGAGGCCCTGGCCCATCAGGTCATCGACGCCGGCATGCGGGTCTCCTGGTTCACCCTCGAGTCGCTGACCGCCGCGATCGGCCGCGCCGGGGTAGACGGATCGATCGGCAAGACCATCGCTCGGATCACCCGGGCCGAGCTCATCGTGGTCGACGACATCGGGATGCTGCCCTCGGGCCAGGCCGCCGCCGAGGCCTTCTACCGCCTCGTCGATGCGACTTATGAACGCCGCAGCCTCGCNGACGACATCGGGATGCTGCCCTCGGGCCAGGCCGCCGCCGAGGCCTTCTACCGCCTCGTCGATGCGACTTATGAACGCCGCAGCCTCGCGGTGACCTCGAACATCCACCCGGCCGGGTTCGACACCATCATGCCCAAGACCCTGGCCACCGCCGCCGTGGACCGGCTCCTGCACCACGCCCACGTCATCCTCACCGAGGGCACCTCGCTGCGGCTCACCGAGGCCACCGCCGGACGCGGGGTGGTCCCACTGAACTGACCGGCAGGGAGATCAACTGACCGCAGACAGGGAAATCAGCTGTCCGCCCACGGGGAGATCACCTGACCGCCTACCGGGAAGTCCCGCTGACCGTTGACAATGGACGTTGGCAGATGCGGAAGAGTTCTTCACCCCAACTTGCCGAATACGACCCAGGCAAGGATCCGTGGCCGATAGCAACCCAGCGGATGCTTGTCGGCCACGTGCGGGACCAGCGTCTGGAACTGGTTCCAGAGGGGTTCGATGCGGCAGAGTGGAACAGCAAACACGAATTCTCCTGGCCAAGGCAATGATCCTCAAAAAATCCATGTTGACCGGGCCTCGTGCCTGTCCCAAGTCATCACTCCACCGTGTTAATCAGCGGATCCCCTTAGCCAAAAATTTCACCCGTAGCGAGCTCACCCATCCACCGGTCAAACCTGGGCGATCCCTCCACCACGACCACGGCCTTTGCGCGGTACTGAGCAGGAACGTCTTTCAGAAGCCGTGGAGACAATTCGTACTCCGAGTTGCACAATACCGCGGCGGTTTCCAGGGAAAAGCCGGACGGAAGCCAGCTCTCTGACACCTCAAGATAAATTCTTATCACCTCATTGTTGCCCAAGAACGCAAAAATGACGTAACCGTACTTGGTTTCCAACAAGAAGGGCGCATGCGACCCATCCGAAGCTGTTACCCAAGGCACTAGATAAACCACAGTTCCATTTTCACCGAGTTTCCCAGCCTGTCGAAGGAAATCCACATCGGGATGATCTATGTCCAGATCATCAGCAAGTCGGCAAAAGCTCTCTAACTCGAGTTGTGCCATGACTCCCCCGGGTTCCCGCAAGCTCGCATGCAGCTTACGGGCTAGTCCTGCCTCTCTTTCCCATGGGAAGAACAATTGACGCATGGCCCGAGCCAATCCAACCTCCATCTGTTCGAGGCGGCCTTGCGTGCTGTCGAGCCAGGCGGTATGGAAGGCGGACCATTTTTTTGCGGCCTCGTCGGGCTGAAGATTGGGATATGCCATACCCAAAAGATAAGACAGCTCGTGGCTCAATGCGCTGGACCGAACTGCGAGAGCAACCGGATTCAGTATCATTTTTTGTTGCTGTGATATATCGCGAGGAAAAATAGAAATGTTCCGCACTGCGCGATGACATATCTCCATCATGGAAATTGTGTTCAGCATTGCGAGAACCTCGACAAAAAATACTTGGGGGTCTACCCCTGCTCGCCCGACCTCCTCGGCGACCCTCGCGCTAGAAAGGAGGAGTTTCCGCACGGCGAACACATCACATGCAATTTCTACGATTAGAGGTTCCGGCTGGAGCGGGTGGCCCGCCTCCAAGTCCCCTTCGGGGAACCAAAAAGATTTCGGCATTTCGGAGTAGAGAGGAAAATTGCTGAGATGATGTCTTATGTTTTCGCTCACTAACTCCGGGTCCTGGTCCGCGATCAATGACCTGTGCGAGTCCGACGTCGCAATGTGACCCATTTCATGAAGTAGGCCGAAAAACCAAACCGCCATGTAACCTTCGTCCTTCTCCGCAACCTCCAGATCCGTAACACTGTCTCCGGTATTGTAGAATATTGATTGCCCGACTACGGCGCGCGAAGTCAAATAAGCCGCCAAAGACGGGTCGCCGTATCTAAGAACAAGCTCGGACATCACCCGAAGACATATGCGTTCTGAGGATTCGACGATCAGTTCACTTGATATCGTCTCATCCATCATTAAGTTTCTGAATAGGGCCGATATTTCTATATAACGGGAGTTGAAAATTACGACCGGCGGCTCGAGCCCTGGCATCGAAAACATCTCGGGCAGTCCCCCGTCGACCCAAAACACGGCGACATCCGAATGCATGTCTCGCAAGGCCTCGTCGATCGCCACTAGCATCGGTGTGTGATATCGGCGGACAAGGCGTTGTACGTCGGCGAAGGGTCCGACATGAGACCGGACTGCCTCTTCAAGTATCAAGTCTTGATGATCCATGGGGACTGCTTTTCACAGGGTGTCCAATATTTCTTGGATTTCAGCCTTACTGGGATTTTTGATCTCTACGTCCACCTCATTAGCGTCGCTGGATTGGTTGTCCAACTTTCGAATTTTTACACTGGATACACGATTCTGACCCATTAAGTCTTTGATCGATGTCAGAATAGCTGGCAAACTTTGGATGGCTACGCTGGCGATAATCACCCATTCAGCCACACTTCCGTCCAGGTTGCCCCGAGGGGAGGACTGATACACCATTTCCTGTTCGCTCAATTGCTCACCAACTTTTTGTGCTGCGGGTGCATCACATGTCAGAGTTACGATGACATCCATCGATCTACCTGTCTGCTAGTTGAGCCAGTCCTCAAGGTTCGGGTCTTTATGGAAGATATTTATTTATCAGCAAATTCGGTGTAGTCGATTTGCGAATTAAGTTTTTCTTAACTATAAGAGTCCGCAACTTGCTTTCCTAGTTCTAACGCTTCTGAAATTGCGCCCGAGCCGGGAATCCCTTCCAAGATGCTTCCCACAACTGTATTGGCGGTGTCTAGGGCCATTGCTACGTTGCGAGGGTTACTTATGTCCCTGAACTTTTCGCTTATGAGTGTGCCAGCTGCCCGGCGAAATAGTTTCAACTTCAATCTGATGCCGGCTCTGGTGACCCGATGGCGCTCCAACTTTTCGAACCAGTTTTTCTCTGATTTTGTTCGGGGCGGGTCTCCCTGCTCCATCGCGAGAATTCTATTCGAGTCGGGCATCTCGCGGAGAATCACGCCAAGCTGATCTGAGCTATAGCGGAATTCTCTCATCAGGTCATTTGAAGTTTGTGGATTGTCTTTCAATAGAAATCGGAGGGCGGAATCCGATGTGTCGGCCTCGATATGCCATTGCAGATACTCCCGCACTTCGTGCAGGTAATCATAGGCTGTGACAGTGCGTTCATCATTCAGCCCGCCTCCCGTGTTATCGAATGGCCGCCCAGTATTTCCACCGCCGTGTCCTACCGCCCCCCCTTCATCACTTTTGTCATTGGTTGATCGCACTCCTTTTTTCCCTTTCTGCCTCGACCCTCGACGACGCTGTGACCTATCCAATTTGGATAACTTGCGAGCCCAGCGTGACCACAACAGCTGCAATGATGGTTGTTGCGTTTCTTTTCGAGATTGGGCGTCTTGATCCTCCATGCGGAGGATGCCCCACATCCCCTGGGCGGTTGCCCAGCGGAAGGAGCCGCTGCGGTAGGCGTGGTCTCCTGGATCCCAGCGTCCTTCGGGCTCCATGACCAGGTCCTGTGTGAAGCCGGCGGAGATGGCGGTGACCGATCCGGCTTCGGGACTAGAGTTCTTTACTTTCCGCACCCAGGGGGCAACGTCCCAGGCGAAGTTGTGCACAGTGAAGGTATGATTGCGGGGCTTGTCGCCGGCGCACACCAACCGCCACCAGATGGGCAGGTCCCTGCTCGCGTGCTGGATCGGGGCGGTGAGGTTGGGCAACGCCATGGGATTCTGGTGTGGCGTCAACGGCGACCGGTAACTGATGGCCTTTTGCCCGACATCCACGGGCGGGTCGCTCGGAGATATGTCAGAAAGCGGCTGATCGATATCGCCGTGCAGGAAGTGACGCAGTCCATCCTGGAGGAAGAAAACAAATTCTTGGGCGATAACTTCGTCACCGCTCTCCAGATGGACATGGGCGCCTGTCCACTTCGGCTTGTCCTCGTTCTGCGGGTCGACCGGGGTGATGTCTTTAGGTTCGATCACAACAGCTCCGATCAAGCCGTGGTGTCGGTGATTGCGGAT
Source organism: Kocuria sp. UCD-OTCP (assembly GCF_000349605.1). NCBI lineage: Bacteria > Bacillati > Actinomycetota > Actinomycetes > Micrococcales > Micrococcaceae > Kocuria > Kocuria sp. UCD-OTCP. The sequence goes on from NZ_AOSQ01000012.1 coordinate 6,109, forward strand.
GTCCCCCATATCGAACAGGTAGCAGGTTTGGCCTCGTTCACGACCGTCCTGATAGGTGTCAAAAGCCAGGCCCGGATCTGCGTACCACCAATACTCCCGCCAGTTCGCGTCCCGGTGCCCGATGCCATGGTCCGTGCGGTGCACCACAGCGTTGACTGCGTCGTGCCCACCGTGCACGACATGAGCAGCATCGTCCACGTTCAAGGCGGCCACGGTGCCGTCCTGGTTCAGCCCCACGTACGCGCCGTCGTCGCTGTGCACGTCGTACAGCAGCAGGCTGGGGTGCAGGGAGACTCGGGGGCTGACCGTCCGACGGTCCGGGTAGCCCAGGTGGTCGCGGTGCTCCACGGGCAGTCGCGGCGGGCTCACTTCCGGTCCGAAGTCCGGCAGCCGGGGGTCTTTTATCGTGAAGTCCTGGTCGGGGAGGTTCTCCTGCGGTAGGAGAAGCTCGTTGATGAGGGTGATCTTGATCCATTCCCCGGGATGTGCCCGCAGGACCAGGGGCTGGTCGGAATCGTCCACGTCCACCGCCCGGAGGTTGCCGGTCTCGCTTCCGTCGGTCCTGGTCTCGGGCACAGCCTCTTCGGCCGTGCGGTAGATCAGGCCCCACGGGTCGGTCAGCGCCTGGCCGGCGTACTGGTGCTCGTGGCGCTGGGCGACCACCACGTACTCCCGCACCTTCCCAGTCGACCACGTTCCTCCGGGCATCCGGAGGGGGCGTGTGGGCAGGAATCCGTTGGACTGGGCGAGGCGGAACTTGCCCAGTGCCTCCTTCAGTTCCTGTTCGGTGGGAGGTGCTCCGTGTCCTCTCTCGTCCTCTGTCTCGGGCACGATCTTGGTGATGTGCCGCAACGGGGGGAGATCACGGAAGTTCTCCGAGCTGGGCTGGAGCGAACGGATCAGTCCCCAGCATCCCAGCCACAGGTCGTCCATGACGGTGAACTGCCACAGGTGGTCGCCGACCCCGTACGGGCTCGTCGCCACGGGTTTCCCGTCGGCTCCGATTTCCGGCGGATTGATGTCCATGGTGAAGGCCTCAGAGATGCCCAGCGTCTGCTGGTTGACCCACGGCGACTGTTGGTTCTGCCAGTCCTTGCGCCATCGCATGCCGTTGAGCATGAAACTGTGTTGCTCTTCGTGGGAGCCCTGGAAGATGCGGATGCGCAGTCGTTCCCCTGGATAGGTGTAGATCACCGGTGTGTCAGGGTCACCTTTGTGCTTCGGCGGCACCGGCAGCGGCGGAGACATCTGCGGCGCCTGGACGTCGAGGACCTGCCGCTGCTTCTCGTCCTCGTTCTCCAACGAGGAGCGGCTGGAGCTGAACCACTCGGAGGGGTCCTTGCCGCGGTACCGCATGGGGGTGCACCGGTAGTTGACGCCCATAACACCCGGGTCGTCATCACCGCCCAGCAGGTTCGGCTCATTCAGCGGATCGTCATTTTGTCGAGGTCGAGGAGGGATCGGGAGTGGAGGGCGGTCGTCCTTCGGACGGTTCAGCGGAACGAAGTCCCCAAGGGCCAATCCGGCCTCCCGGAAGGGTTCCTTCAAAGCGACGTCCCCGTCCCCGTTTGCAGTTCGCGGCACGATCACGGCTTGGGAGCCGACCCATGCGGGAGTCTTCTGGTCGGGCAGGTACCAGCGGGTGCCGTTGGGTTCGGCGATCAGTGCTGCGAACAGGCCCCGCTTCTGCCGGAAGTTCGCCAAGAGGTGGTCGTGGAAGAAGCAAGGGCCGAACTCCTCGTCCACCACCCACCGGTGCAAAGAAACATTCGCGGGGGGATCGCCGATCCTGTTGTCCGGAACGGACTCGGGGGAACTGGCGCCCGAGAGGTAGTTCCAGCCACTGGCTGAGCCGTCAGCAGCGAGCACATCGAACTTCACCAGGTGGACGTGCAAGCCACATTCCACCGGGTGACCAGGGAAATCGAAGTGGTCGCCCTCGACGGTTCTCACCGTGTTGTACAGGCGCAGTTCCACGATGTCGCCGTGATTGGCTCGCGGAAAGAACGCGTCAACCCCGCCCTCCTCCTCAGTGACCGGGTAATCGAAGGGTATGGGGTCACCGTCGGGAGATCCGTTCTCATGGAGGCGGGTAACCGAGATGCCCTTGAGTTGGTAGTGGTGTCCGTGGGGGTCGTACCAGCCGGCGGAGTTGTAGAGCATCCCCCGTTCCGCCATGGCGATGTCGTAGTGAATGATCCGTCTCTCGGGCACCTCCGCCTTGGTGTTCCAGTCCTGGGCAAGGCCATCGAGATCGACGAAGAGGGCACCGGGCTGATCACCTGACCGGCAGTTGGGTGCAAAGGCCGCCCGTTCCTTCTGCGAGCAGTTGCCCATTTGCAGCAGTTGACGTCGCCCGTCGATCGGGGCCCTCCTCCCCGGGTCTCGCTCCTCAACGTCTTCCTGGTTGGGTGAGGGCGGCGGTGGGGACTTGCGGGGGTAGGTGGCGTCGATGAACCACGGAAACCCAGGTTGTTGGTCGGTCGAGGGGTCGGGGTTGCGGCCGGGCAATGGTTTCAGCGCGGGACAGGGCGTGCCGTCGGGGTAGGCCCGTTTCCCTGTCACTTCGCGGTCGAAGCTGCGCCACAGTCCCCACATGCCGTGATGGAAGTGGGGGTAGAGGTGGCAGTGCCAGATGATGTCGCCCACCGCGTGCTGGCGGCTACCCGAGCCATAGAGCGGGTCGATGGTCATCGCGGTCTGCGGGCCGATCGACACGGAGTCCAGCAGCTGCGAGCCGTGGTGCTCGCCCGTCTTCCACACGGAGGGCTCAGCGGTGTCCTGGGCGACGGCTCGCCACTGGTGGACGTGCAGGTGGTAGACGTGGGTCTCTTTGACCCCGGCGTGCACCAGCCGCACCCGGCTGGGATCCCCGCGGTAAGCGCGCAGGACCGGAGTCACCGGTTCCCCGAACAGCCACGAACTGTGGTGCTGCTCCTCACCAGAGACGCGTTCGAGGGACTTGCCGTTCTCGTCTTTGGCCACCCAGAATTCTTCACCCAGGGTCTTCTCGTCGATCCTGATCTCGACGGCTGAGTGGTCGATCTTGTTCGCGTCGGGTTCTGCCTTCGGCGCGCCTTTGCGCAGGCGCTGGTGCAACCGGTAGGGAAGACGGTTGTGCATGGGTTCGGCGCGGTAGGACAGAGGCATCGCGGAGTGGGGCAGGGGGTGAGGGATGCCGCTGTGTGTCTCGGGCTCGTCGTGGAAGAAGACGGTGAACTCGCGGAAACTGCAATTGCCGGCGAATTGCTCCGGCTTCTTCTTCGCGTGGTGGAAGTCGACAAAGTTCTCCTCCCGCCATTTCCGGCACCGGTTGCCCGCACCGCAGTCCTCATGCTGGTCGTCGCGGCACTCCGTCCGGGGAGCGGCCATCTTTCCGTCCTTGAGGCCGTGTTCCTCCCGGGGCACGACGTCGGCGTAGAGCCCGTCGGGGTGATCCGTGCCGTCGAGCCGTTGCCCGGTCTCGGGGTCGTACCACCTCGCGCCCTCGGGTTCGACCACTAGAGCGGCGAACAATCCGTGGTTGTTGGTGCCGCGGTCGGTTCCGCGGATGTCGCCCAGATCGTTGATCGGCCACACGCCCTCCCGAGCGCACGTCCAGCGGTACGTCATCCTCGATTGGTAGGGGACAGTGGTGGGGTCGTTGTCGCCCACGCACGCCCCATCCCCGTACCGGACCCCGGTGCCGGTGCCGCGTCCAGGGACGGTGCCCCCGAGTCCGTCTCCTTGCACGTGCATGCCGACTTCGCGGCCGCGGATGCTGTTCTCGAATCGCACCTTCACCTGCTCTCCCCGGCACGCCCGCAGCACCAACGGGCGCACCAGGGGGATGGGTTTGAGCGGATTGCACCGGTTGTACGCCGGCGCCCTTTCCCCTTGGCCGAGCAGTCCAGGGCTGTGATCGTTGAACATCAGCCGTTCGATGTCCTTATCCCTCAGCTGAGACCCGGGACGCTGCCTCCGGTACCAAGCCAACAACTCCGGCCACCCTTGGCGGATCTCCTCCAGTTGTCCCTCGACGGCCCCCTCTGCCTCCTCCAGCTGGCCGAGCCACGAAGTGCGACACTCCCCCAGGATCTGCTTCAGGATCTGCTCATCAACGTCATGCGCTTCCCGGGCCTGTTGCTCCTCTAGGCGCTCCGGATCCTGCAGGGCCTTTGGGTGGAGGCTGGAGATGCGCCCGTCGGTCAGCTCCTTCAGAGCGGAGATCAACTCATCCACCGTGGCCCGGTAGTTCTGGCGTATCGCACGGTCGTGCGGTTCCAATCGTGGGCTGTGGGCGTCCCGGTCCTCCCGGTCGAGAACTTCGGACTCGCCGCCGAATTCTTTCAAAAGATAGCGATTCTTCTCCGGTCCTTCGGAGAGGATCCGGCGCATCTCGAGGAACCGGGGCACTGCGTAGACCACTGTCTCCATGAGCTGGGTCTTGCGGTGCATCCGGGTCAGGTATTCGCCGTTCTTCTCTCGCTGTTGCCTCACCCACTCCAGGAGGGGCTGGTACACGCGCAAGGTGTAGAGCAGACCATTGGGATCGTGATCGCCCTCGAGCGAGTAGACGATCGGGAAGGACATGGCCACAACGTGGTAGGTGCGGAATCGGGTGGGCGACATGGTGAGCTCCGTGATCGAGCCGCTCAGCGGCAGAGAAGGTCTACATCAGATGTGACTGTGAAATGACGGGAATCAGCGCCGTAGCCGCTCCCAGAGCGATGAGGGCGAACCCTGCTGGCCGTACCAGGCGCCGGCCCCACGAGACGAGGCGTTCTGCGGCCATGATGACGCTCAACGCGACCATCGCCGGTAGGGCCGCGGTGCCGACGGTGAAGCAGATGAGCATCAGCGCCCAACAGCACCCGATGCATGACAGCGCGTAAGCACCGGACAGGGCGAAGGTCTCCGCGCTGGAGGAGCGTCGACCCTGCCAGTGCGCCAGCACGAAGCTGCGTGGGCTTCGGCAGCCACGCAGGCACAGATCCTTCAGCGGCGTGAACTGATAGACGCCGGCGCCGATCAGCACGGCCCCTGTCACCCAGCGGGGATCGAGCGTCAGCCATCCGCTGGAAGCCAACGCCCGGACACCCAGGTCGCCTGCGACCAGAACCGCCCCGACGACCATCCAAGCCCCCACGAAGGTCATGGCGCTCAAAACGGTCAGACGCCACGGATCCGGTTGGTGGGAGACCAGCCGTCGCACCGTCTGCAGCAGCGGGAGTGCTGGCGGAAGCATCATGGCGACCACCATGAAACCCCAGGCGCCCAGGGCAACCGCACCACCGACCAGAGCAGGAGGAATCACGAACGCGGCCGTACCACCATGCTGAGCGTGTGCTTCCCCGGCCCCGCCCGGGGCGAGCACCTCAGAGGTCACTGTGTGGCCTTCCAGCCCGTGGCCCCCGGACCCGTGGGTCAACAACAGGACTCCCCAGGCCATCGCCGCCATCACAAGCGTGCCCAGAACAAGGAGGTTCATGTCGAGGCGGCGGCGCGCCACGGACCGGTGAGGCGTCGTCGGGGAGGTGGTAGTCATGCCGGTGCTTCCTAGGATGCGGGGTGGTGGTAGCGAAAGGTGCCGCGCATGCCGGAGCGGTCCTTGACGTGGATGTTGCCTCCGGGCAGGGCCCCGACGTTGATAATTAACTTCTCCCCCGCCTGGGCAGTCACCGGGTTCTGGGCCTGCAGCTCGTAGGAAAGCGCGGTGTTGGACAGCTCCAGCGGCTGTCTCTTAGCGTCCTCGGCCACGTCGAATCGCTCCGGCTTCCCGGTCGCATGGATCAGCCGGTCTTCAGTGGGTTTCGCTTCCGGTTCCTCCGGGTTCGTTCGGGTGCGGGTGACGGTGGCCGTCCAGGAGCCTTCGTTCTTGTCCGCGTGATCGTCCTTGTCGAGCTTGAAGGAGATCCTGGCCGACTCGGCCCCGACCACGGTTCCACTCATCTCGGCCAGCTCAGCCAGCGGCCCTATGCCCCCTCCTTTCTTCGTGGGGTGCTCGGCGAAAGCACCCCGCAAGGCCTGAATGAGCTGGTTCTCGGTGGCTTCTTGATTGGTGCGCTCCGAGACGTCGATGTAGATCATCGAAGTGGCCGGTGCCGCGCTGTCGCGGCGGTTGCCCGAGTGGATCGCGACACTGACGACCTTGCACCCGGTGACGACGAGGTCATCGATCCTCGACTCGGTGCCTTGGCCGTCCTGGGTGAACTCCCACAGAACGAACCCGGTGCAGTGTCCCTCCACGGGGTCGTCGTCCACCCAGCAGGGGCAGATGACGGTGCAGTCGCAGGCTTCGAGAAAGTCGCCTGTCAGCGTGTATTCCATGACGGTCCCCTGATCTCTGAATGATGGGCGGAAAACGACCGGCAGGATCCGGTCAGGCCACGACCCTGACAGTCGCTGTACTGGTGCCACCGGCGGCGGAGACGACCATGACCGTGGCCGGCGGTGCATCGAGAGCAAAGGCCCCAACCGGGCCGGACAGCCCGCCACGCCCGGTAACCGTCAGCGCCGGGGCGCCGCTCTGGTCACTGGAAGTGGCGCTGACGGTAAGCGTCTGGTTGGTGCTGTCGTAGTCGGCCTGGGTGATCTCCACGGCATCGGTGACCCCCGCGGTCACCGGCAGAGCAATGGGATCGGTCAAGTTGGTCACGGTGACCTGCGTCGGAACCGTGTTGCCCGCGGACATACGGAAGAGGTAGTTGGGGGTGTTCCCGCCCTGCAGGAGCGTCTGCGGCCCACCGTCGAGGGATGCCCCGAGTTGCTGTCCGGGGATAGATCGGGCGAACACCTCCACCGTCACCGTCCCCGACGCCGCTCGGCCGTAGATCGCGCGGGTGATCTCCACCCCGTGGATCGTGGCGATTCGGCCCTGCAGCACGAATTGGTCCGTGTAGACCTTGTCCGGGTTCCCAGGATCATTCGGATCTGAGTCACCCCCAGCTGTACCCGCTCCGGGGCCATCCACCAGGGCGAAGTCGGTGTTGAACGGGCTGCCCGTGATCGTGTGCTCGGTGGCGCCGTCACCGATGTAGCCCTCGGGAAGTGCGGGGTCGGGGGTCCACCGCAGGAAAGGGGCGATCTGTCCGCCCAGAGCCCCGGTGAACTCCAACGGGGTCAGGCCGATGTCTTCCGTGGCAGTCACCCGGCCCCTGTCATCGGTGGTGGCCTGGACCGTGCCGTACGGGTGCGTGAGCGTGTACGTCGTCTCGGGGCGGCCGTCGCGGACCCGGAACCGGATGCGTCCGAAGACGATCTGCTGGCCATCCGCCACGCCTTCGGTGGCGAAGGTCGCCTCCAGGGCCAGGATCACCCTTACTTCCCCGTCCTGCCCACCTCCACCCAGAGGCAGCTCCGCCTCCGCGGTCATGTAGAACGACTCGCCTGGGAAGTCGGCGATGCCCCGCAGCGTCCCGCTCTCATCCAGGCCAGCGATGACCGGGGTGTTCGGGTCATCGCGTTGCCACGCCAGATCCAGACGCATGCCCGTGGCGTCTTCGTACCACAGTGGATAACCCGTCCGGGGATCCGTAGGTCCTACTTCACTTAAACGCTCCATATTTCCTGGCACCGCACACCCCACGATCGCACAAGCATTTACAGAAGGTATATGCAAATCAAAATAGAGGGAAAACGGCTCGTGACCTGCTGTTACGTAGTCACAGTGGCATAAACACCGAACAGTAATATCGCTCCTGGAGAGGGCTTTGATTACTTGCTGGTTTATTAAAATCACATGACAACAAATTGGTTTCAATCTCTACGCATCGGCGCCTCCAGGCGACGAACGTCCATCCGTGACCGAGTTCGTAACCACTCCTTCAACTCCTGCTCCAGCTCAGTGGACTCCTACCCGTTCAGAGACCCATGACCGAAACTGGGGAGTAGGTATGGGCCGCTTACTCGAAAAGCCCGGCTGGGGGAGGATCCAGCGGAAGCGGTATCCCCTTCGGCGCATGCATCCTAGGGGTGCAGCCGTGGAAGGGGCCTTTCTCGTCGAAGAGTGACCGCATAGTGGGATCGGCGTAGTCGCGCCACCACACCGCCAGCCCGGTGGTGGGGTCGGTGCGCAGATTCTCCCAGGCCCGCCAGAGGCCGGTGAGGCGGCTGACGGCTTCTTCGTGGCGCCACCATTGGGCGCACCAGGTGAAGGTGGTGGCCCGGCCGGCGAGGTCGATGTCGCGCCGGTACTGGTAGGCCAGGTGTTCGGTGACGAACTCGGCGACGTTCGCATAGACGAGCTCCCGCTCCCCCTCCCCCGGTTCGGCTTCCTCGAGGGGTTCGTCGTCGATGTCGTCGTGACTGCTGGTGCGGCGGGCACCGATGTCCATGGGCTACTCCTTCACCAGGGCCGCCCACCGGTTGCCCGTGGGTGCGGTCGGGCTCGGCTCAGCCCCCTGGAGCTCGGGTGCGGGCTCTGCTGCAGTGGGGGTGTCGGTAGGTGCGTTGTGTGCGGCTTCTGAAGCCGCTGCCGCGTCGGCGTAAGGGCGTGCGCTGACGGGGACGGTGCGCAGCAACACGGCTCGTGCCCCGGAACCGAGCATCACGGCCCTGCCCTTGGGCAAAGCCGCGAGGTCGGCTACGGAGAGGATGTCGTCGGTGGCGTCCTGCCGGGAGGTGGACCCACTGTCCTTCTGCCTCGAAGAGGACACCGAGGTATAGGTGTACTTGCCGATCAGCTCCGAGAGCATCTTGAGGAAGCCCTCTTCCTTGACGTTGCCGCCGTAGGTGACGACGTTGGCCGTGGAGAACAGCTTGCGCATCCCGGATTCGCCCCACACGTCCACGCCCTGGGACCAGGACTGCAAGAACGTGGAGACCACGATGCCCCGCGACCCGTAGTGGCTGTAGAGGTCGGGCAGGTTCGCCCACCGGCACACGTTGGCGGCCTCATCAAGCACGCACATCATCGGGGTGGACAGCCGGCCCCCGGCCTGGGTGACGGCGTGTTCTTCGGCGGCGGTTACGGTGGCCACGGTCAGGGCGGTCACCAGGGGCCCGGCGGTGCCGGCGCCTTCCTTGGACAGGGCGTAGAGGGTGTGCTTGCCGGCCACGAACGCCTGGGGGTGAAACTGGGGGCGGTCATCGTCCGGGCCCGTGGGGTTGACCCAGGCGGCGATCTTCTCGTTCTTCAGGCACGCGGCCATCTGCAGGGCGGTGGAGTAGACGCTGCCCCGGTACTTCTCGGGCTGGCGGATGGTGCTGGCCACCGAGTCGGCCTCCTTGGACCACCCGTGGGCGTCGAGGAGTTTGGCGGGGGTGTCGTCGGTGGAGCGGGTCAGCCAGTAGTGCACGCGCTCGATGGGCTCCCCACCGACGGCCGCGGCCAGGAGCAGTCCGGCCAGCAGGTCCTTGCCGGCGGAGTCGAAGTGGGCATCACCCATCTTGGCCCCTGCGGGTCGGGAGCCGATGGAGAAGTTCGTGGCCATCTCCGCAGCCCGTTCACTGTCGGTGACGTAGGTCAGTGGGTTCCACCACCAGGTCGGTTTCTCCCCGGCGACTCCTTGGGGGTCGAAGACCCAGACGTCGCCGCCTTCGGCGCGGATGTCGCGGGTGAGGTCGGAGAGGTCGCGTTTGTTGGAGGTGGCGATCACCGGGCCCGGGGCCTCGATGATGGAGGGGGCGGCCTGGGAGGTGGTCTTGCCGGTGCGGGTGCCCCAGATGTGCAGGAGGGTGTCCTCCCAGGAGGCGTAGAGCGTGTGCCCGCCGCGGACCATCTTCCCGAGCATCACCCCCGGGGCCTCGACGCCGAATCGAGCGGCCTTGGCGCGCGCCTGCTTCTCGGTGAAGGGGGCGACGTCGCGGACGGTGGCCATGCGCGGTGCGGCACGGTCGTGCTTCACGACCTTCTGGGCTTTCTGGTGGCGTGTGAAGGCCCACAGCACGAACAGTGCTGCCGCCACCAGACCGAGGGTGGCGGCCAGGATGATCTCAGTGGTGCGCCACGGGAGGTCTTCGGTGACCACGCCCAGGGACCGTTCCCAGTACCCGGTGGGCAGCGGGTCGGTGCGCGGAGTGAGGGCATGTCCGGCGGTGTTCACCACGTAGAGGATCGCGGGGATACCGACCTGGGCGAAGAGCAGGGTAAGCAGCAGGGCGACTTCCCCGCCGCCGGCCTTGTACTTGCGGTCCAGGGAGCTCATCGTTCGCCCCTCTCCTGAGCGGCACGGAACTTGGCCTCGTGCCACTTCTTCTCGGTGTCGTGGACCTGGGAGCGGCGTTCGGTGGGGGTGAACTCCATCGAGAACGGGATGCCGGCCCTGGCACCGACCTTGATGAAGAACTTCCCCTGGCCCGGCGGCGGGGAGGTGGTGCGGTCGTCGAAGTACCATTCCCGGTTCTCGGGGTCTTCCAGCCAGGCCCGCAGCTCGGCCTCGTTGATGGCCGATGCGTCGGTGGGGGTGTACACGTCGTCGTTGGTGTACTGGATCTCCTCGTCCCCCCGGCGGTTCCAGGCGGGCGGGTCCTGCCAGGCGGCGAGCTGTTCCTGCTCGCGCATCGACAGCGGCACGGACTCGGTCAGCAGCGGCATCTCCGATTTGGCCAGCCCGCCGAGGATCTTGATCCCGCAGCGGTCCATGATGCCCTTGGCCTTCGCCCGGTCCTCCTCACCGCGCACGGCCATCAGGTCAGACGGGGTGTGGGAGGCCATGATCTGCCCGACCCCCATCTCCCGGTTCAGCCGGGTCAGGGCGTTGACCTGATCGACGATGCCGGGCCCGGCCGCCAGGGTGTTCCACAGCTCATCGAGGATGAGCAGGAACCTCTGCCGGGCGATCACCCCGTCATCGGCGAGCATGTTGGAGGTCCGCACCGTTCCAGTCCCGATGGACCAGCACGCCAACAGCGTGGCCGCCCGCAGATCGGACTCGGACTGGGAGATCCGCGAAAGGTCGAAGACCATCGGCCTCGAGGCGTCGATCCGGTTGGTGGAGGGGCGGGCGAACATCTGCCCGAAGGCCCCGGTCCCGCACAAGGAGTTCAGCGAGGACTCCAGACCCTCCGTGATGGCCTCGTAACGCTCATCGTTGCCGCGATCCAGGGACACCTCGCGCACCTCGACCGGCTTGTCCTTGAGCACCTGGCGCAGGTCAGCCATGACCGGGACCGTGCCGAACTCGGCGTGGCGGGCCTCCAGGACGGTCAGGCACCGATCCAGGATCTGATCCTCACGCTCGTCCAGCGGCTTCTTGCGCAGAATCGCGATCAGGGACCGGATCAGGTCGAACCGCCGGGTGTGCAGATCGGCCAGCAGCTCCTCCGCCTTCGCAGCAGAGAGCAGCTTGGCCGCTGCCACCGCGCCGGCGTCATCGAGCGGGTTGATGTGCCCGACCCCGCGGCCCAGCGGCAGCACGGCCCCGCCGAGGGCTCCGATCATGGCGACGTGTTCGCCCTTGATGTCTCCGAGCACCATCGGCCACACCCCGAAGGCGGCCAGCCCGATGGCCATCCGCCGCAGCAGGGAGGACTTGCCCAGCCCCGGGTTGGCCATGATGAAGGCCGAGGGGTTGGCGATCACCCGCAGCTTCTGGAACCAGGAGATCGGATCACAGCACACCGGCTCCCCCGACAGCAGGTTGCGCCCCAACGGCACCCCCTCCAACGGGGAGCCACCACCCATGGGGAAGGGGAAGAGTCCGCAGACCTGATAGTTGGTGCCGCGCATCTCCCGGATCGGGTGCAGCAGCTGCGCCTCGCCCAGTCCCCGGCCCTTGTGGCCCCGCGGGCCCGGGCGACGGGTGGAGGAGGCAGCAACCGAGGTGCTGCCGGTGCGCTTGGACTTAGCGAAGACCTTGCCCAGCTTCGTCCGGGCGAAGGCACGGTCCAGGACGGTGGTTGAGGCGTTGCCCCGGCTGGCCGGGAGGATGATCTCGTCTCGTTGCTTCTGCTTCATCACAGGGCGTTCCTCACGGTCGACGGCAGGGCCAGGTGGTCGGGAATCACGACACCCAACGGCAGGCCGGCGGCGAAGGTGGAGTCCTGGGCGCCGTAGGCCTCCTCCAGGCGGATCCGCGCCGAGGTGCCGAGGTTCTCGATGATGGCTTCGGCCTCATCCAGCTCGCCCTTGGAACGCACCGTGGCGGTGACGACGAGCCCGAAGTTCAGCAGCCCGGCCCCATCGGCCTCCTCGGCAGCGGTGGCCTGGGCGGCGCGGGTCTCGCGGGTGTCCCGGGCGGTGGCGCGGTTGCGGGAGGAGGCGTTGAAGGTGGCGGTGTTGATATCCGTTTCCACCATCTGCGCGGCCCGGGCGGGGTCGATGGGGCGGTAGAGCAGGGTGACGCGCTTGCGCACCAGCTCCGGGTTCGGGGCGATCAGGGCTTGGAGCACGTTGGCCTGGACGGTCGAGCGCGGGGGCACGGACATCGCCCAGGACTTCGACCAACAGTTGTTGTGGTGGTAGCAGTCCCAGAAGGTGTCGGCGGCCTGGGGGCCGACCTCACTCCAGTCCAGTTCCGGGGCCACCCCCTGGGCGTGGGCCCGGTCGAAGAGGATTGCCTCGGCCGGGTCGTAGGCCACCCGGATGACCTCGCACAGCTGCTGAGCGGTCAGTGGGGCGGCCACCCCGGCCCCGGTGTCGTTCAGGGACAGGGTGAGGTTGGGCAGCCGCGCCGCCAGGTCATCGGCGACCTCTTCCGGCTTGCGGATGCGCCCGCCGGCCCGCACGGAGGCTTTGAAGGTCACCGCGATGTAGGCCCGGGTGACGGTGGCGCCGGTGGGCAGCATCTGCACGGACTCGTTGATGACGTCGCGGGCGAAGACCGGGGCATCGGGGCTCATGCGGGCCTCGATCTTCCGGGCGAGGCGGTACCCGGAGTCCGGGGCGGTCTCGATCGTCACCGAGGCCGCGGTGAGCCCCGGTTCGTCGGTGAGCATGCCCAGCCAGTGCGCCCAGCGGTCCACCCACCGGTTGATGTGCTCCTGGTCGACCATGCCCCCGCCGTCGGGCTCGGAGGAGAACACCACGGTGTAGTGGTGTTTCTGCGGGACCTCGAGCAGTGCGAAGGGGCGGCCGTAGCCGTCGACGTGCTCGGTGATCTTGGATCGGGCCGAGATCCCGGGCAGCTTCGTGGTGCCTGAAGGCACCCGGGACACGGGGCCGGCCCGGTAGACGTTGGCGCCGGAGTAGACGGCGTTGGCCCACCCGGCGCGCCGGACGATGCGCTCGATGAGGGTGCGGCCGTGCTTGTTCTTCTGCATGGACAGGGCGATCAGGACCAGGATCACTGCTTCGAAGGCCAGGGCCACCAGCCACAGGTTGAGCATCATCAGCAGGATCCCGCCGACCACCCCGCCGATCAGCAGCACGGTGCCGGCGGTGGAGAGCCCGGCCAGGCCCTTGGAGGTCGGGGTGCGGAAGTTGCCGTACACCCGCGGACGGTTCTCGGTCTTAGCTTCGGTCTGCGCCATCAGGGCGGCCCTCGTTTCCGGTCTCGTTGGCGATCTGCGCCTTGAACGCACGTGCCTGTTGCTGGGCGGCCTTCGCCGCCTGTCTTGGGCCGGTGGGGCCCGTGGGACGGGCCCCGGAGCGTTCCGGTGCTGCACCAGCACCGGACCCCGGCGTGGGACGAGCCCCTGTCCCAGCTCCGGCGCGAGGTGCCGCCCCGGTGCCGGGGGCCGGTTGCGCCCCGGTCCCCGCAGAGGACCTCTGCGCACCGTCCTGGCCGGGGGTGCCCGTGGCGGACGCTCCCGCCGCTCCGGTGCTTCCGCCGGTGCTGGAGGTGCCCGCCTTCGCGCTGGACTCGGTGGCCTGGGAGACGGCTTCCCCGGTCTTCTGCACGGCGTTGGCGGCCGCCATGCCCGCAGCCACCGGTGCCGCCGCTGCACCCGCCGCCGCAGCACCAGCGGAGCCCGCCGTGCCCGTGGCACTGGCCCCAGCGGTGCCACTGGCCCCACCTGCAGCCGAGGACGGACCCGCAGGCGCGGAACCCGACCCGCCCTTCAAGGGCGATGTGGAGGAGGAAGCGGAGGAAGAGTCAGAGCCGAACCCGCGTCCCGAGCGAGCCAGGTGGGAGGCTCCCTGCGGGATCGCCGCGCCCATTGCCGCGATGCCCAGCGCCCCGCCGCTGCTACCGCCGGAGGAGGACATCGAGCCCAGCACGGGGCTGAGGAACCCGATGAGCACGGGCAGGGCGAACACGGAGGCGACGATCATCATCAGCCCGGCGGCGAACTGGATCAGCCCGCTGCCGGAGTCCTCCCAGACCCCGGTGGTGGACATCTTGATCGCCAACCCGTAGATCAGGGCGGCGGCGGGCTTGTAGAAGGCGAAGGCCAGGGTCCAGGCGATGACCTTCTGGAAGAAGTTCTTGCCCGTCTCGGTGTTCAGGAACGCGGCGGAGAGTGGCAGGATCCCGGCCATCAGGAACAGCATCCCGGTGCGCAGCACCATCAGCATTAGCTGGATGATGTTCACGATGATCGCCACGACCCCGCCGACGATGATCAGGATGACGTTGCCGCCCAACCACACCGGATCCGCCGCCCCAGTACTGGTGGCGTTGTCCAGGGCCAACAGCTTGAGCACATCGGTCTGGAAGTCCTCCCCGATGGCCGAGTCGATGATCTGCACGGCCAGGGCGTCGGTGCCGGCCACCAGGACGTTGAGGATCGTCACCCCGGAAGCGGTCACTACGGCCAGGGTGAGCAGATTCTTCAGCAGGTCCCGGGCCGGTTCGGCGCGCTGGGTCCAGGCCATCTGGGCCCCGGCGATCATCACGCTGAGTGCGGCCACGGCCAGGGTGAGGTAGAAGGTCTGGTCCTGGATGAACCCCACGGACCCGGACAGGTTCGGCGCCCGGGCCGGGACGAGGAAACCGATCAGGCTGGTGGCTCCACCGATCAGCGCCGCCCCGGAGGCCAACACGGTGGCCGTGTTGACCAGGCCGGCCCCGTCGCCGCGGCGGGCGTTGGTGGCCAGGATGATGCCCAGGAACAGCACCCCGAACACGCACACCCCCAGCCAGATCCAGCTCGCGTAGCTCAGCAGTAGATCGATGTAGGCGTTGAACTCCCCACGAACCGGAGCCTGCGAGGCGGGTGCGCTGTCGCTGGTGAGGTTCGCGCTGCCGATCCTCGTCCACATCGACCCCAGGGAGGCGATCGTGTCGACCACCGCAGCGGTCACGCCGTCCGCGATCTGATCCAGGGCATCTCCGGCCGCCCCAGTCAGGGCATCACTGATGCCCTCCTTCGTCTTGCAGACGCCGTCCCAGAAGCCGCATTCCTGCTCAGCCATTGCCGGGGCCCCACGCGATGTAGCCGCTTAGGTCCGAGACGCGCCCAGAGACGGGGCCACCACTGCCGTCGTCATCAAAGGCAAAGCGCCAGTCCCCTTCATGCCACACGAGGTTGCCACCGGTGGTGTTGTACACCTTCTCTGATCCGTCATCGCCGGCCAGCACAACCTCCACGGTGGCCGTGTCCCCGGTGTAGGAGAGAAGCCGGAAGCCGGCGACCTGCACAGGCACTGACGTGTTATCCCCTCCTGCGATCCGTTGCTGGATCTGCCCGATTGCAACGTCCTTGCCGGGGCCCTCCATGCCGAGCAGGCGTGTGGTCTCCAGTAGCAGCTCGGGGTCGCCACTGGCTGTCAGCATGTTCGTGGCGGCGAGGAGTGCCCCTTCGGGGGTGTGGGAGTAGCAGGAGCGGACGCCGGTGGACTCATCCACGGTGCCAGGCCCGTGCTCCTCCGAGGACGGTGCGTAGATCGCGCCCAGGGCGGTCCATTCGACGTCCTCGGGTGCCTTCGTGAGGGTGGTGCCGCCGGTGGCGTCCAGGCCGCACACCGACTCCCCGTCCGAGACCGGTTCGGCGGTCGTGGCCGGTGCCGGGGCGGCTTGGGTGGGTTCTTCGCCGTCGGGCCATAGCCACAGGACGATGCCCAGCACGATCAGCATCGCGACGAGGACGGCTGAGATGAGGAAGCGGGGGGCCTTCCACCAGGTGTTGTTGTCGTCGGTCTCGATCTGGTCTGTCACCTGCTGCTCCTTGGGTGGGGGTGTTCCTCGGGATGCCTACGGTCATGCTCCGGAGATGAAGGAGAGGATCGAGGCGCCGCCGGAGATCAGGGCCACGGCCAACACGATCTTGATGATCCCGGAGACCTCCTCGGTGGTCTCTCCACGGCGGGCGTCGAAAGCCATCTTTCCGCCGACCACCAGCAGCCCCAGCACGGCGATGCCCAGGGCGATCCACTTGCCGACACCGACCATGCGGTTCCAGGTGTCGCCGATCCCGGGAGGGGCCAGCGGGTCGGAGTCGGGCAGGGCGGCCGGCAGTGCCAGCACGGTGTCCTGTGCAGCCAGTACGAGGTCGATCATTGGGGGGTCCTCTCAGAAAGTGCTTCATCGGCTGCCTCACCGAGGGCGGTGAGGACTTTTCTCGGCTCCCGGGCCATGGACTCCCAGTCCACGGTTCCGGTGAGCCGGAGCTCTTCGATCCAGGGCACCACCCAGGTGGAGGGCACACCACCGGAGATCACCCGGGTCGCTGCGACCAAGGACTTCGGGGTGCGGCCCGGGGCATCAGCCACCAGGACCAGGCCTTGGAGATCCACATCGGGGTGGGCGCCGGCCGCCCAGTCGCGGGCGGCGAGACGGGCGGCATCGAGGCCCCGCTTGTTCTGCCGGGCCACGAGGAAGACCGGCGCGGGGGCGTGCTGGATCTCCTCATCAAGGCGGGCGGGCCACCGGTGGTGGCAAGCAGTGCCGCCGAGCAGTTCGGCCAGCACGGACTCCCCGGCCCCACCGTGGACACCGAGCCAGAACACGTCATGGGCGTCGGTGAGAAACCGCCCCAGTCGCCCCTCGTCTTCGGAGAGCCCGGTCACGCCTCGCTGGGGTCCCGAGGCGCCGCGGAGGACCGTGACGGTCTCCTCGGTGACGTCTTCGAAGAGGGGGTGAACCGGGGTCGGCCCAGGTGAAACCAGGTCTGACCAGCGGTTGTCCATCACATCTCCTCACGGGGGCTCGCCTAAGCTTGAGGATGTATCCACTAAACAACTATTGGGGGGAATAGACAGTGCTAGTGAACTTGAGCATTACTATAGCCACTCTTGTGTACTATGGCGAATGCGTGGATGGAGGTGGTTGTGGTGGCTGATGCGCTCGACCGGCTCTTTGAGGGCCTGCCGGAACGCCTCGGCATCGATGACCTCACCAAAGTCCTCGGGCTGGCCGACCGCACGGTCACCTACCGCTGGCTGCGCGACGGGATCGTGCCGGCGATCAAGCTGGGGAAGACCTGGCTGATCCTGCGCGATGACATCAAGGATCATCTGCGCGCCAACTACAACGTCCCCCATTCCACCGACGATGACGGGACACCACCAAACCAGGAGTAGGGAGAGCACCATGGCTCAGGCATTAGAGCGGCCGGTCTGCACCGCGAGGATCGCCGCCGACGACAGCGTGGAAGTGACCGTCGACCGGGTCCCCTACGAGTTCGCCTCGATGCCGGCAGCCATCGCCCACGTCGTCTCTATCGCCGATGACCTGGGCCGACCGGTGAAGCTGACGGCCATCGACCCGGCCTCGATGACCGAGCCGGAGACGCGACTGATCGTCGCCGCGGACGGATCCGTGACCGCAGATGCCAGTGCCTCGGCCAAGAAACGACCCTCCCGTGGAGGCTCTTCACGTGTTGTCACAGTCGACGACCTCCTACCGGAGCCTGAACAGACGACACGCCCGGTAGCGGCCACCGAACCAACCGCTGACCCGAGCGAACACCAGCCCGCAGAATCTTCCATCGACGCGGAGACCCCGCAGACGCTTCCCGAGGCCGATGTCCCCCATTCAGGGGACGCATCCGAGCTCTCAGACGCGGACCCACGGCCAGAGACCACCGCGGGCGACACGCCCGCCGACGACCCGGCGCCCAGCAGCTCCACACCGACCCCGGTCGTCGCCGAGGCCGGAGATCTCCGCCTGCAGCTGCGCCGGGAGACGGCCACGGATCAGCCCGAATCCCCCGCCCGCCACGGCTGGCGAGGATGGTGCAACCAGAGGCTTGGACTGTCCCTGGCGGCCTCGGCCGCCGAGCAGGCGTCTCGTGCCCGCCGTGTGCGGATCCAGCGGCCCCTGGAGACCCACCGCACGGTGGCGGTGCTCCAGCTCAAGGGCGGGGGCGGGAAGACCACCACCGCCTACCACCTGGCCGCGACCGCCGGGCGGGTGCGCGGGGGCAACATCCTGGCCGGGGAGTTCAACGAGAACCAGGGCACCCTGGCCGAACGATCCCTGGCCGGCGGCCACGACCGCACCACCCTGGACCTGATCCGCAATCTGGAGACCGTCACCCGCCGCACCGCCGACCTCGTGCGCTACGTGCGCCCCCAGGGCGACGACCGGATCCACGTGCTCGCCTCCCCACCCGAGGGCACCGACCGCACCCGGGTGGACGGACGCTCCGTACGGGCCGCCCATGAGACGCTGCGGTCCCTCTACAGCCTGATCCTGCTCGACACCGGCAACTCCGCCCAGTCCTCCACCTGGCGCGCCGCCGTGGATGTCGCGGACTCCCTCGTGCTGGTGGCCCACAACCGCGAAGACGACGCCCGGCTGCTGGAAGCCACCGTGGCCGCCGTCGCCGCCGAGGGCCACGGGCAGAAGCTGGCCCGGTCCGTGCTGGTGGTCTCCAACACCGCCACCAACAACACCGAACGCCTCACCCGCCTGCGCGAGTACGCCCAGGCCGTCGGGCTGGCCGGGACCGTGGTCATCCCCTTCGACAAGTCCCTCCAAGAAGGACGCGCCTTCCACTACGACGCCCTGCACCCAGCCACCGTGCGGGCTTACGAGGAGGCCACCGCCACGCTGATCGACCAGCTCTGACCCGCAGACCTCCCATCCCCCCAGGAGGCTGTGATGTCGGCTGGATCCCCCCGTGCCCTCGGCGCCGTCGTGGCGCTGCTGCTCGTCTTCGCCATCGGCTCGATCGTGGCCCTAGCCGTGCTCGTCGCCACCCTGGCCGAAGACGAAGAACAGGCCTCAGCCAACTCCTGCACCGTCACCGCCGTCACCACGGGCAACGACAGCGGCCAGCAGCGGGCACCGAACATCCCCAACGGCTGGGCACCACTGGTCGAGGACGCCGCCCGGACCGCCGGGCTGCCGGTGAGCGTGGTGGCGGCACAATTGGCCCAGGAATCCGGGTGGACCCCGGACGCCACCAGCCCGGCCGGCGCCCAAGGCATCGCCCAGTTCATGCCCGCCACCTGGGCCACCTACGGCAACGGCGGGGACCCCTTCGACCCCGACGACGCGATCCCCGCCTACGGCCGCTACATGGCCGCCCTCAAGACCGACGTGCGACCGATCGCCGGGGAGGACGCCGGTGAGCTCGTGCGCCTGACCCTGGCCGCCTACAACGCCGGCCCCGGGGCCGTGGAGCAGCACCAGGGGGTGCCGCCGTACCAGGAGACCCGCGACTACATCGACACGATCCTGGACACCGGCCAGTCCCAGTTTTCCGCCCACTGCCAGGCCCCCACCGGGGCCCTGGCCTGGGACGGAGACCTGGGCGAGGGCGAGTGGACCACCCCGCTGCCCGGGGGCGTGTTCACCTCCGGCTACGGCGGCCGCGCCCTGGCTGGAGTCCCCGGGTGGGCCAACCAGCACGAGGGCGTGGACATCGCCACCCCCGGAGCCGGCAACGGCCGCGGTGGGGTCGTCGTCGCCCCCACGTCCTTACGGATCACCGGGTTCAACGCCACCGACGGGTGCGTGATCGCCAAGGAGAACGGGGACGACCCCGACTTCGGCTTCGCCTTCTGCCACCTGCACTCCTGGGATGTGGCCAAGGGCCAGAAGCTCAAACGCGGTGACGTCATCGGTACCGAGGGCAATCGCGGACGCTTCGGCATGGCCACGCACCTGCACTTCGAGATCTACAAACCCGACGCCCCGGAGATGGTCTTCCCTTACCAGGGGCACAACCTCGACCCCGAGCCCATCCTCAAACAGAAAGGAGCATGGCCGGAATGACCCGACACCGCCTGATCACCGCCCTGGCCCTGTGCCTGCTGCCCTTGACCGCCTGCGGGCCCGAGGGAGCACAGCAGACCAGCGAGCAGACCACCGCTCCTGCCACGGCTACGCCCTCCCCCACCGAGCTCACCCCCGGGGAAGGTACCTTCCCCGACCCGGACACCGTGGAGCGCAGCGACGTGGAGGCCACCGCCGAAACCGCCGCGCTGATGCTGCACTCCTGGGACACCGCCACCGACCGCACCCAAACCGCCGCCGCGATCCGCGCCAAACCGTTGATGTCCCAAGAGTGGGCCGACCACCAGGTCGAGCCTGAACGCAACGGCAACCAGGCCGCCTGGCTGGAACCCGCTGAGCACCAGGCCTACAGCGCGCCCAGCCTCGTGCCGGCTGTCGGAGACGTCTCCCGCGACGTCGCCAAGGACAAAGCCATCCGCGCCTACGACCTCACCTGGCGATGGATCAGCCGCGACGACCACCAGATCGAGGCCACCGGCCAACGCCAAGTCGTCATCTACCTCGAGAAGCACAACGGCCAGTGGGACGTTGTGGGCCACCAATCCCATGACCTGTAGCGATCCGACCGACACACCCACGAACTTCTAGCGCTAGTACAAGCAATGTGAGAGGGTGGGCGTATGACGGAGTACACACCGCCCAAGCTGCTCGGGAAGCGAGTGGCGTTCAGCATGCGCGTCCTGCCCGAGCAGCACCGCCGTGCGGCGGAGAAGGCAGCTGCTCTCGGGCTGTCCCAGGCGGACTACGTCGGCGCTTTGATCGACCGTGACCACGGATTGCCGAATGCGATAGATGATCGGCAGAACGCTGAGGAGCTCCCCATCACCAAAACCGCTTAAACGACTGACGGCCCGCCGTGGAGGGCGGGCCGTCGAAGTCAATCAGCTGTCGTGAGTTTGGCGACCTAGAACAGCTGGTTCAACAGAAACTGGATGAGAACTGCATATGAACCCATTACCAGGGGACCGTTGTGTCCCCTAGTGTACCTGAGGCGCGTCCGCAAGTGGACCCCGCCTTACTCGACATTGCCCTTTTTTGCCCCGAGACCCCGGCCCGCCGGTTCCTGGCGCACCACCGAATCGAGTACTTCCGGTGCGGTCAGACCAAGTCGCAGGCGTTCCCGAACCGTGGGCGACCTGCTGGTGACTTCGCGTTCATCCAACTCAATCCGGCCGATTGGTTGAACTTCCTCGTCGTGGACGTCGATGACGAGGACGCGTTGTTGAACTTGATGCACCCGGCCGTGCCCGAGCCGACCTGGATCATCGAGAACCCGCAGACTGGTCATGCCCAGGCCGGGTGGGCGATCGAACCGGTCTACCGGGGCGAGGGTGCTCGGCCGGGTCCAATCCGCTACGCGGAGGCGGTGCAGCGGGCCCTAGACCGGCTGGTGGACGGTGACCCGTGCTTCACCCGGTACCTAGTGCGCAACCCAGCCGCTGCGTTCCCGGCCGGGCGCGTGTGGTGGGGCCGCAGAACCAGCCCATGGTCCCTAGGGGATCTCAAGGCGCACATGGCCGAGTACACCGACCCGTTCCACGACGAGGCCATCGACGGGCCAGCAGCACCGGCCTGGGACCCGGGCACGCCCCTGCTGGGACAGTCCGGCATCCCGCGGGTCCCGGTGGTGGACACCGCGACGGAGGTGGGGCGCAACACCGCGGTCTTCCGCGCTACCCGCCGGTGGCTGTGGGACCAGCGGCAGGCCCGCCAGCAGACCCCGACGGAGGCCGCCTCGATCGCCCACGCTAGGGCGCTCAACGCCCAGCTGCCCCACCCCCTGGCTGATGGGGAGGTGACGTGTCTGGCGCGCTCGGCCGTACGTCAGGTCAACGCCGGCAAAGGACGCCCTACCTCCACCAGCGGCTCTGATGCGGCACACGAGTACCTGTCCCGGATGGGACGGCGCGGTGGGAAGGCGAGGACCGAGGCCAAGGTGCGGGCGGCGGCGGACAACGCCGCCCACGCCCGCCAGGCCCGCACCGACCGTGCGGGGCAGCTGCGGGCCCAGGCTGTGCGGTTGCGGGCGGCAGGGGCGACCTATCGGGCCATCGCTGAGGCCGTGGGGCGTACCGCCCGCACCGTGATGGCCTGGCTGAAGAACGCGCCCATCTACAACACCGTGGGAGAGGGTGAAGTTCTCCAAGCAACAGGTATTGGTTCCGCCCCCCAGGTGTGCCCCGCCCCCTCCCCTAGCCTAGAAGTGCCCCCCGGACCTGCAGATGAAGAGGATGCCCCCGTGACGAGTGAACCCGCCTACCAGTGGCCCGAAGGCGTCCTGCCCGGAGAACCAGACCCCGACTTCCAGGACCGGCTCCTCCCTGAGCACCGCGGCCTCACCCTCTGGGTGCCCCTGGACTACCTGGAGGATCATCCCATTGGCTCCGGGTACTGGTCTTTCACGACCGCCTCTGACTACTGGGAGACAGTCAAGGACGGGCCGTTCCACGGCGCTGCGCTGGGTGGCCGAGAACTGCATGTCACTGAAGTGGGTGCCCGGGTAGGCGAACTCCACGGACTGCGCTTCCCACACCTGACCGCGGTTTCCTATGAGGTCACACGAGTTACCCGCGACTCCCGGTGGTCAGCACGGTTCCCCGGTTACATCGTCCACTGACGCGTCGCGTCCAAGGTCAGTGTCACAGTGCTCTCAGGAACTTCGCTGTCCCCGGGCCTGTCCGAGCGCTAGCTGGTCCGGTCAGGAACGCGGCCGACGGCGGCGAGGTGCGGGAGTGAGGATCACCGCGAACATCTCCTGCAAGGCAGCGAGGTCATGGTCTTCGGCTGCGGCACGGGACGCAGCGTCGTTGACCGCCCCGGTGATCTGGGTCCAGTCCAACCACCAGCCGGCGGCTACCGCCAGACGATCGAAGAAGAAGCGCTGGGTGCGCCCGTTGCCCTCCCGGAACGGATGCAGATAGTTGACCTGGTCGTAGTGAAAGGCCAACCGTTCGATGAACCGGTCCCGATTCAGGTGCTGCAGGTAGCGGTCCTGGCGGAGCTGATCGAAGACGAAACCGGCCGAGCGGGGGATCATCGACACCGGCAGGAACGGCTGCGCCCCCGGGACCGTCTTGCGCAGATCCACGGTGCGCAGCTGCCCCGCCCAGGGATAGACGTCCTGGAACAGGTGACGGTGAATGGCTTGCAGCTCGACCAGATCTCGGGTGGGCGCCGGTGGATGGCGCCACAGCTGCACGGTGCGGACTGCCACCAGGTCAGCTTCCGCGGCGGCGAGCTCTACGGCGGTGCGGGCGCCGATCAGATTGGTCAGAATCCCGGTGTGCGGGTCCAGATACGGATCACGGTGCGGGCCGGGGGCCTCACTCAAGGCCGTAGCGGGCGCGCGTGCGCCGAACCAGCTCCTCGACCTCGAGCCCACCCTCGGCGAAACGATCCAGCTCCGCACGGGTCGCGGCAGTGACGTGAAGTCCTTCCATGCCAGCACTGTGCACCACGGAGGCCACCTGCTGTGCCCGGTCTACCTCGAGAGCCGGTGGCAGAATGTGCTGCTGCGCCATGGAACCTCCCCGGTGGTGTGTTGGGCCGTGCTATGCGCTCTAGTCTACCAAGCGCCCCTGACCAGCACCTGGCGTCATACGCGCCGGGGATGCCAGCCTCGGTTGCGAGACGTACTTTCTGGTCCAACATCCCTGTCCACGACGACACCCCAGAAGCATGATCTGTATAATAAATGGTAGATAGCTAGCTAGTGAGCATGCTAGATAACTACCTAGTTAGCTGGATAGGGATCCAGCTAACTAGGTAGGTGGCTTGATGGCCCGCGAGCTTGATAGCTTGAAAGCATGCAAACCCTCATGGTGTACAGCGAATCCGGTGGAGTCACTAAGACCACTACCGCCGTCTCCCTAGCAATGGTCGCCGCCGCCGAGGGGCGTCGAGTCGTCCTCGTTGACCTCGACCCCCGCGCGGCCTCCACTAAGTGGTTCGGAGTGCAGCCCTCGGCGGAAGGAATGCATGTCGGAGCGATCCTGGGCGATGAGAATCCTGAAGGCTGGGCCGAGGATCTCGCGGTGCCGAGTGGGTGGCACCCGAACCTCCGGGTCATTCCCTCGGCTCGCAACGTCTCCAACCGAGAAGCCGACCGGGCCGATCACGCGGAGCTGCGGCTGAAGATCTCCCTGACCGGCCTTCAGGCGGATGTGGTGGTCATTGACTGCCCGAACCGGCAGGGTGGGCCGTTGACGCTGTCGGCTCTGAATGCGGCGGACACCGTGGTCTACGCCGCCACCGCCACCAGTGACGGCATCGACGGGGTGGACGGGGCGAGGCGCACGGTGGCCCAGTTCCGTCGGCACCGCCAGCAGCTCGGCGCCCCGGACACCCTGACCGAGGCCGGCATCGTCGTCGGTGGAGTGAAAGAGACGATCATGAGCCGGGCGGCGGTGGCCAGCCTCGAGGAGCTCCGTGCCACCGGGTTGTTCCTGGAGCCGTTGATCCCGGACCGGGCCATCGTCCAGGAGGTGCGGATTTCGGGGGAGTGGTACGGCCAGTACCGCAAGGGCGCCCGGGTCCTGGATGCCTACACCGCGATCGCGAAGAAGGTGCTGCGATGACCGAGCAGCCCGAGCGTCCCGCCTCGCTGGCCCGTCGCCGGCCCCGCCCTGCCCCGGATGAGCACATCGACCCGGTCGACTACACGCCCCCACGCGCTACCTCACCCCAGTCCGCGACACCGGTGGTGTCGTCCCCGCCGGTGCAAGCGGCACCGGCGGCGGAGCCCACGGCCGCGCCTAAGCGTGGGCGTGGCCGGCCGCGCCGGGAACCCACGATCCAGCTCGGGGTGCGGGTGGCCCAGGACGTCTCCGATCTGATTGAAGAGCTCACCGAGCACGATGGCACCGCCCGTGCGGTGATCGAGAACGCGGTGCGCGCCTACGCCCAACAGCTCAACCGATAACACCCGGACCCCGGTAGGGGAGGGGACTGGCTGCGGGCGGCTTTCCCATGGTCGGCGAGGAAGGAACCCGGCTCACCGTTGAAGGTGGGCCGGGTTCTCTCATTCTTTGGACAGGCGGCGGGATGGGGCGGGTGGTTCCGTGGGTCTTCGAACGACGCAGGTGCCCGCGCTCGGTCCGAAAGCTGCCAAGGCCAACCCCCAGCGAGGGCAATTCTCAGGCGCCAAAGGGGCGACCAACGCGGTCCAGGCTGGACGCGGGGCGTCCCGGGGGCACCGTGGCCGGGAACGGACCGTCAGCCCGTCACCGGCTGCTGATCGTGCGGAGGGGTCACGGTGAGGGCCCTCGTGCTCGAGCCCTGCCCTGAGACGTTCCCCGGTGATGCCGCGGCCGTGGCCGCAGGCATCAAGATCCCGCTGTCGCGGAGCACCCGGATAGGCCCGAGGGCGTGTCCGGGTGGGGGAGTGGGGGTCTACTGGGCGGCGTAGTAGGCGTCCTTGACGGACTGGTGGATGCGGCCGCGGTCGGAGACCTCGTAGCCGTTCTCCTTAGCCCAGGCCCGGATCTTCGCCGTCTCCGGGTTCCCCCCGGTGGAGGAACGGGTCCCGGTGGTCCGGGCGGGCTTGCCCTGGGCCCGTCGGCCGGCGGCGGCGTAGGGGCGCAGGGCCTCCCGCAGCTTCTCCGCGTTATTGGTGGAGAGGTCGATCTCGTACTGTCGGCCGTCCAGGCCGAATTGGAGGGTCTCATCGGCGGGGCCGCCCTCGAGGTCGTCCTCCAGAATGATCTGCACGCTCTGGGCCATCACAACACCTTCCTGTTGATCTCGTCATGTCTTGTGCCATAAAAGACTCACGGTTTAGAACACCGTGATCGCCCAGATATTCCGGCAGGCTTTGAGGAATGTCGAGGAGATTGTGGCATGAGGTTGCCGTATGCGTCTTCGCTGACCGGTCCACTCTATCGGTAAATTCGACACTCTGGGTTCAAAGGTGAATGAGGTGACGCCTGTTGGGTCTGCATGAAAATGCGTATGCCGCCCGGGATGGGTCACAGGGCTATGGTCATTCCTTACACCAGTCATGGTGGTACGTTTCCTGGTTGCCAATGGACAGCGGGATGCTGATGCTGTTCACAGGTATTACGCAGCTTCAACGGCCGGGAAGAGATCAGCGAGTACACCAGATGATGAGACCAGTGATTCGAGGTGCTCTGGGGAGACTGGGGTCAAGGTCGAGAGGTCCGTCTCTCCGAGTTCTGTCATGAACCCTGCTGGCTTGTTCTGCGGTATGACCAATCTCCACGAGCGGTTGCTCGCGTAGATCGCTACGCCATCACATCCGCGGTAGTGCTGGGCTTCGATTACTAGTCGTGGGACACGAGGGTCTATTCGTGGATCTTCAATCCCGTCGACCTCGAGCCGCACTTGGATGTGAGGTGCCCCTGGGGAGGGCTTAATGCTGATTGATGGGAGATCCAGTTCAGTGGCCAACCGTTGACACCACAAGCCGTCATCAAGAAAATGCTGTGCTTTGTGGAGATCGCGCTCGATAGTCGCGCGAGACAGTGAAGTCCCGGTGACGACGGTTAAAAATTGTGCGGTGTGATCCGTGGGTTGAAGGAGTCCATGCTTGTCCGCTGCGATGATTGCGGGTTGGAGTTCTATCACGCGTCGTCGGTGGTCGGGCCCCGGTCTGATGACTAGCCACACCAGGGCAGCGACCATTTCGGGCAAGTCGTTAGTCAATCGATCGTGCACCTGGTCCTGTGCTGATTCCGGTTGTCGATCCAGCCATCCATCGCCTGAGCCTGTACCGACAAAGGGCACCAACCATCGAACCCACAGGTCATCAAGATCGTCTTCGGTGAGCTCGACTCGTTGGGGATTCAGGGCGATGTCTAGTCGCAGACGGACGAAGGTGGTGGCGATCATGGTGAAGTTCCCCGCAGGAGCCAGCGGATCAACCCAGGCCAGACGCGGGTCAGTCTGAGCAGCGGCCCACCGTCGCAGGGCATTGCGTGCTCGCACCCGGATGCGCGTTCCCGGCTTCCACCGACGCGACGGCCTGCCCTCTCCCTCCTCCGCTGTTTCAGGACTATCTGTAGCGGGCAGGGCCAGCCGGATCACTTCCGCCAGGATCGACGAGCCGGCTTCTGGGCCGCCCATTGCGGTAGGCGCTCTGCCGCTGAAGGCTTCGAGGAGTTCAATCATCGGGTCACCCCCGGCCATGGAATGGGCCCGCCACATCCGCGAGTACGTGTCGGTGCGGGGATCTCGGGCCAATTGCTCTCGCTCCAGCCGCTCCCACAACTCGTCATCGGCTTGCTCACTGACCTCGGTGGAAGAAACACCACCGGTGGAGGCCGCTGACACCCGCTCGGTGACGTCCATGACGAGGTTGCGATGGAGCCAGGTGATCACGCTGCCTAAGGGATTGTCGAGATCTGCGGCGGTCAGCTCGGCAGGACGATTGTGCTCACCGCCTGCCGGTGACGAGGTCAACGCCTGGGAAAGAGCTACGGCGTCGTCGACGATGACACGGTTGGAGATCACGTCACCCTCGGCATCGCGAAGCTCCACGAGTCGCCCGGGGACCGGTCCTTCACTTACCGCCGTGTCCACCCCGGGGCGGGGATGCAAAACGTGGATGTCCGAGAGATCGCTCAGCCACCAGCCCTCCTCTGGGGGCGGGTCCGTGGTCACCTCAAGACGCCCATCACCCAGAGCCACGGCTCGGAGGAGAACCACAGGGGGAGGGGCGGGATCCTCCTCGGGTTCGTAAAACAGCGATGCCAGCTCCGCCAGGGGCCGGTTGGCGGTGGTGGTGTCGGGTGGGAGGAACATCTGGGTGATGGTCATTGGATCGACTGCTGTGAGCACGGCCATCTCGTAGTTCCCGTGATGGCCAGCGGGGTACATCAACGCCGCCCGCGAGAGATTGGCGGAGCCCGACAGCAGCCACGCCCGTGAGCCAGCAACCACCCCGACCAGCTTGGCATGGACGAACTGCTCCGGCTGGTAGAACGACACCTCGATCGTGGCGCCACTTGATTTCAAGCGTTGGCGCAGCCTATCCCCGTTGACGCTGGTCTGCCCGGTCAGAAAGAGCCGGATGCGCTGGGGGCGATAGTCATCGATCAGGCGCCCCAGCGCCTGCGCGTCGGCATCAAAGAACGGGGCCGTCACCAGGAGCTCGTCGACACGGCCAGCGATCTGGAGACGGAGGCGAGACAGCAGTTGATCCACGATGGGGACGTCGAGATTGTGGAGCAACGGAGACTCCACCTCCGAGGTGGTCGTGGGCAGGGCGGACAGTTGTTCCTCGAGTGCGGTGAACCTCTCCGCCAGGGTGGTGTCATCAACGACTGTCACCAGTCGACGCATCCAGGACCGCCAGGTCGCGATAGCAGCATCACCCTCCGGAGTCCCGGCGTGGAAGGCCGTGAAGACCTCTCGCCCATCGTTGATGCCGCCGGCCGAGAGGTTGCCCGAGCCCACCAGCAGGGTGACGCCGGTTCCTTGGATGAACAAATAGGTCTTGGGGTGGAAGGCCGCCCCACCGGCTCTCACCCCGCGGAGCAGCCACCGACGATTGACGGTCGCCAGAGTATCGACCCGCTCTGGAGGGACCCGATCAAGACTGCGGGCGAGTCGATGCTGGTCAACCAGCACGACCACGTTCAAGGGCGGATTCCCCAGACGCGGGAGAAGGAACTCGTTGAACAGGTGAAGGTCCACGTTGTAGGTGGTCGCCCACAACGCGTTACAGCGACCGGTGAAGAGTTCCGCGACGATTTGAATGGGCTGCGCCACGGGAGGCGGCGGATTCTGCTCGGTCACTGAAAGGTCTCCGCAAGGAACGCGTTACCGGATTCCGTCAGCACAGCAGAATCGGTATCGTCCCTGGACCAGAAGCCGAGGTCATGGGTGAGTAGAGCCAGAGGTGCGTTTCTGATGGCCGCCAGGGGGAACCGACCCACCCCAAGATCCTGGAAGCGCAGGAGCCCCTCTTCCCACCGGAAGCGGAACGTGAGTTCAGGGAACTT
The DNA here is from genome assembly GCF_000349605.1 of Kocuria sp. UCD-OTCP. Taxonomy (NCBI): domain Bacteria; kingdom Bacillati; phylum Actinomycetota; class Actinomycetes; order Micrococcales; family Micrococcaceae; genus Kocuria; species Kocuria sp. UCD-OTCP. Next base: position 35,063 of record NZ_AOSQ01000012.1, read on the forward strand.
CGAGTAAGCGATCCGCTCATGCACCGGAAGTATGAAGGACGAGACCAGCCACCACAACGTGTCCCCAATGCGCGGATTATGGGTGAGGTGAACCTCCAGGCCGGCTGCCACCGCGGCCACGGAGGGCTGCCACCCGGATTCGACGTGGGATGCCATCATCCACCCCGCACCGGAACGCTTCCGCATGCGCTGCGCTAGCTCCAATAGGACAATTAGCCCTGAGGTAGCGCTACATTCGTCCTCGGTCCACGCGCGCAGCTCCTCCAGGGAAGCGGTGGCGACCTCCAGGGAGATGCCGTCGTCATCGGTCACAGACAGGCCCCCTGGAACGAGTCGCTGGAGAAGACTGGAGGTGCGCTCCCCGGCGGCCAACAGGGGAGGCCCCGACACCATGGCCTCTGCCATGTCTTTGGTCTCCTGCCAGGTGAGCCCCCGGCCCGTTGCACGCGTTCTGTCCAGGCCACGGCAACAAAACTCAGCCCAGACCGAGCATAGGGCCTCCTGCCAGACATCCTTGGCGATCAAAGCAGACCACTGTCCTGCCACCAGACGATGCTCCTCCCCCTCCACGTCAACCATGGACCACAATGCCTGGCGGTAGTCCGCCTCACTGGACACCACACTGGGGCGCTCACGCACGATGCTAAGGTAATGGGCCACGCTGCGACGGCGTTGAAGGACCGCTTCCGAAGGGTCCTGAGCCGGTTCGAAGCTGGGTTCTGCTTCCGCATCGGTACCGAAAATGGCGTCGTGAATGGCGGCCCGTTCCTCGGGTCGTCGGTCGAGTCCGCACAGACAAGCGACCTCGGCTAGTTCGTCGACGACCTCGACGGGAATGGGCCTATCGGTCACCATCCATTCCTGGTGGTAGGCAGTGTCCTGGACGGCATCGCGAAAGCCCTGAGCGAGGTTCGTTGCTCTTTCAGTAGGACGGAGCACATCGATCGGGATGGGATGGTCGCCCAACAAGGTTCCCGAGCGTGCGACAACACCGAAGTCCACCAAGGGAGACCTGTAGTACAAGCCGTAGCCACCTAAGGGCGTCTCCACCGATTCGCCCCGGGGGAGTGGGTCGGTTGCACGGGCCAAGGCCCCAAGCTTTCGAGCACCGACCGGGCTGGAACCACACCGTCGGGGGCATCGCTGGACGGCTAATCCGTACTCCCACTCGCGCCGCCTGATGAAGTCAGAGAGACTCCCCGTGTCCGGTGGGAAGCGCCGGCGCCGGTACTCGTCTAAAAGATAAGCGTGAAAGGAGAAGTACCTGGCTCGCCGGGACAGCTCCAAAAGCCCAGGCAGCAGAAGCGGCATGAGGCGGTCCTGCGTCGTGGTTTGCAAGCCAAGAGGATCTCGCCCCTCGTTCAAGCTCAGCGAAGGAGCCAGCCATCGCGATGCAGAACCCATCGCCACGGTCCCATCTGTCACCCTGAGCGTCGTCATTAACTCAGGCTAAGACATAGCGATGCGCCGACAGGGATGCTCGAGGTCATACGGTGATTGCAAGCGAATCGAGGGCCAAGGAATCAAGGACATCTGCCGCAGTACCCCTGGCCGCAACCACGTTTCTGTGGCGGAACTCCATAATGTCGAAATTCTTCGTCACTCAAATTGGTCGGCAAAGAAGCTCGGAAGGACGGTCACATCCTCCACCACTCGTGTCGACACGGACACCCCAAGCCCGTACTCCTTCAGTAAATGACAGAGACGTTTTCCATCAATGAGATCCAGCGGAACCGCCCCGTCCCGGGTCGATTCGGATTTCGCATCAGCAGTGAACGTACCGGTCGTAATCAACAACCCCTTTTCCCCGCGACCGGCCATAGCACCACGAAAGTCCCGTACGGCCCCTGCCCCCACACTTCCTACGTATCTCTTGCACTGGAAGAAAACCGGGAAAGACAACAACGACAGGCGATAAACGCCCAGTCCATCGATTCCGCCATCGCCAGCCCGGCCGGTGACACGTGTGTTGACGAACCCCGCCTCTCGCAGTAGCCGCTGAGCCAGTCGCTCGAAAGCGGCGGGGGAAAGCTTCATCACTTCGTCAAGCAGCTCATCCTGCCACGTGATTTCCTGCCGTTCCTCATCAATTGTTGGCAAGGCCGACTCTGCGTCAACTGAAGGTGATACCGATTTTTCGTCGTCAGTAGATTTGCGTTTGTTTCGATAGGGAGCTAAATATGCCTTGCGAAGTGGCTCAAGTTCATCCTCGGTCACCACCCATCCGTCGTCAGTGAGGCTCCAGACCCCGCGTTCGGAGTTGATGGCCAGCCCCATTCCCTTTAGATATGTGCGGGCCCACGTTATCCGATATTCGATGGCTGTCGAGGGGCCATCCTTATGAAGGACGGATTGCTGTTCTTCCGTGAATCCGCCGTCCGCGATGACTTTGTCAGTAAGCTCTTCGATAGTCGCGGAGCCCCCGAGTTCACGCAGGGCAATGATAACCGGCCAATGGAATTCGTTGTACTTAGGAATCTTAGGTTCGATGGTCACCTGTGCAGCCTACCCGCGACAGCTGTCCGTCGTGAGGCCGACTGGTGTCACCGATAGCGTTGCGGCCGAGGCAATAAGAACAACGATCACTTGACAGTCACGACTAAACCGGTCTTTATCTGTGGTTGAACAGTCTTGTGGAGGAACCGTATGGAGCTGGTGCTCCTTGGGTGGCATGGTGATCCTGGGATGCCTGGCGGCGCTTCTTACGCCATCTCCAGGTCAAGATGCCGATTGCGAGCCAGACGAGTCCGCTGATCGGCTCGACGAACACTCCCAGGGCCGCGACAAAAGCGAACCACATCAGGATGGCGGAAAGGATACCGGGTTTCTTCGGCGCAGCCGGTGGCGTGGACTGTCCTGGTGTCGTGAACTGTGCTGCGGCAGGTTGAGTCGTCCCGGGATGGGTGGTCGGCGTGGAACTAGTGATGTGGTGGGCCTGCTTCGGCTGGGGGGCAGCGGGGTCTGGGGTCCATGCCAGGGTCGGGGACGTAGGCGCTAGCGCCGGTGCCTCCACGGCCTCCTGCTGACGCCGCTGGCCCTGCTCTGCGTCCCGGCGGCGCTGTTCAGCCTCGACCTGTTGACGGCGTCGCTGCTCAGCCCCCTCGTGCTCCCGGCGGCGCTGTTCGGCCTGTTCCCCGGCGGTGGGCACGTAGGCATTGGGTAGGGAGTAGCGGTCGTCCTCGGGAGCGAGGTCATAGTCAACCTGCGGAGGGTGCTGCAGCCAGGTGTCAGGGATCTCGTGGGCCTTGGCGGCCTGGATGGTCAGGGCTGCCTTAAGCGCCGAGCCTTGGATTCTGCCCCACACCAGGGCGCGGTGGTCGAAATCTTCCAGGTGGCGCAGCGTGGCGATAAAGTGCGCGCCACTGGCCGGGGTGAGGCCCCCGACCTCTTCCCCATCGAGGTAGACGCGCACGGTGTCCTTGGTCTCTCCGGTGCGCAGCCGCTGGGTGCCGCGGCGCAACTCGAGCAACAGGGCGCCTTCTCCGGTGGGCGGGACGTAGTTGAACAGATGATCGAAGTGGTCCTCCTCTCCAACCACCTGCAGGGTGTTCCCGTAGGGCAGCAACACTCCGTGCACGTGTCCGGCGTTGAGCGGCACCAGCTGCTCCGGGGTCGGCAGGGAGAGCTTGGCGGTGATGTCCAGGGCTGGGCCCAAACTGGATTGCCACTTATCCACGGTCAGGGCTCCCGGTACGACGACCGGTTGGCCGCTGGCCTGGATGCGATTGAGGCCCGGGGCGTAGCGGTCGGCATCCTCCGCAGAGAGGTGGCCGAGGACGTCGCCTTTTAAGCGCACGGAGATGGCCCCGGGCTGATGCGGGTTGTCCGGCTCGGTGACGAGCTCGAAAACCAGTTCTTCGGAAGTGATCTTGTCGCCTAGTACTGGTTGGAACAGCTTCTCCACGGTCTCGGCGCGCGGGTGCGACACCTGCAGACGTGTGGTCTTGGCCGGCAGGATCGGGAACGTCGCGGCCGGCACGGTTCCGCCGAGGATGGCCTTGGCGTCGCGGACGTTGGCGGGCAGCACCACCTCATAGGACGGCCGAGCCGCAAGGGCAGCCGGGGTACTCGAGGAGCGGCGAGTGTCCGTGCCGACAATGGGCCGGTCGGCACCAGTGTGCAGACCCTTCCGATAGCAGGGGTTCTTCCGCCCGTGGGTGCGCGACAGCTTCACCGACTTCTTGGTCCGTCCACCGGCCGCTGCAGCCACCGCCCGCACTGACGGGAGGTTGATTCGCAGATTCACCCCGATGCCGCTGTCGTAGGCCGATCGCTTGGCCCATACTGTGCCCAAAGCCAGGATCAACTGACCCTTCGCTGCGACCGTGGCCAGCACTGGAAAGTAGCCCTCAGCAACCTCGGCTGGCAGGTACCCGAGGACGTCGTCGTTGCGGCGGATGGACACAGCGGTGTCGTCGTAAGGGTTGTCTGGCTCGGGCACCAGCTCGAACGTGCATTCCTGGATCAGCGGACCGGCCCCAGGTACGGGCCGGAAGTGACGCGACAGCGCCTTCTGATAGTTCCTCTCGCCGACAGCGTCGATCAGCTCGCCGGTCGCGGGAATCGTAAAGACCTTGCTCACCATGAAAACCTGCCGTCCTTCCCTAGCTCACCCCGTTATGGCTCTTGGTGTGTCCTCCTGAGGAAGAGGAAGAGAACAGGGGTTTCCTTTTGCAAAAGCATATATCTCCGAAGGAGGCTCTCGCCCATCCGCTGTCCCATCGACATCTGGGCGTGAGCGTGGGCTTGGGGGTCAAGAGAAAGCTGTCCGAGGGTCTCGTTAGCATTCGCACACAAGGTCTTGATGCGGCGTGTTTTATGTGTCGCTCCGATTGGGGCGAGAGGTGAGCGGAGGTCATCGTGGAGCACGAGCTGATGTTCGTGGAGGGGACACCGGACTCTGTCGAGGTGCAGGCGTTTCCAACTGACCGCGAGGAAGCTAGGCGGTTCCGCATCTTTTCCCGGCGCCCCTATTGCTCCGCAATGCTGGGTGGGTGCGGTCAGTTGCTGACTATCGTGGTGGGGCGCAAGGTCACCCCTCACCTCCGGCATCGCGCTGGCTCCTCATGCTCCCTCCGCGGCGACCCGGATCGGTATACCCATCTGTGGATGCAGCACCGTGTGGCGGAGTGGTGCACCGCCCAAGGAGCTAAGCAGGTTCAGTTGGAAGTGTCCGTGGAGAGGGGACGTGCCGACGTTCGGTGCGTCCTCCGAGGAGTCGTGTATAGCGTCGAGGTGCAGCGGTCCCCGATCCATCCCGAAGAAATTGACCGGCGCAGTGCTCTATACGCACGCGACGGAGGGGTGGTGGTCTGGCTACTTAGCTCACGAGTGTGCCCCGACCCCGTGCCCGCCCGACCCCTACTACTTGCCCACACCATCACGGAGGCAGGACTGCGACTCCGTCTTGGCGACGTCTACGGATTCCGATCACCGGAGTTTTTCTTAGAGGAGTGCAAACTTCACGCCCACCAGGGGGTGTCCCATCCTGTGTGGTCGGCCGGAGCAAACCGTCGGAAAGAAGCGGCACGAGGAGCAGACGCGTCGGGCAGCGCATCAACGCATGGTGGACCTGAGAAAAGCAGAGGCTCAGGGGCTATGGGAAGAGCAGCAGCAAGCTGAACAAGAAAAGAGGCAACGGCTGGATCACGAGGCGGAGCAGAGCTGGCAGCAGCTCCAGCGTGAGGTGGACAAGAAGCCTCGCCTGTTCGGGACCAGGACGCCGGCAAAGGCCAGAATCCTTCTCAAAGGACATGACCTGGTGCGGTCCCTCATGAACACAGACGCTTCCATCCGAGCCGGACGACCAGTGAACAAGGATGGCAAAGCCGTGTGCCTGGTGTGTGGATTCAAGGTAGCAACGGATTACGCAGTCCACCCCGGCTCCCGTGAGTGCGCAGCAGAGTGGCTGAGTCACCATGACTCGGTGCTGTGGTCACATAACGCGGAATACATCCGCACACGGATGCCTCGCCGGCAGAGGGCCTCCTACCATGATCCCCGCGCCAAGACCATATGCTCGTTTCATGCCCACGATGAATGCTGGTCTCCGCGCCCTCGACTCCTACACCTGAATGCGCTAGCACGCTGCAACGCTGACAACCCTGACCGAGTTGGGCGTGATGCGTTGTCGCGACATCCCCGGCCAGCGTCCTCGCCGCACCTAATATCAACTAGACCCTTGACATAATAAATTAAATGGGAAAATGGAACCTATATCAATTGTAATTGGAACAGCCTCAGCAAAGGCTATTGCGCGACTATGGCTCCAAAGTGAGGCAGCAGTCGATCTTTCACACCACATGATGGACCAATTATCGCCAAGAGTATCGGACTACTTCACGCGCAAAAAAACAACACGTCAATTCGAGCAAATAGCGGACCGAATAGCGCAGCAACTCGAGCCCATTATAGATGCTGAATACAATGGGTTGGCGGATAATGAAAAGCAAGCTGCAATACTAGGAGCCAAAGACGCCTTAGAAAGTATTCAGACTATTGACTCAAAGTTCCTTTTTAAAGTCAATCTAGAACCGGCTGAATTAGTCAAATTGATCCAGGAATGCCCAGCATATCGTCAACGCGCCAGCCTTATAGCGGCAGCGCAAAACCTCTACGACAGATTGGTAGACGAAAACTGCCATATAATTATCGAAACAGCCAAAGGCCTGCCTAGTTTCAACAGCGACGCCCTTGTGGAAATTCTAAAGCGTCAAAGTGAGCTGGAGGATACTGCCCGAAAAATTCTGGAACGAATGCCACAAGCAATTGGTGCACTACAAAACAGTGACCAAACCTTCGAGCTCGCCTATCGAAGAAACGTGGCGACACGTTTGGGGCGCCTTCACTTATTCGGTGTGCCATTAGACGAATACTCATCTTCCTACGATCTTAATGTGGCTTACATTTCATTATCAACCGCAAGCGGCGCGAAGAAGAACGGCACTTACATAAAAAGATTGAAAGAAGAAGCCGATGCAAACATAAATCACACCGCTTCAAAAAAAGAAACGCAAAAGCCTAACAACGAAATTGATTCAAATGACATGAGGGTTGAGCAGGCACTTGCTCAAGGAAATCGTCATTTAATAAGAGGGGAGGCCGGCTCAGGAAAAACCACACTCCTACAATGGCTTGCGATTAACGCAGCGCGAAAACAATTATCTGGAGACTTGATTCACTGGCGGGAATCAGTCCCAATTTTTCTTCAGCTAAGAAGATATACCAATAGTGAACTTCCCGCTCCTGAAGCATTTATCAATGAATCAGCGCCATTAGTAGGCGGTGCCATGCCAAAAGGGTGGGCGCATAGAATATTGGAATCCGGTCAAGCCATTCTTCTTATTGACGGAGTTGACGAAATACCTGAAAAGCAACGTGCGGAGGCTAAACAATGGTTGCGTGAACTTGTCCGTATGTATCCGGGTTGCAAATATGTAGTTACGAGTCGTCCACCAGCAGTAAGTAATAAATGGCTTAGCACTGACGGATTCGTTTCTACCGATTTGTTGCCCATGGGCAAAAAAGATGTAGAGAATTTTGTTTCTCAGTGGCATGATGCTGCACTGAAGTCAACTTCGGGAAGCCCGGAAAAACAAGACGAGTTCGAGGGTTACGAACGAGAGCTAATAAACGTAATACGAGATAATAAATCTGTTGCTTCACTAGCCAGCACGCCACTCTTGTGCGCAATGCTTTGTGCCTTGAATCGTGATAGAAAAACCCAATTACCAAGTGATCGTATGGAGCTTTACAGGATCGCACTAGAAACCCTGCTTGATCGCAGAGATGCCGAACGCAAGGTGAGCCAAGCTGAAGAAATTCGCTTAAGTATGCCCCAAAAGTCGGTTCTTCTGCAAGGTTTGGCATTTAATTTGATACTAAATGGGCAAAGCGACGTTTCACGCGAAAATATTATAAAGTATTTTGATTCTCGTCTCAAGTACATGACTTCAATTAGTAGCAGTTCGGATTTGGTTTTTAATCAAATCCTTTTGCGAAGTGGGCTTCTTAGGGAGCCAATTGAAGGACGTTTTGACTTTATTCATAGGACATTTCAGGAGTATCTGGCAGCCCAGTGGGCAATGGCTGAGGGAATGGTAGGCGCCCTTGTGGACCATGCTCATCTCGATCAATGGCGGGAGGTTGTCATTTTAGCTGCTGGACACGGCAGTCAATCAGAATGCGATGAACTAATACTTGGATTGATTAATAGAGGCAATAACTCAATTGAATTCCGCCATAGTTTGCATATTTTAGCGGTGGCTTGTCTAGAAACTGTCGTTCAACTGTCCCCTGAAGCACAGGCTGTTGTGCACTCTGTTCTTAAAGAGGTCATACCCCCAACAAACATGACCGATGCCCGTGCTGTGGCATCAGCTGGATCGGTAGCTGTCCCATTACTTTCCAATGTGCATAATCAACGAGCGACAACCGTCGCAGCATGCATCAGGTCATTGTGCCTCATCGGCGATGATGAATCCCTTCATGCATTGAAAAAATATCGCGATGATAGTAGAAAAACTGTTCAACGTGAACTTATTCGAGGCTGGGACTACTTTAATCGCGTCGACTATGCTCGCGAAATTCTGGTTAATCAATCCTCTATTGTCCGCGACAAGGTCATAAGAGATGTTGAGTCTTTAGAAGCGATAGGATACCTGGCTGATTCTCCATTAATTACCTTTGATGTACCTGAAGATGTACCCGATTTATCGGAAGTCCCGAATAAGCATCTTGTAGACACTATGCGGTTTCACAACACCACGCAGATATTCGATACTGAAAATTTGACGGATTATGCAAAGCTATCTGTTCTTTCTATTTCGTCTTCCCGAATACAGCAAATTCCATTACTTCCCAATAGTATCAAACACATTGAATTATATGGTGTGGACCCATCAACCGACCTGTCGGCTCTGACTTACGTTCCGGATCTTGAGTCGCTTTCCCTGGCATGGGATATGCCCGACTGGTCGCTACTGGGGGATGCTCATATTAAGCGCTTAGAATTATTGAGTATGACCGAAGTTGACCTAGTTGGCATTAAGCCAATTAAGAGTTTGAAAGGTCTTAGCGTCGATGTCATATCTATGTTTGGCGATGATGATGTGTTAATAACGACCGGTGTTGGTGGGGGCATCGAATACGTTTCAAGACTACACGAACTTGAATCACTATTTATGTCGGGAACCCTTTCCTGTGAGAATTTGTCAGGGCTGCCTCCCAAATTGAAAAGTCTTTATCTTCGCGGTGCTTCGAACTTGGTCGATGCCACTGGTATCTGTGAATTATCGGAACTTGTGCATTTAAACATTGTTGATGCCCCTTATCTCTCTCCATCTTTTCTAAAATGTACTTCCTCCGTCGAGGAACTTGGCCTATATGGGTGCGATAAAGTGATCTCCCTAAGAAATTTTGAATCAAACACCAAGTTGGTTGATTTCTCCATTCGATCAATCATGTTTAATGACCTCAGCGGTATAGAGAATTTGTCAGCTCTTGAATCTCTTCACGTTGATTGTCCGTCCTTGAAAACTTTGGACCCGCTATTGCGTTTGGACCATCAAATTACGTTAACTGTATGCGGCCAATCTCACAATCTTATTACAAGTGAAATTGAAAATAAGCATACAGTTCAGAAAACTCAATTTTCATACTTTTCTTGACGTTGAACATAACTCCTTAATTACGTCTTTGCTGTTTTATTGTGTCATTGGTAACTCGATGACTAGGGTTTTGTAAATCCCGGTAGTGCAGATTATAATAAATCAATTTGAATACTGCTCTCTTTTTAAAGGCCGTAAGGATGGTTTTTGATTTTTCATTTTTAGTAGATTTTTGTTTATCTTGTATCACGTATACGAAGAGATTAGTGAAAGGAGTGGCCTTCTCTGCTGGGCTGCCAGGGACGTCGAGAACGGGTCAACAACGGGATGGGTCTCATCCCGTCGATGTGTGTGGTGTAGCTAAAGACGCGGAGGTGCATGGTGGTCAATTACTGGTGGGTCAACCAGGGCAAGACATATGAAGAGGAGCTGGATGCCGGGGCGATCTGGGCGCCGTTCCGCAACACGAGTGGTGGCAGGCAGCACCACTGGGATCGCATGGACGGCGTCCAGCCGGGGGATTTGATCATTCACTACGCCCGTAAACAGATTCGAGCTGTCGGGCGCGCGCTCACCACTTCCCGGGCGGCCCCGGCGTTGTCGCAAGGGGGTGACTGGGATCGGTGGGAGGCTGACGGGCGCGAGATTCGTGTGGCGTACACGGAGTTGGAGGTCGCGATACCCCTGGGGGAGATTCCCACGGATCTGCGTCGTCCCAACGCTCCCGGATCACCCTTTGACTCCAGAGGCCAGGTCAATCAGGGGTACTTCTTCCAGCCCTCTGAGGAGACCGCTCTGTGGGTTTTTGAACGAGCAGGGCTGATCGCCAACCCCGACGATGAGGACGTGGTACCTGTCGTCCCGCGCGGGGAAGAGGACCACTACGAGCCGGTCATCGTCTCCGGCCCCGATGGCACCCGCATCGTGGGATACCGTCCTGAGCACAGCCAGCTCGTTGACTTCCTGAAAAAGGGCCGCAGGATTAGTTCCTGTGCTCTGTGCGGCCGAGCCCTGCCTGTGGGCTTGTTGATCACCGCGCACATCAAGCGCCGAGCAGACTGCAGCGACACCGAACGCGTCAACCCGCACGTCGTCATGCCCGCCTGTTCCCTAGGGTGTGACAGCCTCTACGAACGAGGCTTCATTGTGGTCAATGACGCAGGCCGCATCATCCGCGGCCCCCGCGGCATCGACGCCCCCGATCTGGCGCCCACACTAGACGCCGTGATCGGCCGAACCGTCCTCAACTTTTCAGTCAAGAACGCCAAGTTCTTTGCCGCCCACCGACGACGCCACACCAGCCTTACGCGCCGATGACACGACACGGGTCTGCTCCGGATAGGCGCAGGGAAAGAGAACTCCGCATCAGCGGATACCCCGACATGGCGGGAAAACGATCCTGACCAGCTCCATGGAGCGGGCCCTCGCCGGCCTACCGACGGAGCACGGTTACTTCCCTGCCCTCACCACGACTCCAACCAAATCCGCTGGTCGAAGCCGCCGCGGTCAGCGCGTTTCTGCTGGGCGCGGGATGCGATCTCTTCCATGCTCACCCCCATGGTGGTGGCCATAGCCCGGAGTACTTCGTAGACATCAGCGGCTTCTTCCAGCTGCTCGTGCGGTTCCGCAGCGCGGAATTCTTCGGCTTCTTCCAGCAGCTTCGAGGTAAGCGCGCCGAGGATCTCCTCCTCGGGCAGCTGCCAGGTGACCGGCTCACCTCCGTTCTGGCGGATGATCTCGGGGATGAGGTCGCGGACGAGTTTGCCCATAATGTCGGCTCCTTGTTGTTCACTTCTGTTATGGAGTTCTACAGGGTTGAGCCGACACCGGTCACGTCGTGGCGAATGGCCGTGTTGATGGGCGCGAACTCGCGCACCTACAAGTTCGCTCTTGGCGCCGCCCTGTTGGACCTGGCTAAAACGGGCCAGGAGGAAGTCACCGTCGAGAAACTCGCGGCACCCTACGCCTGGCGCCTGGTGCAGCACGCCGACCAATATCCCCAAGGGCCAGCAACAGCAGTGGAAGGTACTAAGGACTTCTTGACAGTCCTGTCCATCGAACGAGAGGCCTCGCTTGCTGCCGGCCATCCGACCGAGAAGTTGATCGCCGCGGCGATCGAGTCGATGCCGGGCATGGTCATGCAGAAATTCCACAACCTACGCGGAACGGGGCAGATCAACCACTCCTTCTATGACCTGCGGGGTAGGGGCACCTCCCGGCGAGTCGTGCTGAGTAAGGATCTTCAGACGGTGGCGCAGCATGAACTGCTAGTGGACGAGCTGGCCGCCCGGTGGGCGATCGTGGAGGCCTCCTTCGACGCCGGTATAGGACGCGGTCTCGTGGGCTCGGGGATGACGGTGAGCGAGGACGGCGAACACCTGCTCACCACCACACGCCGCGTCTCCCTCACCGGTGTCCGGCCTGCCTTGACGGGTTTCCAGCACGGCCGATGCTTCTACTGCCATGACCTCCTCAGCGCAGAACCCGGAGCAGTGCACGTGGACCACGTCTACGCCTTCTCCTTCATGACTAGAACTACCTGGGCTGGCCCCGACCTGAATGGGGTGTGGAACCTTGTCGCAGCATGTCAGGGATGCAATCTGTCCAAGAGTGCCCGTATGCCGAAGGGGGATGAGCTGGAACGCCTGCTGGCTCGCAACGACGCCATCGCTGGTTCTCCGCACCCATTGCGACGGACCCTGGAGCGGACCATGGCCACGCCCTCCGGTGCGCCCGCCACGACCTCCGCTGACCGCTACGAGTTCGTGCGGCGAGTCCACCTTTTGGCGGGGCAAGGGCATATTCCCGAGCCGCACGCCACGGGTGGCAGCTTAGAAGCAGTTTCACAAGGCCAACGGGACCACCCCGACTTGGGGGCTGACGTGCCCGTCATGGGGTCAACCCGAGGCGGGTGATGCGCCCAAACACGATGTCGGCCAGGGCGGGATCGTGGATGTGCCGGTTGGTGGATTGGCCTCTGCGTTGGAGGCGGTGAGTGGTGCGGCGGGTTGCCTCGAGGAAGACCGGGTCGTCGGTCAGGGCGTCGATCAGGATTTCCGGGCTCAGATGTCCACGTTGGATCAGACTTCCCTTGAGCATGTAGGGGAACGGGATGTTCTCGAATCCGTAGTGGGGACTCACCACGGGGTGCGGATCCAAATGAACCTCTACGGTGATTCGGCCGGTGCGTTCCACCCGGACGTGCACGAATGGGACGTTCTGCACGATAAGAGTCGCCACGTTCGTCGCACCGTCGTGGGCCTGTGCCATGGGAGCTTTCACCTTCCAGTAACGGCCCTCAGTGACGGCTGGGTTTGGCAGCACATACCGCACGCAGTAGGCGAGGACGTCGATGACGTCGTCGGCGTAGGAAGCAGCAAGGAGCTTAGGCGTGTATCCCCGAGGGGTGGCGCCGCCGGGTTGGGGGATCCAATAGGGGATTTGATCTGCGTCTTCGACAGGCGTCAGCAGGGCTCGTTCGATGGCCTCAGCGGTGTCCAGGTCAACGACAGGAGACATCCCGGCTCGAGCCGCGCTTTCCTTGGTGTGTTGATCGTTGCGCAATGTGTGTCCTTGTGCCAGTCGCCGTTGAATGGTCAGGCGTTCGTGCAGGAACACCTCTTCAAGGTCGGCTACGGGGGCGAACTCGACGCAAAGGATCGGCTCACGCCAATAGTCGAGGTGTTGCCGGAATCGTGCCAGGACGTCGTTGGCCTTCCCGACGTACTGGGTGCCATCGGTGAAGTGCAAGACGTACACCCCGGTTCGGGACTTGTTGCGCTCGAATCTGTCCTCCAGGGCATCCCCATTGGTGAGGTCGTAATGGGTGAAAATTAGGGATTCCATGGGTGCATTCCCTCGATAATTCCGGTGGAGCCGCGGTGGGTGGTGCTTGGACAACTGAATGGATCACAGGGCCGTAGGCGTTCTAGCGGATAATGAACTGCCCGGTGGATACGGTGTTGCCCGCGACATCGAGCAACGCCCTGGTTTTCTCGGCGAGTTCTGTGGCGGCCTCAGCGGCGAGGAGGAGCTGTTTGTAGGCGGCTCCTGCCTGGCGCTGGGCGTCCAAGGGCAGCCGGGGTAGGCGCAGTTTCTCCACCTTGACGGTGGGGGTCATCTGGCCGCTGAGGGTGGCTTGGTTAATGTCAGCCGTTAGCATGTGGGCGACGAATTCCGGGTCGTGGGTAGCGGGGTTGACGTCGAGGAGGATCACCCCTCGGGCGACCGGCAGCCCTTCGGTGTTCCAGACCCGGGCAATGATGCGGTTGCCTCGGATGGTGACCGCGACCTGTCCGGGGCGGGAAGTGATCGAGGCATACGGGGAGTCCGGCATCGTGATCGGCAGGTGCTCGGCGCGTCCGTCTACGACGGATTGCGGTGTGAGTACATGGACCGGCTCAGCGTCTGGGTCGGTGTCGGTGCGGTGAGTTTGGGCGGTGCCACGGTGAGCGGGAAAGGCGTTACCAATGGGGTACGTCTCCACTGCCGTCTCCAGAGCATCGAGAGATGTGGACGGGATCGACAGGGTCTGCAAGGCCTGTTCGGCGTCCTTCAACTCTGCTTGGGCGTGCTCGAACCCTTCGAGCAGTTCTTGGTCACCCACTGGCTGAACCGTCTGGAGCCAGGCCTGCGGAATGAGGGACGCGTCGGGGGAGAGCAGTTTGGTGGCGGACACCGTGATGGCCCTCGGATGCTCGACGGGCTCGCCGGCGCGCCAGGTGTGCAGGGCGGTGATGGCCTCATCGAGGACCGCCTCGGTCATTCCGGCAGCCGAATGCTGGCTGAGGTCGATGAGCAAGACCTCATTTGAGGATCGAGGCTCAGTCAGGCGGTGGAGGACCACGATGTAGCTGGGAGTTTTGGTATAGCGCTGGATGCTGGCCGGTAGGGAAATGATCGCCTCGATCACTCCTTCGGCGATCATCCAGGACAGTGCTTGATTGGAGCTACCGGCCCGGGATAAGGCCCGCTGCGGCAGCACAACGGCGGCCTGGCCTCCGGGATTCAGGGCTTGATAAGCCGCCAGGGCCCAAGCGAGGTCAGACCTACTGCCGGTGACTCCACCGAAGGGCAATTGAGCTGCCCATGCCTTTTGCTCCCCATGCAGCATCCCCGAGGGGCCGTGCATGATGACAGCATCGAAAGTGNGCTGCGGCAGCACAACGGCGGCCTGGCCTCCGGGATTCAGGGCTTGATAAGCCGCCAGGGCCCAAGCGAGGTCAGACCTACTGCCGGTGACTCCACCGAAGGGCAATTGAGCTGCCCATGCCTTTTGCTCCCCATGCAGCATCCCCGAGGGGCCGTGCATGATGACAGCATCGAAAGTGGAATCAATGGTGAGAGCGTCCTGGGCGCTCAGCTGTGCCGGGACGTCAGCCAGGGAGAGCCGGCAGGCGGTGATCTCAAGGGCTTCCTTATCGGGGTCATTGCCGTGCAGCTCGGCGTGGGGATGAGTGTTGTGGGCATCCAGCAGCGTCTGACCCGCCCCGCACGCTAGGTCAGCGATCGTGGTGGCATGTTCCCCGATCGATCGGACTAGCAGTTGGCTCAAGGCGGGGGAGGTCATGGTGGCGGCCAGGCCTCCGCGGGCTCGTTCCGTTGCGGCCTTGATCAGTTGCTCAGCTACGCGGTGAGGATCCGCATTCCCCAAGGCGGCGCCGATATGCTCGAGCATCTGTCCACGAGGACTAGGCAGCCCATCTAGCCAGCCGTCAACCCGGCAAAGGGCATCGGAGACGTACTCGTTGTCGTAACGCGAAGCCGTGGTCACATAGCTCATTGCACCGATGGGGCCTCTAATGGCCTGGTCCAAGGGGAACTGGGCATAGTCCGGCAGAGGGGTTTGCGGGTCCTGGCTCCATTTAGCCCACCACAAGAGGGGCAGAAGGATCGGGACCATATCTTCTGCCGGGACGATGCCGCGCAGGCTGCTGAGCAGGGCGAAGTCAGCCTGGTCCGGGTCCTGCTTGATCGGCTTGTTCTTCGATTCCAGCCACTGCAGAACCGCCGGCAAGGGGAACAGCGGTCGGCTCTGGGTCCCGGCGGTGGCCTGCGGGAAGTCCGGATACCGGGCCCGCCAGTTACTCACGGTCGAGGTAGACACCCCAGCCAATCGGGCAATCCCAGAAGGACTGATGTGCTGGTAGGTGTGGGTGGCGTTCATCATGTGTCCTTCGGGGTGTGTACGGACTCGGGAGGAGAATTCAGGCACTAGGCCGCAGCCCCTCACTTGATCTGCCCGGTCATCCTGCTCTTAGTGGTGTCCAAGGGGCGTCGGGGCTTCGTGGGGGTGGGCATTCAGGCAGCTTGCCGTGCGGTCGGAGGCGTGTAGAACCGGTTCTCGGGCAGAACGATTACCTCGCCAGCGGCCATACGCAACCGCTTCGACAGGCAGGACAACCGTGACACCACCACGACGCACCCACCGGCAGCGCCCAGTGCGGCCACCACGTCGGTAAATCCTCCATCGCCGCTGGCGCACACAATGCGGTCAAACCGCGCGGGCAGATTCTCATCCCACATCACTTCCTGCAGAACCCGATCCGCCCCATCAGGGCCGAGGCGGAAAAGCTTGCGGCACGGCACCGCAGAGCGCTCGATCTCCCACACAGTTGCTCGGGCAGTAGTGCCCACCACGACCAGATCCCCGAGCTGGTAGTTGGCAAGGCGGGCATAGTCCTCGAACCACCCATTGACCGCCTCAGCCACAAAGAACGGCGTGCCCAACTGGTTCTCGATGTCGATGAGGTGGATGGAACGCCCCCGGTGCGACTTCAGCATGTTCATGACTACCCCCGCCTGAAACGTGTTTCTGATGTGTTCACAACGTAGACGGCGCCAGAAGGGTTCGCAAGTGCAATCCCGAAAATTCTGGATGTGAACGTAACACTGTGGGCTTTCAGGAGGACACGCATTGGCGAGGAGGCAGTTTGGGGTACATGCGGAAAAGCGCGGATGTCTCTCAAGCCAAGGGTTGCGCGATGCCTTCGTTGCAAGACTTGAGCCGGCGCGAAGAAGTGCGCGCTCTGGTGCTTACTTTGGTGCTTGACCTTGCCGTCATGTCAGGTAATCCTGACAGTGTCAGGGTTTCGTGACATGGCGGAGGTGGGCGTGCTCGAGCACGATGGACTGCAGGGCGTGACGGCGCCGCATGCGGCATGGGAGCTGGGGGCGTCCCTGGCTGATCACTCCGTGCCCGTGGACGACCGTGACGGGGTGGCGGTGGCTCAGTTTCTGCGCATGGCCGCTGATGCGTGGGCCGCCGCAAAGACCGACGAAGCCGCTGACCGTGCTCTGGAGCGGGTGAGGTTCTTGCGTCTGCTCGAGCGCGGGGCCGGCGTGGCGCTGCACGATGCTGTTAATGATGCCCGGGGGAGTGGGGCCTCGTGGGCCGGGGTTGGTTGGGCGTTGAACACCTCCCGGCAGAGTGCCTACGAACGTTTCACCGACTGACCCTGCATTCGGTACGGGTTCGCCGGCTGGTGAGACCGAGTCTTATCAGCTTTCGGCGCGTTGGCGCGTCTCGCAGGTCATGGGCTGTAAGGCAATCCAGTTACGAGACATATCCGTGCCGTGGCTGCCACTCCAACGTGTATAAGTCCCATCCAATGGTCGTGCTGAGCCAGGGTGCGAAAAGCAAAAGTTGATACATTAGAGGGAGTTTGAAAATTAATAAATGATGTTACTGAAAATTAGCTAGGTAGCGTAATCTTCCTGATGTCCGTGTCTGCCGACGCACCTACGACTGCCATAAAATCTAACTTCTCGCAATGACGCGCCCACGCAAGGATCGTAGCAACGATAAGGCAAATGGATCCCAGCAAAATCCATATAGTAGCCAACAGTAGGCCCTTCAAGCCAATAACGACAGACACGGCAGCCAAGGCCGTAGCAAGCCCAGAAAATCCAACAACTACTCGTGGCCAAAAAAGGGCCTCAGCCCGCACCTGATGATCCCCCGGACGAGCTAGAGTTGCAGCAAACAAAGTCGGTACTAGCAACATGATGGCCACGGCCGCCCCTGCACTATTACTCAGCCCATCTTGAGAGTACATCCTTGTTTCGAGGAACTTTCCGAAAAGTTGGGCGATGCCACCTCCCATTAAAAGGAAGACCCCTGACATGCAGGCAACGATAGAGGGGAGGATAAATCCCTCTAACTTAGGCCTCCAGTACAGCTCAATTTCCCAGGCATGACGGGGAATGTTTCGGAAATAGACTACGGCTGTTTCGGGTGCAATGCGACATGAATACTCTTGCCAAGAAGAACGGGGACGAACAGGAGCTTGCGACTGTTCGGTATCGTTGGCGGCTGCGTCAGAATTGGAAATTTCCTGTGCAGGGCTAGATTCGGCATAAGGACCAAAAGCCAGCTCTGTAAAAAAGACTCCAGGCGGTGCATTCACTCGTACGTGGTCTCGGCTAGACATGCCAATGCCATCGACAGTAAGAAATAAGGGCCGTGGTTTTATGGCAAGACGTTCAGGAAGTACGCGATAGGCATGAATGAGCGCTTCTAGCCAGTTCGCCCAGTACCCTTCTTCATTCCTTCTCGAGTAAGATAAAGCAGAGCGAAACAATTCCGTTTCCCGGTTGGAATCGTTATATTCAAGGTAGCCGTATTTGAGAAGTGAGCGACCATCTGTCCCGTTAGTGGGAATCTTGATTATCGGCATAAACGATCGCGTAAATACGATAAACCAGCTAACTATTTTTTCCCTTGTAAATAGATTTAGCCAGACATGCTCTTCACTGACTAAGTCTTGAGGTATCATCCAGGAATCAATTTGACTACCTTTGCCCTCTTCTGCCTCTCTGAACGCTTTTCTTTCCTCAGGGGATAGACCCCCACGAGCTATGGATTTTATATGTTTTTTAATTCCATCGTGTAAGCCCTCAGCGTTAAATCCCTCATCTTCAATAACTGCAAGTAGCACCTCTGTAGCTATGGCGGCGTTTTCGTCGCTTGTGTACAGAGACTGAGAAATGCCTTGTGAGTCTTTTATATCGAATTCTAGATATAGGCTTTTGTCCACCAGGCCAAGTGGTATGGGAAGATGTGTGCTGTTTTTGAGCCCGCATTCATCGGCAATGGACAAAAGCCGGCTGATATCAATGTCAAGTGAAATATCCCGACGAGTTCCATCAAAGTCCAGATATTCTACCCGCTCGACACGCCGGGATATCCAGTCATTCTCGGAGAATAATCTCAGAAAAAATTTTCCAATTTTTTTGTCTGTCGATTCCACTATGGTCCTGGGGGGAGGGGACCTCGAGGTCCTGGATATGCTGTTATTTCTACATGGAATGCTATTAACTGCGCCTTGCAGGTTGCACTAAAAGAGCCCGGGGGCCCGTGATGGGGGCTACATCACGGGAGCGCGAGACTTTCGAGGTGGTGACGAAACGGGACATGATGCCTGCGGAGTTGCTATCCACAGCCGTCGCTTCGGTAGCCTTCCGTCGACGTGAAGATACCCGCGGTTGTCGCTTGAAAATTACTTTCGATTTTCCAAGTCCTTTTTCCGCAGTGCTTCCAGCCACCTTTAGCCCTACCTTTTCGCTTAAGTATAGCAATTATTTATAACCTCTAATTATATCAATGGGTTTAATGTTAGTCAAGTAAAATTTATTTGTGATGATCTACGGGGGTTGTTTCGGTGTGCATGGGCAATGCCAGTGCCGTGCATGCATTTCATTAAACTATGCCTGCGTGTAGGTGCTTTAATGGCGTGCGCTAATTATTCGTGCCTCGTGGCTGTAATGGGATGAGAGGCGCCATGGCTCGTCTTCGCAGGACGTGCCGTAAATTGGTTGGGTCAGTGGGCGGCGTATTAGGCGCCCCTCACGCTCTAGTGGATGCGGCCGCGGTCGAAGACCTTATATCCGTTCTCCTTATCCCAGGCTCGGATCTTCGCGGTGTCCGGGGCGCTGTCCGAGGCCCGGGACCGGGTGCTGCTGCGGCGGCTGGCCTTGCGGCCGGCCTCCTCGAAGGGGTGCAGCGCCTCGCGAAGCTTCTCGGCGTTGGTGGTAGAGAGATCATTCTCGTAGTCCTTGCCGGCGAGGGCGAGGGTGACGGCGTCGTCGGCGGGTCCGCTGTCGAGGTCGTCCTCGAAATGCACTTCGACTTTTTGAGCTACAGGCGGCGTTCCTTCCATTATTCGGGTGGGGAAGCGAGGTTAGGGGTGGTAGGGATCATCTTGGGCAGACGTGGCGGAAGGCATCCTGGCGTCAGATATTCCTGCTGATTCCACTGCGTTTGCCGGTGCCGTTGTTTTGGTGCGGTTGCCGGTGATGACGGTGCCCTCCNGAGGTTAGGGGTGGTAGGGATCATCTTGGGCAGACGTGGCGGAAGGCATCCTGGCGTCAGATATTCCTGCTGATTCCACTGCGTTTGCCGGTGCCGTTGTTTTGGTGCGGTTGCCGGTGATGACGGTGCCCTCCTGGGTGAGGTCCACGCAGAGCATGCCGTCCTCCATGAAGGGTTTCCATCGTCTGGTGGCGGTGGTGTCGATGCTGTAGTGCGCGGTGAAAGCCGTGGCTGAGATGATCGCCTGCCCCGGACCGCGCTTGGACCCACTGCGGACAGCGTAGGCGTGCGGGGAGGAGTCATCGGTGGCGCGCAGCGCCATTACCTGGCGATCACGGTCGTAGAGCAGTTCCACGGTCTCAGCGTTATCGACTAGGTCGTGAGCGGCTTTGTTCAGCGAAATCACTCCGCGCTTCTGGATCGTCACGCTCGGCGCCTTAGCCAATGGAGTCATTCTCTTGTCGAACACCTCGAACGGCATTGTTCCTCCTATGGCGTATGACAAACAACGGTGAGCTTCATCGTAACCATTGCCCGCATGTGCACGACAGTCACTTGAGGCTCATCGAGGTGTCTTTGAAGGCTAGGGATGCGAGACGTCTCGTCCGAGGAATTTGCGCCCGCATGTTTCCGCGGTTCAGCCTGTCTCGCATCCTTGTGCTTTATCCATGCCTCTAGAATCGGATACTCAACGTTAGTTGCGAGACAGGGGAGGTAGACGTGGGGAAGCTGATCGGGTACGCGCGCGTGTCGACGCGGCAGCAGGACGCGGACCGTCAAGTGTCCGACCTTCTGGGTGCCGGCGTGCGGCGCGATGACCTCTACGTGGACAGCGGAGTGTCTGGAGGGCGTGCTTCGCGTCCACACTTCGACAAGGCGGTGGCTGCGCTCGAGGACGGTGACACGTTGGTCATCACCACGCTGGACCGGTTGGGGCGGTCCACGCAGAACATGCTGGCCTTCGCCGAGGCACTGCGGGGGAGAGGCGCCGGATTGCGGGTGCTGAATCTCGGTGGGGGAGATGTGGATACGGCTACCCCGATGGGCTCGATGGTGTTCACCGTCATGGCCGCGCTGGCGCAGATGGAGTTGGAGATCAAACGAGAGCGGATCACCGACTCGGTGGCCAAGCGCAGGGCCGCCGGCAAGGACCTCGGCGGACGCAGGCAGACTTTCACTGACTCCCAGATCCGCAATGCGCTCCGCCTCATCGAGGGCGGAGAGCCGGCCACTCAGGTGGCTCGAGACCTTGGAATGTCCCGGGCCACTCTCTACCGACGGATTCGCGAGCTCCCACACGCGACCATCTGACGAGGTGCTCAGTTGGGATGAGCAGGGTTGTGGGTGCTGAGTCTCGGTGGGAGAGAAGTGGATGCTCGCACTCCGATGGGGTCGATGGTCTTCCCCGGGATGGCCGCTTTGGCTCAAATGGAGCTGGATATCAAACGAGAGCGCATCACCGACTCGGTGGACAAGCGGAGTGAACCGTCACGGGACAGGATTGGGTGGCCCCTGCTCGTGCACCACCCTCTACGGCTGGCTCGTGACTATCGTGTGGGCACCGGTTCAGGTGGTATTTGTCGATTCTGGCTANTTGGGTGGCCCCTGCTCGTGCACCACCCTCTACGGCTGGCTCGTGACTATCGTGTGGGCACCGGTTCAGGTGGTATTTGTCGATTCTGGCTACGGTCGGTGCACGAGCCGGATGCAGGAGGAGCACCATGGGTTTCAATCGGTCGATGGTGATGGCCAGTGCGGCCGCGATGCTGATGGTGGGTGTCGGTGCGCCGGCCGTGGCGGGGCAGCACCATGTCCACGAGCAAGGAAGCACCAGGGGCAGCCGGGAGTCGGTGAGGTTCATGACCTACAACGCTTCCCTCAACCGCGGGACCGAGGGGCAGCTGCAGGGCGACCTCGCGACCCCGGGCAACGTCCAGGCGCAGGCGGTCGCGGAGGTGATCCAGCGCAACGACCCGGACGTGCTGCTCGTCAACGAGTTCGACCACGACGACGAGGGCCGGTCCGCGCAGCTGTTCCGCGACAACTACCTCGCCGTCGGCCAGAACGGCCAGGAACCGGTGGACTACCCCTACGCCTATACCGCGCCCGTGAACACCGGGGTGCCCTCGGGGTTGGACCTCGACCAGGACGGGACGGTGGGCGGCGGTGGCGACGCCTGGGGCTTCGGGGCCTTCCCGGGTCAGTACGGGATGGTCGTCTACTCCAAGCACCCCATCGACACCGCCGGTGTCCGCACGTTCCGACACTTCCGCTGGGCGGACATGCCCGGCAATCTACTGCCCACAGGCTTCTACCCGCCCGAGCAGGCAGAGCAGCTGCGGTTGTCCAGCAAGTCCCACTGGGACGTGCCGGTGCGGATCGGCGACCGGACCGTGCACGTGCTCGCTTCCCACCCCACCCCGCCCGGCTTCGACGGCCCCGAGGACCGCAACGGGCGGCGCAACCACGACGAGATCCGTTTCTGGGCCGACTACGTGCGCGACCCGGCGGTGTCGTCGTACATCTACGACGACACCGGAGCGCGCGGCGGGCTGGAACCCGGGGGGCGGTTCGTCGTGATGGGCGACCAAAACGCGGACCCGCACGACGGTGACTCGTGGCCCGGGGCGATCCAGCAGCTGCTGGAGCACCCGCGGGTGCAAGACCCGCTGCCGGCCTCCACGGGCGGGCCCGAGGCCGCGGCCCGTCAGGGCGGGGCGAACCGGACACACGTCTCGGACCCCGCCTACGACACCGCGGACTTCAATGACGACCCCGGCCCCGGCAACCTGCGGGTCGACTACGTGCTCCCGTCGGAGAACCTCCGGGTCGTGGGTGCCGGCGTGTGGTGGCCCGCTCCCGGTGAGCCCGGGGCGGAGCTCACCGGCGAGTACCCGTTCCCCACCTCCGACCACCGTCCCGTCTACGTCGACATCAGTGTCGGCGGACGTCGATGACCCCGGCCGATGAGCGCCAGCCGCCCAGCACGCAGCCGAGAGGCCCCGCCCACTCCTGGGCAAGGCGTCTTCGTCATGGGTAGAGCCGCAAGCCCTGATTACGGCCGACCATGCGTTGGGAGGAGTGCATGGGATGCGATGACCAGAGTCTTCATCAAACCCGAGGCGATTTATCGAACAGATATCGCACCGTCAGGAAGACCGCGCCGCAGCCACCACCCCCACCGCCGACAACGATCGACGGGACGCAGAACGTTGTCTTCACCAATATTCGCGAAAGTTCACAAATTTCCCAAGATGGACGACAAATCTCCACAGAACCTTGTCGTTCGCATGGGTGAAGATCTTCGGATCAGGAAGCCCCTCATCGAAGTCGGCAGTCTCCGACTGAACGATCACCAGATGGCCGAGTCGCCCATTGGTCGAGCCCTCATGATGAACGTTTACAAATGTACATAACGATGGAATCGTGTTCCGAAAAATTCAAACTACATCTAAATCTTGACATGGCTAGTTGGACAGGAGGAACGTGGGCATGGTCAGTCGCACCTATTAATTTCAGCGCTCATTCACTCATCTCAGAGCCGGGAACCGGAAATTGGGGAGCATGGGTAATTCACGGGGGAAAGCACATGGGACTGGAAGAAAAAACCGCTGTTTCAGCTCGAGTGGGTAAGTCCCTCGTCTACTTCGAAAGCGTCGATGTCGATGTACAGCCTGGTGGTGGAAGTAATGACGAGAAGGACTATGGCACATCTGCAACGTCGACCCAGACTCAAGGAATGGGAGATGCGTACAAGCAACTGAAAGAAGTTTTAAAGGATATTGCTGATGATTTTGGTGCGGTGCTGGCAAGTTGTTCGGAACATGGACCAGATGAAGCTGAAATAACTTTTGGCCTCGCCTTTTCTTGTGAAGCTAATGCTTGGGTTTTGAAAAGTACAGGAAACGTTTCCCTTAGTGCCAAACTGACCTGGTCGACTAACAATGAATAATATCATTGGCACCAACGAGTCGGACGATATTGGCGCCCTTTTGTCTCAAGCAACATGCGCCGTCTTAAGTGGCTCTGCAATCGAAGGTGGGGGAAGGGTTGTAGGCACAGCCTGGCTCGTTACAGAAGACGGCTACCTGCTCACGGCTGGACATGTGGTTCTTGGAATTTCATCTGAAGGAGTCTGGGTCAATTTTCCTGACGAAAAGAGTGATAGATGGGCCACTTGTGTCATGGATTCGTCTGGCGAAAAATTGCAAGCAATGTATAAGACTCCCGAAGGCATTGATTTTGCCGTATTGAAGATTAATTCGGAAGAATCAATAAATCGTAAACCATTGCCAATTACGCTAGTCTCGTCGGTTCAAGGAAATGTACGCGCCTGTGGGTATGGGTCAAACCTTCCCAATTCTCAGCACACTGGTGCGGGAGTTTTTCTTGGACCACACTTAAGAAATAACTCTAGTGATCAATTGCTGTTCGAATATCAAAGTGAGACTCTTGCTGTAGAAGGATTTAGTGGGGCCGCAATATATAGTGACGTAGCTAAAGCGGTTGTGGGTATCCAGATCGCGAAAGAGAGAGTTCGCGAGAAGACGGCATTGGCCATGCCTTTGTCGCGTGTCTCAAAATATTGGGGCGAACTTGTGCTTACAGCACGCAAGCCGCCTGTAGGGTCATGCGTTCTTCTAATCCCTGCGAGTCGTGATGAAATCAGTCGTAACGACCTGATAAATCACATTGTCCGACCTGTTTTGGATAATCTCAACTTGGATTTGCATGTTTCAAATTTTGGTGAAACTGACATGACTGATTTGGCAAAACTCGAGTTTGCAGACGTAGTTATTGCAGATGTATCTTTTAATGACTTTAGTGTTATTTATGAGCTTACTGTCGCCCAGGGACTCGGGACCCCAGATATAATTTTCGCCGATAGTTCCACAAAATCTGAAGAAAAGTCAGCGGAATTTAATCAAAACTTTAAAGTAGAACCTGTGAATTTAATGGATCCGGAGGGCGCTCGAACGGCATTGCAGAATCGACTCATTTCAGTACAAGCCATTTTTCAGGCGCTAGGCGAGTCGGACAGTCGCAATCCAATTACGGACTACTTCAGTGCGCCGTTGACCCAAATATCGGTAGCTAATGCCTTGGCTTTGGGATATTTTAATAGTTTTATATACCCGGTGGGAAGACTATTACTTACTGCAATCCATGACCCATCATTTAATATTGTGGTTGATGACAAATTATTAAACACTGCGCAGATGGAACGAATCAAGTTCACNTTACTTACTGCAATCCATGACCCATCATTTAATATTGTGGTTGATGACAAATTATTAAACACTGCGCAGATGGAACGAATCAAGTTCACTATTGTGCTACCCACCAAGCTGGAGTGGGCCAATGATCAATTTATCTCGAAACATATTACCAAGCCTGGACTAGCTGGCGCGGCAACTATCAAGCACCCTGTCCTGTCTCGTGACCGAGGGATGGTAGTTTTGCCGTATGATCTCGTTGGTGACAGTGCTATTCAATTGGCCGATGCATTTCCAACGACTCTGTCTGCCGTTTCGAAGGCTATCGACGAACGCCTTGGTGTAGGCAAGGAGGCGGGTGGACAAGCATGGAGAGCTCTCGAGTCCAAGGAAATCGACAGGTTCGGAAGTAAGGTCCAACAGTACATTCGAAGATCTGGCCTTGAATCTGCGTATGGAGTTCGTCTTTCTGATATTTTTCAGGTAACAACTGCGGAATTAACGTTTCCTTCTTTGAAATAATTTTGGTGGGTGTGCAGCCAAGGGTTTTTGGGCTCTTCACGAACGAGAGTGTGATGGTCGGCGGTCAATGCGCGTCCCAGAGCGGTCCGCAACCCTCAGCTGCCACGAGGGTGAAACCGTTTGCTGCCTACGGTGATGACGTAGCGACCATTTGAAGCTGTTTGCGCCCAGTCGGTGAGCTTGTAGCCCGCCATAGGCCCACTGGACAGGTCGAAACGGGATGAATTCCCTCGATAGAACCTTCCCATATGAGGAGTAGGGCGGATAGGCTCCCGCAAAGCCTAGCGATCACATCCGAGCGCACAGACGCTCTTGACCAGAAGGATCGGCTTGTCAAGTGGTCAGAATCGGAAGATTTGAGCTGAAAAGGGTGCCGTTATGGCGACATCCGTACTACCTGACTGTCGCAGGCCTGATTGTCGTGGTCGGCTTCCAAAATGTGGTGAACCGGTATGTTGGGATAGCGGTTGCTCTTGTTATTTGCGGACTGGTTATTCGTTATGTCTCCGCGCTGCCACCCCGATTCGTGTGCTGGGCTTACATCATCATGACAGGTGCGCCTATATTACTTGGGCCCGCAAAACTTGGGAATTACATTCTTGGCCTGGCTGTCGCAAGTACCGTATTTCTGGTCAGTGAGAAGAAATCGGTATCAATTGCCGCGATCATTTATGGCCTAGTCATCATAATGCTACTATTGGGCTGGTTGTTCTTGGTCGCTCTCCCTGCCCTCTTTGTGTGAATTAGAGAAGCCCGCTAGTGAATACAAGTTCGAGGCATCATCCAATGGGAAGGCTACTTCGGGTAGTTTGCATGTAGATCGGCCTAACTGGAATCGTAAATCCTTAATCCTCTCGCCTCCTGTGCCACTCACGCTGAATAGAACGTCCTATACACATGCCGGAAGGAATAGAGATTGCAAGCTGCAGTGAATAGTCCCCTATTCGCGGTGATTGCTATCGCCGCAGTCTTCAGCGCTACTTATGCGGCCCTTCACAGATGAGCCTGGGTACCAGGGTCCGTGTGGGCGTCTCGAGGGGCGTGTTGTGAGGTCTGGGTAGAGGTCGAGGCCTCCAGGATGGATAGCGACCAAGCAACCTGATCCATGAAGGCCTCGACGTGTCTCATGCTATCTGCGCGCCCGCGTGCGCGCTCTTCGACCTGCCCGACGTTCACGTCCTGGCCGTGGAACGCGGGCCGGGCTCGTTCACCCTGGTGGTTGAGACCGTGCCGTCCCTGGTGGGTTGCCCGGGCTGCGGTGTGCTCGCCACCGGTCATGGCCGCCGGAAGGTGCTCCTGCACGACCTGCCGTGTGCCGGGGTGCCGGTGCGCGTGGTGTGGCGCAAGCGGGTCCACCGGTGCCAAGAGGACACCTGCGAAGTCACGACGTTCAGCCAGATCCACCAGCTGGCAGCCCCGCGGGGCAAGCTCACCACCCGCGCGATCTCATGGGCGGTGACCCAGCTGCGCTCCCACGACATCGCGGTTTCGGCACTGGCGGACATGCTCGCCGGTCGCCTGGAACACCGTCTGGCACGCCGTCGCCCCGGTCATTGAGGGTCAGTTGGCCGCTGAGGACCGGCTGGCCGGGGTGGATGCCCTGGGTGTGGACGAGCACGTCTGGCGCCACGTGGGGCCACCGGGCACCGGGCTGGTCACTTCGGATCGTGGACCACACCCGCGGCGAGGACGGCCGACCTCGAGCCAGGCTGCTGGACCTGGTGAAGGGCCGCACCGGGGCCGCCTACGGCGACTGGCTCACCGAATAAGGCGAGACGTTCACGTCCGGGATCCGCACGGCGACCCTGGACCCGTTCCACGGCTACGCCAACGCCATCCGCGATGTGCTCCCGGAGGCCATCACGGTGCTCGACGCCTTCCACGCCGGTCTTGCTCGGCGGACAGGTCCTCGACGAGGTGCGTCGCCGCGTGCAGCTTCGACACCCTGGGCCACCGCGGAAGGGCCGGCGATCCCTTGTACGGGATCCGCCGGACCCTGCAGATCGGCGCCGAGCACCTCACCGCCAAGCAGATCACCCGGCTCAACACCAAGCTCGAGGCCGGGGACCCGCACCACGAGGTGACCCTTGCCTGGCACTGCTACCAGAGGCTGCGCGCCGTCTACCACTCCCGCCTCGAACGAGGGCGCCGGCTGGTCGCCGAGATCCTGGACGCCTTCCCGACCTGCCCAATCCCGGAGATCGCCCGGCTCGGACGGACCCTGCGCAAGTGGCGGTCGGCGATCCTGGCCTATTTCGACACCGACGGCGCCTCGAACGGTCCCACTGAGGCCGTGAACGGGGTGATCGAGACGATGCGCAGGGTCGCCCGCGGCTTCCGCAATTTCGACAACTACCGGCTACGCGCCCTGCTCGCCGCCGGCGGACACCGGCCGTGGAGAAAGACGCCCACCCATGCTCATCTGTGAAGGGCCGGAAATCCGGTGCTCCCGGGTAGCGGGACGAAGGTTACCGACCGCATTCTGCGTCGTCGGGGTCGTTCAGCAGCTCGCCGTCGACGATCAGGGGATCGCTGGCATGCGCCGTTTCTGGGCGGTGTCCTGGTTTGGTCAGCTCGAGGCTCGCGAGATGCTTCTGCAGTTTCCGCGCCATGGGGAGGAAGGTGCCAAGTGTGAGGCCACCTGAGAGCACCGATCCGACGAGGGGGATGGCTTTGGCTACTCCACTGGCGAAGATCTTCTTCGTCATTTGTGCTCCGAGGTAGCTGGCGACCTTCTTGACGACGGGGTAGATCACGCCCTTGGTGAGGGCCTGCTGCGGTAGCTTCTTCGCAGCCTGGGCAGCGATCATGGCTGCTGCTTTCGCTACTCCGCCTTGGGCGATCTGGACGCCGACCATGACGCCGAGGAAAAGCGTGAGGATGCCCTCTGTGGCTTCGTCCATCTCATCGTCGTCTCCATTGAAGAGATCAGGCCAGCTATAGATGTACGCCAGCTTCTGGGAGATCCGGAGCATGTGGCCCAGATACTGGGCGACGTCGGCGGGTACCGTGCCGATCATGGCGAACCCACCGGGAACTCCCGCAAGCGCTGAGAGACCGGTGACCTTGCTGGTCTCGTAGCGGATCGAAGTGTTGGCGGCTTCGGTGATGATCTCGAGCGGTATGCCCGCCGCAGCAGGGCCGTCGGCGATCGCTCGCTCAGTCTGACCCTCTGTGCAGTGGCGCTTCAGCGCCGTTCGGAGATAGGCAGCCCGATCAATCCGTACGCCCGGCAGCTTCGCCGCAGCGTTCAGCGCCTGGGAGAACGTTGACCCAGCGGTCGCGATCGTGTTGCTGTCGTCCATGGGCCGAGAATACTTGGGGCTACCACGCGCCGTTGATCCGACACGATAAGGGCCGTGCCATGAATCGGAACATCGAAGCCCTCATCGCTCTAAACCCTAGGGACTGCGGGCTGGGGTGACACCCATATCCTGCCGCCGGCAATCCCCGTCACGATGCGCCACTTTGGAGCGAAGGACGCAAACGCTTCGGATGCGGCGTCCTGCAATGGCCGTCAGAGGCCCTCAACTGCCAACGCGCGCACCAGTCGCACACAGAGCTGTATCCGGTCCTCGCTATCCACTAGCCGGCCGCCTTCGGGCTTCTGCTGGACCAGAACCCGCAACTGGTCGGCAGAATCGAACGCCGTCAGGGCCTTGGCGACCTTGGTTTCGACGGGCTCACGGTTGTCTGGAAGGACGAGTTCGAAGGCGTCGTCATCACAGCGAATCTCGATGCGGGACCTCTTGAGCGTGAGGCCTGGGTCGTCGCGGTGCCACCAACTTGGTTCCTCGGCATCAGCACCGAGCGAGCCGTCGACCCAGGCCGCATGGAGCAGCGCGTCGCTGAAGTAGGCGTTGTAGTTGCTGCCGTGAAGCATCCGGAGGCGCTGATAAGCGAACCCGCCGGTCGTGCTGTCGTAGGTGCCGTGGTAGTAGCCACCGCCCTTCGAGCTGCGGGCGCCGGAGTAGCGGACGAGGTAGTAACGCCAGTCGTAGAAGTTGCGGGACTCGCGTTCAGCGAGCCACTGGGCGCGGATCGCATCGAGAGCATCGCTTGGCTGGTTCGTGCCGGTCGCCGCCCGCGTGGCGACGTCGTCCAGCAGAGCCGCCAGCGGCTCGCGGATGTTGGCGAGATTCGCCCGAGACCCCGTGGTGAGCATGTCAGTCCAGGAGTCGTCCTTCTGGGAACTTCCGAGCTGGCGGCGACTTCCCTGCCAGCCAACATCGCGTGAGTAGTCCCCTTTCGTGAGCAGCGCGGCGCCGAGCAGGTCGCGCAGTTCCGGTCGGCTCACGGCTGTGAATGCTTCAGCTCGTGCTTCTAGCGTGGCTGCATCGAGCTCGAACGCCATGATGCGTCCGCGAACCAGTGGGTGGTCTTCAAGTTGATGTACGGCGTCAATGGTTTCTGGGTGCTCGTCCAGAAAGGACCATTTGAGGACCTCATCAGCAACCCAATCGCTTCGGAAGGTCCCTGAATCCTCCAGTTGGCCGTGGACGATCAGCTTCTCGGTCTGTGCGACGTAGGCAGGCATGCGATTGAAGTCGAGGAATGCTGCAGTGACATTGCGTAGAGAGCGCAGGCGCTTGGCGATCTCGTCCTGACTGATCGTGTCGTCGGCCTGTCGCGCGAGCAGGACTCCGAAGAGGAGCAGCGTCTCTTGTGCCGTGAAGTCGGACCCGTACCGGACGATGCAGCTACCGAACAGGTCAGGAGTTGTGGAGAAGAGCGGAATCGATCCTTCCCCGAGGCCGCCGGCGGTGAACAGCCTGCTGAACTCGGCACTCGGGTCGAGAGGACCTCTGATATGGGTGACGGGATCGGCGCCAATCCACGTGTCGAACGCGTGGAAGAAGAAGTCTCGATTCCGAGCGGCATGTTCGTTGCTGGGGTCGGCGATGGCGAGTCGGGCTCGCTCCTCGATCGGCCAAAGCCTTCGTGCCTGCCTGTCGTGCCACTTTCGGGCAGACTTCCCGTCGCGCCACTCGCAGATTTTGATAATGAAGGTGAGGTACCGCTCAAACTCATCGTCGATCTTGTAGTTGCTCGCCGCTCGCTTCTCGTACTCCCAGAGCAGATCGGCCCACACTCCGTCGATGCTCTCGACGAGGTGCTGGTGCCGGTCAGGGTCGGCTGACTTGATGATGCTTTCGAAGTCCGCCTTGAAGACCTCAAACGTCGTCAGTGGCTTCCCGCGCGAGTTCATCTTGATATAGAGGTCTTCCCCGTGGGCGATATCGACGACGGGGAGGAACAGGAACCAGATGGCACTGTTTTGGACGTCGGCGGGGCGAGCTGCGAGCCGGTCCCACACGGCGTCGATTTCGTCGGCGTGCGGGACGAGCCGTCGATGGATCGCGTCGAGGATGACGAGCATCGACGAGATGGTCGGGTCGTGGCGCCACGGGTAGACGTACCATGGCTGGTCTTTGATCCAGGCCGATGGCGAGGCTGGCCCGCCTGGATACGGGTTGTTGGCGATTGTCTGGGTGAAGTCTCGAGCTGTCGGCCGGGTCGCGTAGGAGAAGCACAGCCAAGGGGCGGCCGAGTCGAGCTTGTCTGCGCGCGAAGCGACGTACCAGTGCAGCAAGAACAGGGTAGTGAGGCGTTGTTGGCCATCGAGTGGCTGCAGGACTCCGGCTCGAACGTCGCCGTACACGAAGTCGAGACCCATGTGCCTGTCAGTCGTGGCGGCTTCGATGACCTTGTCGAGGAATCGGTCCCGGAGGGCGCTGACCTCCTCGTCAGCTCGGCCCTGCGCGAAGTCACGCTGGATGATCGGGATCTCGATCTCGGTGATGCCGGGACGGTCTCCGACGGGTTCGTCGAATAGGCCGAGGAACGTGGTGGGGTAGCCCTTCATGCGTGGACCTCGTCAGCGGGAGACCTCTCGACCATCAGGAAGCGCTCCACCTTGTCGATCAACGCAGTGAGGTAGTTGGCCTGATCCTGGGGACCCCACAGGGAGAGTTGCTGGTCGGCCGCGGCCGTGTAGTACTTCAGGAAGACGTTACGGGTGCAGGGCAGGATGTAGGCCCCATCCTGGTCGAGCCCGATCACTTGTTCGCGCTTGAGGGCGAAGACCGCGTTGTTCAGCTTGCTATTGAGGTCGCGTTGGAGCAGTGCCAGATTGCCGAGTCCGTGCGTGTCCTCATCGGTGGCGTCAGCGCCAGGAGCGCTGAACAACGCCAGGACCTGCCGGAAGATCCAGTCGAAACTCTGCTCATCAGTCTTACCGTCGGCCATGGCCAGATGGGCGTTGATCTTGGCGATGATCTCGTCCACGTCGGCCCGCTGATCTGGCGGCCAGTGAGACTCTTCGATTTTCTTCTTGTGCGTCCGTAGCCAGTCTCGACGTTCGGTCTCCTTCTCGAAGGCTTCGGAGTTCTGTGCGTGGATGTGTTCCAGCGACCAGTTATCGACGTAGGCGTGGAACGAGAAGCGGCTCCCGATGTCGCTGCTGCCGAGCACGGTCTCGACATTCATGAGGAGCAGGACGTCGGTGCACTTGCCGTTGTCCTTCCCGTAGCGCAAGAGGGAGACCTTGTCAGCTGTGAGACCAAGGCGCTTGCGTGTTCGGTCAACGAGCGCCTTTCGGAAGGCCGAGTGCGTCCGGGATCGGGATAGGTCGATGAGTTCCTGGATCGAGTCACCGACCTGGATGAGGTAACCGATCCGGTGGTAGAGATCGCGGTCTTGGAACCACCCTGTCAGCAGTCCGTGGCGCTCGACGACGTCTCGCCAGAAGGCGGCCGATCCTCGCTCGGCGATGTCCTCCCGGACTTTGCTGAAGGTCCAGTAGCGGGGCCGTTCTCTTAGACCCGCCTTCGGCGTCATGGACTCGAAGAGGAAGTCGATGTGGGTCGACCTCTCGGTCGATGAGCGCGTGAGGAATGCCCAGAACTGCGGATCACGAAGATCCCTCTCGAACCCGTCCCATTGGGCAGCGATTTCCTGTTGCCGTCCCGACTTGCCGCCGGCTGCGCCGCTGTTTGATAGCACCACCGCCTTGATCAATTCCGAGTCCGTCAGAGGGATGCGATCACGGTTCAGGCGCGTAAACAGTGCGGTGGCGTCGGTGCCCGGTGGCGCCTCGTACCAGATGACGTAGACCCAGTTAGCAAGCGCCGTGTGGAGATTGATGGCGGCCTGTGTGGCGTTCGGCTGTTCGTCGAACCACTCCCCGATGACGTCGTACGCCTGGGCGATGTGGTAGTAGTCGATGTTCTCGTCACGGCGCGAGAAGTCGAGAGTCTCCAGGAAGTCGCGGCTACCTTGTCGGGTTTCGTAGGTGAGCAGGTAGTCCAACTTGGAGTCGGCGATCTTCGTGGCGACGTATTTCGTGATCAGGAACAGGGTTGTCAGGCGCTGCTGGCCGTCGACGAGTTCCCAGCTCCCACCATCGCGCTTCAACACGACGATCGGCTGGAGGTAGTAGTCGGTGGGCTCTCCCCTGCCGGCTTCGCGCTTGTGGGTCTTGATGTCCTCCAGAAGTTGGCGCACTTCGTCGCGTCCCCACCGGTAGCCACGCTGGTACGCGGCGACGAAGAACTCGCCTTGGATAAACGGCTTGTCGTCGTCGCCCTTCATCACGAGCCGGGGCTCAATCGTCGTCTCCGATCGAGCTGATTGGTCAGCGTGTTCTCCCACGAGAAAAGACTCTAGTGGGATGCCCCGACGGATTGGGGACGGTTGCGATGACGCGGGTCGCGGCGACGGCGGGGCGCAGCGCACACTTCACATAAGGCGAGAAAGCGGCTATCAAGCCAGCTTTGATGACACCGGCTGATTTAACAGTCCCGCTCGGGAGGTGCTGGTGATGCGTAGGGTGAAGACCATTGACCCGAAAGGACGACCCCATGCGTCTTGAACCCACCTGGTTCACTGATCCGGTCTCCCCGGTGTTCGGCGCGGCCTCGGCTGCCGCCTTCGGTGCATTGAGCTTGATCGACCCGTCCCGGTTGAGCCCGGCACGTCGACGGCTCTACCGGGCCGGGGTGGTGGCGACCACGGCGTGGTGGGCTGGGGTCACCACCGACCGGGCCGCGCTGGTGCCGGCCAATGTGGTGGCCGGGGTAGCCTCCGGGGCGGCGGTGCTGGCCCTCTCCGATGCTTCTGAGAGCCTGGATGCCCGGATCGTGGGCCGGCTGGAGGCGGCCGGGGTCAGTCATCCGCGGCGGTGGCTGGCTGCGGCCTCGGTGGCCAGTGTGCTGGTGGGCTACGCCGTCGCGCGTGCCGGGGCCCGGGCTGATGCGCAGGCTCTGGAGGTGGGGGAGGAGTCGATGCGCACCCGTGCGCTCACACCTGCGGTGCGCGAGGTGGTCCATGGGATCCTGCAGGCCACGGACACCGCCGAGGCCCGGGTGCTGCTGGGGCAGCTGACGGTCGCGCAGGAGTCCTATTTCGATGACGGCGTCGAGGGGTTCTCCGCCACCGTGGAGTTCCAGGTGCCCGACGACGTGGTGCGCGTGGTGCCCCATCAGCAGACCTACCCCGTCCGGGCCCGGTGCCTGGGATCTGATGGCACGCAGCTGCAGATTGGCCTCCAGCTGATGGAGGGCAAGCTGTCCTACCTGGCCATCGACTTCGTCGAAGAGGCCTACTTCGAGGATGAGAGCGCGATCGACGTCGTCGAGGAGCTCCTCGACCAGTGGCCGGACCCGACCGATCTGCGGTACCTGCGCGAGGGTCCGGATGGTCACCTGCTTCCGGTGACCTGACCGGCACCACAACTCTCCCTGATGCAACGGTCGCTCGAGAGGCGTCCTGCGCAGGGGGTACAGTCCGCGCCTGTTGGTCTGCGACGGGGTGGATCCGCAGACGGATGTGGCGCCGGGAGGCCGCCAACTACGAGTCAGTAGCGTCGCTCTCACCTGTGCGGATGCAGGACCAACGTCACATCAGTGCTATTTGCGGTCGTGATGCCAGCATGAGGGGGCGCCGATACAGGCGCCTCGATCCCTTTGATTCTGGAGGCTCCTCATGCCTTTCGCTCTGCTCTCACGCCGCCGTACCACCTCGTCCTCACCCACGGTGGGCGCTCACCGTGCGGGGTGGCGTGCCGCGGCCGCCTCCACGGTGGTGGCGGGTCTGCTCTTCACCGGTGGGGTAGCGCCGGCGCAGGCGGCGAGCACCTACAGCGCCCCGCTGCGCACCGCGGTGAAGTCCTTGCCGGTGGCGGCGGAGAACAACGCCGGCTACAACCGGGACAAGCAGTTCGGCGACTGGAAAGACACCAACAAGGACTGCCAGAACACCCGGGCCGAGGTACTGCAGAACGAATCCAAGGTGAAGACCAGCTTTACCACCACCAAGCGATGCACCGTCAAGGGCGGCAAGTGGGTCACCACCTGGGACGGGCGCACCCACACCTCGGCCACCACCGTGCAGATCGACCACACGGTGCCGGTCCACGAGGCCTGGGGCTCCGGGGCGCGGGGCTGGAGCCAGACCAAGCGGGTGGCGTTCTACAACGACATCGGGGACCACCGCACGCTCAGTGCCCAGACCTCCAAGCTGAACTCCACCAAGCAGGCCCGCGGCCCGGAAGAGTGGATGCCGCCCAAGCACCGCTGCGGCTATGTGGGGGAGTGGGTGGCGGTAAAGATCCGCTGGGGCCTGAAGGTCGACAGCAAGGAGAAGGCAACGCTGACCCGGATCGCCGCGGCCTGCCCCAACGTGACCATCAAGGTCGCCAAGGCCTGACCGGGCCCACGATGTGCCAGCGGGCCGGACACCGCAACGGTGTCCGGCCCGATCAGCGCTGCGCCGAGAGGGAACCACTCAACATGGAAATGGCCCTTACACAGTGAGAGCGGTAGTCCTTCATCCACATTCGACGAAGCGACAAGTGCGTCAGTCGGTGGCCAGTGGCGGGCCGGTAAACACCCATTGCGTTACATGTGGACATTTCTCGGGCACTCAACCGCTAGAAGTCCGGCGAGCATCCCGTACGAGGGGACTGTAAGAAGAACGGTGTGTGAGGGTCCGGCCTGATCCGAAAGGAGACGGCCGTGACCGACTTCACGACAGACAGGACAGAGGAGATGATCGATCCCGTGANGGGACTGTAAGAAGAACGGTGTGTGAGGGTCCGGCCTGATCCGAAAGGAGACGGCCGTGACCGACTTCACGACAGACAGGACAGAGGAGATGATCGATCCCGTGACGGGAGAGATCATCGATCAGAAGGAAATCGCCGAACGGCTGCTCGCCCAAGCCAAGGAGCAAGGCGTGAGCCTGGTCGGGCCCGGCGGGCTGCTGAACCAGCTCACGAAGAACGTCCTCGAGACCGCCCTGGAAGCCGAACTGACCGAACACCTCGGGCACGACCACGGGCAGACCCCGATCGCGGCCAATATGCGCAACGGGACGAGATCGAAGACCGTGTTGACCGAGATCGGCCCCGTCGAGATCGAGGTGCCCCGGGATCGGGACGGGTCCTTCGAGCCGGTGATCGTGCCCAAACGCAAGCGGCGCCTGGACGGGATCGATCAGATCGTGCTCTCGCTGTCGGCCCGCGGCCTGACCACCGGGGAGATCGCGGCGCACTTCGAGGAGGTCTACGGCGCGAAGGTCTCCAAGGACACCATCAGCCGAATCACCGAAAAGGTCGCCGGCGAGCTGGCCGAGTGGTCTTCGCGCCCCCTGGACCCGATCTACCCGGTGCTCTTCGTCGACGCGATCGTGGTCAAGGTCCGCGACGGGCAGGTCCGCAACACCCCGTTCTACGTCGTTATGGGCGTCACCGTGCACGGGGAACGCGACATCCTCGGGATCTGGGCCGGTGACGGCGCCGAGGGCGCCCGGTTCTGGCTGCAGGTCTTCTCGGAACTCAAGAACCGGGGCGTCGAGGATGTGTTCATCGCTGTCTGCGACGGGCTCAAGGGCCTGCCGGAGGCGATCAGCACCACCTGGACGCAGACGGTGGTGCAGCAATGCATCGTGCACCTGATCCGCAACTCCTTCCGTTACGCCGGCCGCCAGCACCGCGACGGCATCGTCAAGGCCCTCAAACCGGTCTACACCGCCCCGTCCGAGGCCGCGGCCAAGGACCGGTTCGCCGAGTTCAAGGCCGAGTGGGGCCAGCGGTATCCGGCGATCGTGCAGCTGTGGGAGTCCTCCTGGGCGGAGTTCGTGCCCTTCCTCGAATACGACGTGGAGATCCGCCGGGTGATCTGCACGACGAACGCGATCGAGTCGATCAACGCCCGCTACCGGAGGGCGGTGCGGGCCCGTGGGCACTTCCCGAACGAGCAGGCCGCGCTGAAGTGCCTCTACCTCGTCACCAGATCTCTTGATCCGACCGGCGGCGGTAGAGCACGCTGGGTGATGAGGTGGAAGCCAGCACTCAACGCGTTCGCGATCACCTTCGCCGGACGGTTCGAGAGAACCACTCACTGATGAAAACCGCCGGGCCCCACACACCGTTTATCGGACAGTCCC